>JAKOSN010000172.1 GCA_029777335.1 Planctomycetota bacterium
GCCAGTGAACTCCCAACTCGACGAAGCGCAGAGTCCACCGGGCGAATCTGAAAGGGTTCTTCCGAATCCAGATACCACCAGGTGCCTGGTCGTGGCACCAGATCACTTTCACTCCAGCTGTCTTGATGACGAAGACGTCCCTGCAAGCTCGCTTTTGCCTCCTGTTCCGCTTGTCGACGAAGTTCGTTCATCCCATACTGGCTTGCCCGTTTTTCATTTTCCTGCCGTAACGTGCTCAAGCGCGCCTGGCACTCCTCGACCTCGTCCTCCTGACTGGCATCGCGGCGAGCATTTCGCACTCCAAGCAAAAGCACCTCGACAGCCTGACACGCCCGAGCGAAACGCCGCTGACAGCGAAGCCAATCCTCACGTTGGTCCTTGCTCATCGCGGAGGTGAGTGTCCGCCCCCCTACCTGGTCTTCTACCGCTGCTCGGGTCAATTCCTGTCGAATCAGCGCGAGGGAACCCGAGCGCGAAGCGACCAAATCCGCGGTATACCCAGGGGGAACAAGCACGCGCGTGTTGCCGTTTGGAAATTCCCCTGATTCGGGCGAACGGTCGATCCAGCAGAGGTGTACCAGCTTGGTCCGCGAGTGTCCTTCCAGGGGAATGCCCAGATCCCACGGTTTCTCGTCGCTGGCTCGTTTTTCCAGGACAACTCGCTCCGCACGAACCGATTGCGATTCAATCTCCACACTTCGTACCACAGCTTCTGGAGACATCTTGAGGAACCAGACAGCCGGTTCGGAATGATGAATCCACCAGGTGCCCACATGCAACCATTGACCATCTCGTGTGGGATAAACAACCACCTCCCGATGGAGCACCTCAATCTCGGTGCTGCCACGTCCCTCGCGTTCCAGATCCAGATGATGTCCAGCCAGCGAACCGTCCACTTGATAGACCGTTGCTCCGGTTCGGCGAGCGCGCTCCAACTCCGCGGTCCACCCATGCAGACTACCCTGGATACGTGTTCCAGGAAAACCTGGGGGGATCGCCAGAGTCGGTCCAACTGCGAGCCATCCCGGAACGGGCAACCTCGCTCCCCGGACCTGAACGAGAGGAAAAGGGATTCCGTGCGTGAGGCGCTCCAGCGGAAACTGACCGGTCAGAGTTGCCCTTGTCCCCGAGGCGATGCGTGTGGGGAGTTCCAGAGTAAGTAACCGTCCCCCACCTGCCATGGCCAGATCGCGTCGCTTGATCGCGCCACTCACCTCCCACGTGACCTCGGTGCTATCCACTCCCTGAATTTCCACCTCGAGTGTGGTTCCCGCGGATGGACCCATCAGGTGCACCTGATACTGAATCTGGCGATCCAGACGTGAAATGGTCGTGAACGTTTCCACAGGAATGGCAGGTGGAGCGATTAGCTGAACGACCAGCGGTGAGAGCCGTGTCGCCCCGGTTGTTTGAAACGCAAGGGAGCCAACAGGCGCTCCTGGACTCCGTTGCCAGTTGTTTTGGAGGATACAGCCAATCAACGCTGGCGGGCCTTCCACTACCGGTGCCGGGTTGACCATCAGCTGAGTGTTACAGGTCCGCACACCAACCAGCGAAAAGCCGGGGAGAACAACCGCTTTCGCCGGCGCGATCACTGTTGCCACAAGCGCGGGAAGCATGGGAAATGTACCGGGACAACGCAAACATCCAGCATTCAGCAGAATCCGCCCCAAGTCATGGTGGACCTGTCCAATCTGATCATGCAGAACACGATGCGGGCCTTCCGGATGAAGATATCCGTGGAATCGAATCTCCGTTCGCTCCACCGAGCGCCGTAACCACACCTGGAGACGTGTTCCGCTCTGGCTCCACTGGCTGACGAGGGAACCCTGCACTTGGGAGACCACCATCGACGGATGTAAATCCCACTCCACCAACGAAAGATCCTTCCGTGAGGATGTCACCTCGATACCAAGTTGGAAAGTAACTCCCTGTTGAGGTCCAACACGCCAGATGAGTTGCTGCTGAGCAGACCGATCTGAAAGGAACGGTTCGACGCGCAACCTGAGCAGGGGGGTACGTCCGGGTTCACGTCGGATCTTGTAGGCCGAGCTTCCAGAGGCAGAATCGCCAAGTGCCTTCCCGAACCAGTTGGGGAACTCCTTCGCCTCGATCGCAGTTACCCGCAGCACCGTCTCTGGTCGAGCCTGGAGGTCAACCGTTCGAAACGCCAGGTAGCTATGATCGGGGAGGGGAATCCCTCGCGGTTCTGGCAAGGGTAGATGGATACGTGCGACGGCACCAGTCCGATTCCTCTCTTCGAGAGAATCCAGGGGAACCAGGGAAAGGAGCACTTCGACCGTACCCGTGACTGGCCCCTGAAAATCAAGGTGCGCCAGACTTGGTTTCCCTGGTCCCGCGGGCACAACGTACCAGTTTCGGAGTCGCACCGGGGCCAGGGTCTGCTTTTCCGCTGATACGGGTCGCTGTACCTGGATCGTGGTCACACGCAAGGAGGATGGAATCTCGATCAGCAGATTGGTCGTGGAGCCATTCTTGATTTCGTACTGAATAACCCCTCGAAGACGCTGATTTTCGCTGGAAAGATCCCAGAGATACGCTTCCTGAAAGTGAATCTGCGGAGGACGAGACTCGGTCGCGTCCTTCTCCAACCAGCGAAATTCGACCGGCATGGAACCGCCAGTTTGCTCATTGGGGGATGCTCCCTCGTCCTGCGAGCGCACCGGACCAAGATCGACTTCGAGATAGGTTTTTTGGTTCTCCACAATCGATCGTTGCGCACCAGTTTTCACTACCGCCTGAAAAGCAGACGCATTCCCGGGTACTTCAAACCTCCAGTGATTCTGAGCCAGGCGCGGGAGGGTGCAGACCATTTCCCGAAATCCGCTCGCCTGTTTTTTCACAACCACGGCAAATGTGAGTTGTAGCTTGTGCAACCCCTGCCCAGTCAACTTTATCTGGTATCCCTTGGTGGGGAGTGGCTGCGCCACAGGAAAGGCGCGCGCGCCGTCCACCAGCACATCTCCAACAAGCGCCACTCGGTCGAGAGGCACATCCAGGAGAGAGGCTCCGACAGATCGACAGTAAACCTGGTATTCGGCGTTCACCTGTGCTGATCCATTGATTACCTCGGCCCGATAACGTGCCTGGAGAAGAACCGCCCGTGTCGTTGGAATACTGGCAGGGCGTTGGGCGAGATGGTCCAGTTTCTCCTTGAGGGCTTGGGGGAGTAGGACCGTCGGTTGATCGGGAGTCTTGCTCGTCCCAGGGAGGAGGTAAACGGTGGTGGAATCATCGGGAGTGATTGGAGGAGGCTCTGCCCCTACCAGGAGCGTTCCGCCAAGGACCAGGCAGATCACTGCAGAAGTTGGCCACGCGGCCAGATTTCGTCCTGGTGAAGAGCGTTTGCCGCTTCCGGAATGAGATGAACTGAGGGGCGCCTTGTGGCGCGGAGGAAGAATCAACCGGAGACTCCACAGGATGGCAGCAGCACAGCCAGCCGCGAGAGGCCAGTAGGCCAGGGGACGCAATGCCACGGGCAACCAGATCGCCATCAATCCGGTGATCCCCAACCAGAGCAGAAATACCAATGGCTGGACACGCGATGGGTGGTTCGTCTCAACCACAGATGAAGGCGTGGTCGATTCCGTCGCCTTCTCAGAGCGCGCACGCCGGTAGCTCAACCACCACCACACCAGGAACCCCAGAACGCCCAGTCCAAATCCCAAGGCATGGGGGACAGAATCCTCCACCACGTAGAGCGGTGATTCGCTCCCTCCCTCGATCGCTTCCCATTCGGAGTACTGATCCAGGACGTCGAGCGAAAGCAACCCGGAAGGATTGGGTGTTGGGAGTGACGCCAGACCCGAGGTTTGCCAACGAAGCCATTCGAGTAATCGAAGATAGCGCCCTGAGAGATCCTGTCCTTTTTCAGCGGCAGTGGCGACTGCGTCGGTGAGTCCCGATAGCCCTCCCACGGGACGATTCGCCACTCCATCCCAACCTTCCGCCTGACGAGCCGTGGTGAGCAACAACCCCGCGTTCGTTGGAATCAAGGTCAACCCAAGATTCTCCAAAGGAGTGGTGACCGTGGCCGTATCAGAGCCCGGCACGGGAGCCGGCGTGTGTGCCAGGAGTCTACTCGCTGTGAGCGCTTCGCGATCCACTACCAGAGGCCAATCGGCACGAACTTCGTAGGCCAGTGTCCACAGGACCTCGCCAAGTGAGGGTGTCGTCTTTTTCCGTATGAGCAAATCGTTCAGTCGCCGACGAGCATCCTGTAATCCTTCCTGCTCGGGGGAGACTGGGGGAGTCTGCGACCACAAAGGTGCAAAGGCTCGTTCAAGGAGTGGGATTTCTCGCACCGTCGCGGACCCAGCACGCCATATCAACCGACCATCGCCCACTGGCACCACGCCCGCAGGGAAACGCCAGCGGTGGTGCCTTTGGAGCGGGGTCATGGGCAGGATCGGATACGCTACGGGGATGGTGGTGAGATAACGCCACGAGGAGGCTGGTTCCCGATAAACGATCTCAAACCGAAGTGCTCGCTGTCTGGGCGATCCGGGTGGGACGGGTAATTCAAGTAGCAGGGGATCGACCACCGGGATGGAGAGGGTTATCGCGCGATTCTCCACACGGGCAAAGAGAGGAATGGCCCCAGAGGGTAACTGAATCGGCAAGGTCGGTTGATCCCAATCCCGCACCTCGAAACAAAATTGGTGGAGCCTTGTCCCCTCCCGATCCAGCACGGTGAGCAAGGAGGCTTGTTCAATCACCGGAGGAAGGGTGTGGGGGAGGGCCGCTCCGGAGGTGGCAACGTGCCCCTGGAGAACAAGCCGTGTTGGTCCACTTACTTCCCGATAGGTACGCCAGGGAGCGTTCATCGTTCCCCGTGGGCTGGAGACTGTCACCGCGGTCAAACCCATCGTTTGAATCGAGGCCGGTTCAGCTGAGGCCAGGTAGAGTCGTGCCTCGTTCTCGGCAGGGACCGCTTCTGGCACTCGCGGGAGCGGAATTGCCTGTACAGGCTCACCGCCCCCGGGCACGGGCCTCGCCGTGACCACTTGCAAGCTGGATAAGCGCATCCGTACTCCGGGTGTGAGCGGAGGATGGATCCGGAGACGCCACCGTTCTCCTTCTGGCAATTGAGTGATGCGGAGCGCTGCCTCCAAACTTGTTTGGACACCAAGAAGACTCACGATCCGTGCATATTCTGGAAGGCCAATTCGCGTCGTTTTGGTGATGCTCGCTCCGGTTGGTTCCAGCACCGACCATTTCCACTCACCCCTGGTTCGGGCAGAGATGTCCACATCAATTTCATCGACAACCCCGCTTACTGCCTCCAACTCCAGGGTAGTGGCCACCGTGCTCCGATCGGAGCCAAAACGTACCTCGCTGATCGTTCGAGATCGGACTCTTCCAGGTAAGGTCGTCAGTCGAATGAGTCCCTGGACAGGTTCTCCCTTGGAGGTGAAATAGTGTACAGGAGGGTGATTGCCCCAGGGCCCAGTTTCCGGGATCACCGCCTCACCCGCCATGGATCGCTCTGGGATTCGCTCCCTGGTGGGAGGGGCAAGAAAGGATGCGCGGTAGAGCAGATCCTCGAACTCAACTCCCACGCCACATTCCTGGCTATGGCACCCCAGGGGATAAACAACGGGGAACGCCTGACTCCAGGTGCCCTGGCGCGAAGGCCCGCCGCCGGAACGAGCACGCAAGCGTACCGTCAAGGTGAGTGCGCTCCCGCGTGCCGGACTCGTTCCCTCCTTGGAGATGGGATCGCCATCTGGGGTGGTGTTGCGCTGCAACGGGCGCGCTAACTCGATGAGCAGTAATGAGCGCCCCTGGGAGGAGAGAATTCCCGGAGTGAGTCCTGCAGGCGCCGCTCCAACTGTCCAGGTTCGTATCGCATCTCTGGGCAATGATTCCACCTGCTCCACCTCCCACGTGGACGGTAGAAGCATCGGGATTTCAAAGAAGCGCCCTTGTTGTACCTCGTAATCCAGTTGGAGTGTGTATAAACTCTTCCGCGCTTGAATTTGCCACCATCCAATCTGGCGGACATGGCACAATCCTCCACGGGTCAAGCACGTTCCCGAAGGACGAATCTGCTGGGCACCAGAAGCCGGAAGTCCCGGTTGCGTCAGTGACAACCGCATCCCGCGACCAGGATCCAGATCTGTCTCCTGCACACGGAAGGACCCGGGGGACCAATCGGTCACCTGAACATCGGGATGAAATTGTAGCTCCAGCGCCTCACCCCCTGGTGTTGCACCAAGAAGCCGGACCGAGGGACAGGTCCAACTTCGAATTTGCAGACCGCCAGCCAGATCAGGGTGAATATGACGCTCTGTTGACTTGGGCACCAACCGTCCTGCAGGCGCCAGACATCGAATACGAACGGTGACCGGTCCAAGCAACGGTTCCTGCCAGAAAAGAACGAACTGGGCAGGGCTGGAGGGAGTGGCAGGTCGCCGTTCCCATCGTTCCAGTTGGCGTGCCTGGATGTTGTAGGGAACCAGTTCGGAATCACAGGGGAAAACCAGTTGTTTCACGGGGTGGTGGAACACTTCCAGTTCGAAGGTGTAGTCTGCATGGAGCCCCTCGGGGCGAAAGGTGTGGCGCTCCTGTTGCCCTCGCACTAACACAAGGGGGGACTTTTCGCGGGACTCTGCCTCTTCCCCGCGCCGAACCAGGATGTGCAGCTGACTTCGGCCCGAGCAGCGAATCTTCCAGATTCGCGAAGTCTCGTTCTCCGCAGGAAGGTCTCCAGTCACCAGACATCCTTCCGGGGCAACCTCCACCTTGCGTCCTGCAGGCACTTCCAACTCCAGGGTCGCAAGAGGGCTGGCGGGCACTTGCCAGTCGAAGTGATAGCCATCTGGAGCTTCATCGCCCCGCGTGCTCCAATCGAATAAAACCGTCTCCTCTCCCTGCTTTTCCAGTAACAGACCAAGCTCACGGTTTTCAAATGCTCCCAGGAGCGCCTCGCGATTGCCAACGCGCACTTGCCCAAGCGCAAGCGAAAGAGGGGTCAACGGGAGAGTGCTACTCGCTCTCCCTGGCCGATGCACCTTCCACTGTCCGGTCCCCGTCAGGTAAGGTTCGGTGAGGACCCCGTTGGGAGGAGGAAACTCTGGTTCATGGAGACTCCCGCGGTAGACTGCTTCGATGAGTCGCGAAGAGGGGGACCAGGACTTGCGCATCTCCTCGGCACGGCGTAGGAGATCATCGAACTCTTTCCGTGGCATCTGCACCAGCGTTCCCTGCCGAGCACGCCAGCTTTCAAAATCTGGACTTTGGGGATCCAGGAGAATCCGTCTGCCTACGAGCGGAGGGAGTGCTGTTTCTTCGGCTTCCGCACTTACCGATGAAACCTGGAGGGCGAGCAAACCCATTCCAAGCACCAGGGCAGCGAGGCAGGAGAGCCCAAACTGCTTCCGTCGATGGGAGCCCTGTTTCATGGTTTTTCTCGACCGAAGTAGTGATCCGTAGACAGGCTTTGTGCTGCTTACGCAGTGGGATAGGTTCCCGCGGGCGGCGGCGCGTCGACAGTGCTTGGTTCAGGCGGTCGTGCTTCGCCGTTGACGTTCTTACGAGTTTGCGACGAACGAGGTCCGTTTCTCCCCTCCTCTCGCGATCCCGTCCGGCTGCCTCGTGATTGGACCAGCGATGATCCACTCCCCATCCGGCTGAAGCCAGGCAGCAGCACGACCCGACGCCGGTAGCGCTCGTGCAGGAACCATTGCACTCCAAGAACCAGGAGTAATACGGCAAAGCCAGGCTCACACCCATAAGCGATCGTCGCCAGCAAGTTGGGAACCAGCAACGCGAGCAAGGCGAGCCCCACGCCTAGCAGCGCGAGCAGGATCTTCGGGAAGGGACGCCCACTATCGGGATTATCAGGGGAGCGTCCCGGCACGAGAGAAAGAGCTAGCCCCACAGCGAGAAGGACGACCGAACAGAGCAGCAACCACGCCTGCTGAGGCACATGAGTTAACTGCACAGTTGCCAACGAACTTCGCCAACTGACAAAACTGGGGACCGCTTCTGCTACCTCCGGGTCGAGCCGAGCCGCTTCCTCTTCACCGAGGAACCAGTTTTCCACATCCCGTCCGGTGAGGGCAGGGCGGGGCGCCAGATAGATCCCGCGCCAACCCCAGCACCAGGGAGTGGAATCAGCCGATAATGGCATCCACTCGGGCGGCAGTTCGATCTGCCAGCAGGTCGGCACCCCTGTGGCCACTCCCGGCAACTGCACGGGTTGAAACAGCGTTTGCAAACTGCTGGAGCCACCCGTGCGACCAGGTAACAGTTGATAAACCATCTCCAGAATTCCGGTTTTGCGCGTGCCGAGATTGGGCAGACGAACCCGCGCAATTCGCCCTGAATCACCGGCGAGGCGACCTGACTCGTCGCGCCCTTCCCACCGCTCCAAACGTTTCCCTTCCATGAGGATTTGTAAATCGAGCGTACCCAGGGGAGCCGGGAAAGCCAGATCGACTGTTTGCGGACCGCCATTGCGCAACAGAAGCCGCACTCGATAACGTTGCACACCTCCCTCCTGAACACGCACCTGTACCAGTGCTCGTTCAGTCATGGGATTGCTGAAGAGTGTCGTTGCACGCTGGCGCCGCAAAATCAACGGCAAATCATAGCGCACTCCGTGCAGGACAAGCGCAGGGAGACGTTGTTCCTCGGCAACAATCTCAAGCGGAACCTCTTGCCAGGGACTCGCTCCTGGAAGAACGACCTGAAATTGCGGTTCACTCCAAATTCGTACCTGCGCTTTTCCCTGCGAGGCATGGTCGGGGATGACAAGGGGCACACTAAAATCGCTGGTTCCGGTGCCATTGTGTTCCCCAGCGGGGAGTGCAAAGGAATAGCCCAGCGTGAAGGCAAAAGCAGTCGCTTCCCCGTCCGTCCGTTCCACGGTCAACAAGCGATATCCGGTTTCGAGGAAACGCTGACCGCGCCCGAGTGTTCCTCCCTCCAGAATTTCCACTCGATCGGCCACCGCGTCAGGCACTCGAAGGGCGACCTGTTTCAGCGGAGATTCCGAGCGCGTTACCTGGAAACGCTGCCTCACCCGCGCCTGTGTTCCCTCCAGGTGGACGTCGACGGTACTCACCACTGTCTGCTCAGGCCGATAAGGGCGCCAGGCCACGGCGACCTGCGTCGGCATGCGCTCCGCTCGCCAGACCAGTCGATGTGGTTCCTGGCTGACCAGTTCAAGGGCAGGATTGGCCGGTTGCGGACCCGACAGGTCGATATCGTCAGGAACGACCACGGTGATCTGATGACTGCTTCGATCGCGCGTCCCCACGGGGCGGGGCAGGGGGAGTATCACAGACCCTGGTTCCGAGGCTGCCACTTCCGCCGGATTTGGTATGGCGGTCCCGGGGCGGCGCGCCTGGGCCTCGAGCGTTAACTGGAAAGGCTTGAGCGAATCACGGGGGAGATCAAACCGCGTTACCGTATCCTTCCCCTCCGCGACGGTTCGATAGGCCGAGGCCCATTCGACCGGGCGCGGGCCGCGCTGTTCGTCCATGATCCACGGCGAAGGCCAGAGGAGATTCAGTTCCTCAACACCGTTGCGAATCGGCACCGTATCGAGCGTGGTATTCACGCGCCAGGCCAGTCGTGCTTCGGAGGTGGTTGGGACCAGGCGCAGAGTGTGCAGCAAGCGCGTGGCCAGGACACCCTGGATTGGTTCGAGTTCCATCTCCAACCAGGGATTTTTCTCCTCTGTTTTATCGCTCAGAGGAACCATCCAGTAGTTCAGCGCAAGAGCAAGGCCGGGATATTGGCGCCGTTCTTCCTCGGTGATTGGACGCAGGCTTGTTTCAATGGGGGGCAACGGATCCCCTTTGCGCACGGGCGGACGTGTGCGAATCCTCCCATCGGCAGGGGTCAAAAGATAGATTGTGCCTCGATGCCGGTTGGCGCCCTCGATCGCAATTGGTCCCAGACTGGCCATCGTTCCGCGAAGCGGTTGACGCATCTGGAGCGTGATCGAGAGCGGGTCGTTTACCGGTTCCTTGAAACGAATAATGCGGGTTGTGCTTTTGCCATCGTTGCCTTGAATGGGCGAACTGAGGCGCGCCTCATCCGCAAGGGAAGTGCACCGGACCTGCGCGTGGGCAGGCACATAAAGACGCCACTCCTGTACGGGGCCGCCCAGCGCTTTGAGGGTGAACTCTCCTTCGACGGTCAAATGACCAGGGTGGAGACGGGCCACCACGCGTCCCTCGACGGTCCGGACCGGAGACTGCCCCTGGAGCGACTGCGGGCGTTTCCATGTCACCTTGAAACGAGTGAGTCTGCCGAGCGGACCAGACAATTCGCCTTCCTTGAACTGCAAGGGCTGCTGATAGGGTTGATCATTCAGACGCAGATCCTTGATGCCAGGAGGAAGTCGCAGGGCAATGGTGGTAATCGCACATTGCGGCAGATCGAGGTCAAAGCCATCGTGAGTCGTGGTTGGGCTCTCTCCGCGTGGCTCCTTGGTGCCGGTCCTCGGCTCAGGCAAAACGGTTCGAGGAGTCACCGCGAGTTCGAGATCAAGAACGAGTTCGTGCGTGCCCTGATTCTCAACCTGGACAACTAACCCATCGGGACTATTCCAGACCAGAGGAGTCTTTCCGTCGAGCAAGAGGGAACTGGGATGGGCCTGGGTGCACCCCAGACGCACGGTGGCGGCGTTGCTCTCGGTAACAAAGGCAAAGCGAATCTTGAATTCCACCCGGTTGCCAATGACTTTTCCGATTAATTCTGCCTTCGAGATGGCAGTGGGTTTCTGGGCTTGCAGCTGCTTCTTCAGCCTGGTGATCTCATCGAGCAGTTCCTGATACTTCGTCGGAGGCAGCACGACGGCCCGAGGGAGGGCACGCAATAAATCGGCGGCGCGTTCGGTCAAAACCAGGATCGCTTCTGGAGGCAGGGGGAGATCGGCGAGGGTTGCTGGCTGCTTCTGGGTCAGGGCAGGGGATCCGCGCTGGCCTGAAGGTTCAGGTTTGGGAGTTTGCCCCGGCACCGCGTTGGCGGGCAGGAGCACGACCAGAAAGAGGAAAGCCTTGAGGAGGCCTGAACGAGTAGGCATGGATTCGTTGTTCGTGAACCCTCGATCCTTGCAAGTATGTGAATCATTATAACCTGGACCTGGGAATTCTCGTCAGAGAATTCCCCACCTGCCCACTTTGCCAGTACGAATGTTCCACAAGAAGGGATCGTACCGCTCCTGTGGTGAGCGCAGGAGCTGAAGCTGTCAGGGGTTAACCTGATCTTCGTCGCTTCGGAGGATCCAGACTTTGCAGGGGGGATTTTCCCCTGGATCTCGGCGCAAGTTCCCCCCGGGAGATCGTTCCTCCAGCGAGATGGAGCAAGAGGCAGATGGATACGATCCGAGAAAGGGTCTGGCCATGACACGAGACCAGCGACAAACCGCCGTACCGGATGGGTTGTCCCTCTCCGCCTTGCTGGCGCGCTATGTGGAGACCCAGATCGAAGCGCATCGCGAAGGCTCGCTGTTTACCGAGCTTCCCGATGACGTGCAGCTGCACGATCCGGGCGCGCAACCGCTCCTTGATGTTCGCCAGGTCTGGGGCGAGGCGATGCTCGCGTTGCGTTATTCGCCTTTCGGGGCCAAACCCGTTCTTCCAGTGTTTCAGGACTGGTCGGTGCTGGCAACGGCGCAGGAGCCCGTGGTAGCTCTGCCCTGGTGCGTTGGCAACTATCCCCAGATGGTGCGGGCCCTGACTCCGCTCCTGGAAGGGGTTCGACTCCCCAGTCACCCTGTGCCCCTCTCCCGTCCCGCCCCCCTTGCCTCGATTCGTTCGTGGATTCAGCGCATCGTTCCCCGGTGTGGTCCGGCTGGGGTGCTCACCGTCGTGGGAATGCTTCGCCTGGCCCACGCCTTTGAGGAGGCCAGAACTCTGCTCGACCAGGAAAATCCCGCCGATGCCAGCTGGGCTGACGCCTGGCAGAATGAGCGTGCCGCCCTCGCGTGGCATACGGGTCGCGTTCAGGAGGCGATCGCGCTCTGGGGATCCGGTTCGGGCACGCACATGCCAACCGTCTTCAATCGGGGCCTGGCTGCACTCTGCCAGGGGCAGCTCGCCGAGGCTCGCAAGAATCTGCAGATGGTGGTTGCCGCGATTCCCGAGACTGGAGGCTGGCATCACCTGGGACATCTGTATCTGACGCTGACCGAGGCGTAAACGTCTCGACCCTGTCAATTCCCCTCACAGCACATGAGATCTGGTAGTCTCTTGTGCTGCTGAGGGGTTCGTTCTTTGAAGAAGCGCTTTATCGAAGTGGTGCCACACCCGGGGAACCGTGCTGGAGGAGAGGGCTGTCTGCGGGGTAACGCAGAAACCGGTCCTCGTCCGACTGGTCCATGTTCAGATCAAACCGAAGGGGCACCGCCTCCAGACAGGGAAAGCGTTCCTGAGAAGTCTCATCGCGCACATTGCCAGAAGGGACAGGAAACAGGCTGGATACCCCTTTCGGGAAGTGTTCAAGCACCCTGCAATCCCAGATGAGAGGAGCCCTGGGCTCTGCCGAAATCCGTTGGGCAGTGCTCCATGTGGCATCGTTGAAAAGAGGTTTTTGCCATCCCGGAGGCGCCTGGGTCGTCACTTTCCAGCTCGAGTCGCTCACCAGATGGAGGGGCTCGGGAGAACCTTGCAGCCGTGTGGTCAAATCCACGAGAAGTCCTCCGGGTCCGCTGCGGTTGGTCGCCTGAATGGCCAGCACATTGACCTCGCTGGTCAGATATTTGCCAATGTCATAGCAGGAAACGCGTGACGCTCCCGGTCTCAATTCACCCTGGCCAACCGGCTGTCCATTCACCCACACAATGAAAGAATCATCGCCAACGATGTTGAGCTGGGCATGTTCCGGCGCGCCACCTGGCCTGAAACTTTTGCGAAAATAAGCCGTTTCAAACCCCTCGGTCGAGGGATGGTGCGTCCAGATCCACTGAGCGCGCGTTCGTTCGGGCTGGGGATGGAAATCATCGAGTTGGGCGAGGAGGGCGGTCCGGGTGAAGAGATTCCGATTCACACAGATCTGACTCCCGTCCCGTTGCGGGGTCGCCTCCAGATGTAGTGCGGAGCCCTGAATCTCACAGAAGGTGTTGGCAATCACATTCAGGCGCAGCAGGGGGGCAGGGGGTGTTTTACCAATCCGCAGCCCATCAACCATATTGTAGATCCGGTTTTGTTGAAAATCGCCTTCCAGGAGCGAGCCCTGGATGGCGATCCCTGCCTGAGCCGGCCCTTCCAGTCGACATTGGGTGATGCGCACCTGCTGACATGGGTCTGAGCCCTGATTTTGCAGGAGAATGGCGCATTCCACACCACGGCTTGTGGTGGTTCGAATTCGCTGTAAGGCAACCGGCGCGAGTGGTTGACCGGCAACCCCGCTCATCCGTACGCCGGAGTGACGATAGGCTTTCAAATGGAGATCTTCCAGTGTCAATCCGGGTGAGGCTCCGTTGATTTCGAGCAAGTGTTCGCGTCGATCTTCTCCATCGAAGAGGAATCCCTTGACTTTCACACCCGCTGTTTGGTCCACCCTCAGGATGGGGGCACGGTCATTGTCCGCGCGTGCCCCACGCCACACCACCGTGCGCCCCGAGGGCGCGAGCCCGGAGATCAGAACCCCTCGTCCCAGCCCGTTGTGAAGGTGGAGCGTTTCCTCCCAGGACTCTTCCCGAATGACGATCTGATCCCCGGGCCGTGCTTGCTCCAGCGCCTGAAGCACCGTTGCGAAGTGCTCCTGTTCCCCCGAATGACTGACCACGAGCACGCGCGGAGCGCTTGATGGACCTTGGGTTCGCGACTGAAACCAGCCGCGAACGACAATCCCGGCGGAGAGGCCAAAGACCAGGCTGAGGGCAACATAGAACCCCGTGCGCCGGCGCCACTCCGGGGTAGGATCGGCAGCAGAAGCAGGACTCTGCGTGGGCGAGTTCGTCGGATCGGGCGCAAGGGACTCTTCTATGAGACGAGTTGCCGTCAGCTGCCCGTGTCTTGTTCCGGGAGGAACCGCGCGGACTGTGGAGTTCTCTCCTCCCAGGCTGGGCGGAGTGAGTTCATCGGGCCGCCCCGGGCGTGGCATTCGGGGTGGAGTGACCGTCATCAGGGTAGGGCTTTCCCCTCCGCGCGCACCGACCGGCGAATGCTCCGCGATGCGCCGATGGCTGGAAGGCATTGGCATCCGATGCAGATCAATCCCCGAGGAGCGCCCAGAGAGCCGTGCGCCCACATCCACCTCGGGGGCGGCGGTCACCCGCGCAGCCAGCGACAATCGAGGGAGTTCTTCTTCACTGGGGGGAGCAATGGGAACCTGAACCCAGGGCTCCAGAGCATCGATCACCTCGGCGGGGGTCTGATAGCGATCGCGTCGGTCCTTGGCGAGCATCTTGTGGACAATGACCGCCAGTTCCTGAGGAACTTCCGGGCGGAGTTGATTCACCAGGGCGGGTTGTCGCGTTTGATGCCAGATCAACTTCTGCGCAACCTTCCCTTCCGGGAAGAGTGGCTGGCCTGTGAGCAGGAAATAAAAGGTGGCTCCAAGACTGTACAGGTCGCTGCGAATGTCCACCCCATGGCTATCAATCGCCTGTTCGGGCGAGACATAGTCCGCAGTTCCCAGGACATTCTTGTCATCATATTTAATTGTTAATAGATCTTGGTTATCGTTAAAAAAGCGGGCTAATCCCATGTCGAGAACGCGGATGACTCCCTGGCGGTCCAGCAGAATATTCGCCGGTTTGATATCGCGGTGAACCAGGCCCGCATTGTGGGCGTGTTGCAGCCCCAATGCTGCCTGATAGATGTAATAGCACGCTCGAGGGATGGCCAGAGGTTCACGGCGGCGCCCCACCAGCTGCTGCAGATTCACCCCATCAACATATTCCATGACGAGGAAATGCAGCTCGCCGTCCTGATCGATATCGAAGGCGCGCACCAGGTTGGGATGGTCCAGCACTCCTGCGGCTCGTGCCTCGCGATAGAACCTGCCCAGCGCGGCGGGATCGTTGTTCTTGGCGGTGGGGAGCACCTTGATCGCCACCTTGTGGCACATCTGCACGTGTTCGCACAGGTACACATTTCCCATGCCGCCGCTGCCCAACCGCTCCAGCACCCGATATTTTCCAATGGCAAATCCCCGCCATTTCCCGAGGAGGAGTTGTTCCGACTGAAAGTGGGTAAGCATGCCGGCGCGGATCAGCAGTTGGGTGAATTCCTTGATATCCAGGGAACTCGAAGGGCTGACCCCGATCTGGTTCAGGTACTGTTCCAGGTGCTGAGGATCCACCAGGTTACTCTTGCGGATCAGGCCCAGCAGTTGTTCCAGGTTCTGTGGTGCCGGCATGGTGGACTGGCCTTTCGAGAAGTCACGGCGCGCTCGTAACCCCAATCCCAGGTCCGGATCCTGACCTGTGAGCGTGAACCGGTGAAACGACGGGAGAGCACATTTCACCTCTCAGGAACCCTTCCTGCCAGGTGCTTGATGTGCCTTGCTCATTGGGGGGACGGGAGTCCGTGGTCAGCCCACCATTCCCTGATGAGCATTGACCGGCGGTCACTGCAAGGGTAGGTCGTAATGAGACGGTTGTCAAACCAGAGCAGGGGAGGGGAGGAGCGAAGGAAGTCCGGTGCCCGCGAGTGTTTTGGGTTTCGTGAGCACCGGATCGGATCCCGGAGATCGGTTCAGCGTTTCATCGCTTTCTGGAGTGTGGTGCCCAGGTCCGCGGGACTCTCGGCCACCAGTAACCCCGCTGCGCGCAGGGCCGCAATCTTGTCCGCCGCCGTGCCGCTTCCGCCACTGATAATTGCGCCCGCGTGTCCCATACGTCGTCCGGGAGGGGCCGTCTGCCCTGCAATAAAGGCCGCCACGGGTTTGGTTACTTTCGCCTTGATGAATGCGGCGGCCTGTTCCTCGGCCGTTCCGCCAATCTCACCCATCATCAGAATGGCTTCGGTCTGCGGATCTTGCTGGAAGAGATTGAGGATGTCGATAAAGGAACTACCGGCGATCGGATCTCCTCCAATTCCAACACAGGTCGATTGCCCCAACCCCAGGCTGGTCAGTTGCCAGACCGCCTCGTAGGTGAGGGTTCCGCTCCGACTCACCACGCCGACCGGACCTGGCTTGTGAATGTAACCGGGCATGATGCCGATTTTGCATTGCCCGGGCGTGATGACCCCGGGACAGTTCGGCCCAATAAGACGACAGGGCCGATCCTTGACAAAGCGCATCACCCGCGCCATGTCCAGCACGGGGATCCCCTCGGTGATGGCGATGATCACCCCAATCCCTGCCTCGGCCGCTTCCATGATGGCATCGGCGGCCCCAGCTGGGGGGACGAAGATCATGCTGGCATTGGCGCCCGTTTTTCGGACCGCCTCGGCCACGGTATTGAACAGGGGAAACCCGTCCTGTTCAGTTCCTCCCTTGCCGGGTTTCACCCCGCCGACCACCTGGGTGCCATAATCGCGGCATTGCTTGGCGTGGAAGGTGCCGGCCTTCCCCATCCCCTGGCAGATCACGCGCGTGTTTTTATCGACGAGAATGCTCATGAAGCGATTCCTGAGTAGCAGTCTGACCAGTGGCCTGTGCCACTGCGATCCTTGATTGATTGAGGAACCAAGAATTGCCCAGGGAGGGCAACCCTCCTGGGATTGTCACTTGGCGGCAGCCACGACCTTCTGCGCGGCCTCGGTGAGTCCGCTGGCGGTCTGGATCATCGGTAACTCGCCACGCACCGACGACAGAATTTCCCGCGCCTTTTCCACATTGGTTCCTTCCAGGCGCACCACCACCGGGACCTTGAAGCCGACTTCGCGCCCCGCCTGAACCAGGGCCTCGGCAATCAGATCGCACTTGGCAATCCCACCGAAGATGTTGACGAGAATGCTCTTCACCTTTGGATCGGCCAGAATGATGCGAAAGGCTTCGATGGCGCCCTGCGGGGTGACGCCGCCTCCCACATCGAGGAAGTTCGCCGGTTCACCTCCGTGATACTTGATGATGTCCATGGTCGACATCGCCAAGCCGGCCCCATTCACCAGGCAGCCAATGTTCCCTGTGAGGCGGATGAAGTTCAGATTGGCCTTCCCAGCGCGCACCTCGAAGGGATCCTCCTCGGTCAGGTCGCGCATCGCCTCAATCTCCGGGTGGCGGAAAAGGCCATTGTCGTCGAAGTTGATCTTGGCGTCGAGGACAAGCACTTCTCCCTTTGGCGTGACAACGAGCGGGTTGATTTCCGCCAGGCTGCAGTCTTTTTCCATGAACACCTTGGCGAGTGCCTGGAAGATGGTTTCTGCCTGGGGAATCTGGTCAGCGCTGAAACCAAGATCATACACCAGCCGGCGGACCTGACACGGCTGCAATCCCAGCCCCGGATCGACCACTGCCTTCAGGATCAACTCCGGTGAGCGCGCTGCCACCTCCTCGATCTCAACCCCCCCCTCCGAACAGGCCATCAAGACAGGAGCGCCCACGCCACGATCCATCACCATGCCGACATAGATTTCGCGGGCAATGTCTGCGGCCTCCTGCACGAGCACCGTGGAGACCTTCTGGCCCTCTTCTCCAGTCTGCTTGGTCACCAGCGGATATTTGAAGAACACCTCGGCGACGGCGGCCACATCTTCGCGCCTGGTCAGATACTTGACCCCTCCCCACTCCTTGCCGCTCTCCTTGAAGCGTCCCTTGCCACGCCCGCCGGCGTGAATTTGCGCTTTGAGGACTACCGGGTGGCCCCCCAGTTTGTCGAAGGCCGCTACTGCCTCGGTGGGCGTGGTGACGACAATCCCGCGCGGCACCGGCGCGCCTGCCTGGGCGAGTAGTTCCTTCGCCTGATATTCGTGGATTTTCATGAAGCGGTCCTTGAGAGTCCTGTGAACAGGCCGGATATTCGGAAGCACTGGTTGTTATAGAACGCTGCCAACACGTTGCCCACGATCGTTTCCGCGCGCGGATCGTGGATTTCCCTCTGTTCGCGCGGTTACCACCCTTGCTTATCCGGAAGAACTCGACTGCGCGCCGTCCTTGAATCTTTTCTCTCCACGTTGCGTGAACTGAATTTCTTGCGGGACAGTACCACCCGTACGGCCAATGCCGTCTCTTCAGAGATTTTTTTGATTCGTGCCGCGATCCAGGGCACAAGAGAGCCGATGTTAGGACCAGATGAGCGATGATGGGCCGCAACGCTCGTCCCCGCGTGACGGCTCTATCTGCCCGAGCATTACCCGGCCAGGGGGAACTACCCATGCCACAACTCGTGTTGCAGTTTCAGAAAGAAGCCACCGACGGGGAGTGTGCGCTGTGTAGCCAGCCTCTGTGTGGAACGGTCGGCACACACCTCTCTCTGGCGGAGAACAGTGCTCCGGTCTGTCAATCCTGTGGTCGACGCCATGCCCCGGCCCTGGCCGCCCTGGCCAATCTCGCCGGCGTGGCAGAGCGTGTCGGTCGGATTGCGAACCATCAGGTCGTTCCCCCCATGTCTGCCTTGCTCGATCTGGCCCGAGCGGCCGAGAACTACAGTTACCAGACCGGGGAGGGCAGGGGGGCAAACGGCTCCTGAAATTCTCCGCTCTGTTTCTGTGTGCTTCCGCGCCGCCTCGCAATGCGCTTGATCGAAGAGCTACTCCTGTTTCTCTACAGGATCTGCCTTCGTTGTTCGAGCACCGAGAGAGAACCACCCCTTGATGGACACTGAAGATCGCCGCGTGCTCGTCGCTGAGGCCTTGCGCCCCTTTCTTGCTGAGGGGGACACCTTTCAGGTCATCTGTCAGGAAGGCGAGGTCTGGGTTCATCCATCCGCCTCCAGTTCCCTTCGACTCTGTGCCGAACGCTATCCTCGAATCTACGGTCGCCTCCTTGCGCTCGAAGTCGAACTGCAGCATGCGGGTCGCTGTACCAATGCTCCGGCCGTCTTGCTCGGCGCCTTCTGCCTGGGTCTCCACCTCCACTGGTGGCACGGCGTTTTGCCCGACAATCTTCTTGTGCATCTCAATAGCATCTGGTTCTTTGGATTCGCGTTCCTTGTGCTCTTTCTGGCGCTGGCGAAGGTGTCGGCAGTGTTGCGTTGGCGTTTATGGCGCGGCCAACGTCAGGCACTTCTGCACCTGTTGCGAGAGGAACGACTCGATCGCGATTGCTTGCTCACGATGATCGAGGGAGATGATGCGGTCCATCAGGTGGGGCTCCATCTGAAAATGGATCGCACCTTTGAGCAGTTCTACGGGTGAACTCCTGCGGAGACCGCCATGCTGGAATCCACGCGATTACTTCGTGATCTCGTTGCTTTGCCCAGTGTCAATCCCATGGGCCGCCCACTGCCTGAGGAAATTATCTTCGAACATCGGGTGAGTCATTATCTGGAAGACTATTTCCGGAGCCTCGGCACCGTTCCTCAACTCCACGAGATCGCCCCCCGTCGTGTGAATGTGGTGGCCTTCACTGGCTTCGCGGGGGCTCGACGAACCTATCTCTGGGAGGTTCACCAGGACACCGTCCCTGTCGATGGCATGACCATCGATCCCTTTGGAGCAGCAATCGAGCATGGCCGGCTTTCTGGTCGCGGGGCCTGCGATGTCAAGGGGGGGATGGCGGCGATGCTGGCTGCCTTTGGTCGGCTGGTGCGCGAGCAGCCCGCGCAGTCGGCGAATGTTCTCCTTGCCTGCACAGTGGACGAGGAGCACACCTTTCTTGGAGTTCAGGATCTGATGAAACGGGTTGGTCCTCCGGGTTCGGGCAAAGCCCTGACCGCGGCGATGGCGATTGTCGCCGAACCAACGCTTTTACAGATCGTTAATACCCATAAAGGGGTGGTGCGCTGGGATCTGCAAACCACCGGACGATCCTGCCACAGTTCGCGCCCCGACGAGGGAGACAACGCCATCTATCATATGGGATCCGTCCTGACTGCTCTGGCCAGCTACGCCGAGGAACTCCCCCGCACGCAACGCGACCCGGAACTCGGTCCGGCGACCCTGAGTGTGGGGCGCATCCTGGGAGGCACCAGTGTAAACACCGTGCCAGATCGCTGCCGCATTGAAATCGATCGTCGCTTGATCCCCGGGGAAGATGCCGAGAATGCTCGTCTCCACCTGCTCCGCTACTTGCAGACGCACCTCTCTTCAACGGTGAAGTATGACGAACCCCAAGCATTTCTCAGCATGCCGCCCCTGAGCGCGGCTGGATCAGAGGAAGTGGCACAGCGTCTTGGCGATGCCATCAACACCGTGATGGGGGGACATCGAGTGCATGGCGTGCCCTTTGGAACGGATGCCTCTACCGTGGCCGCCGGAGGAATCCCTGCGGTCATCTTCGGCCCGGGTGATATCAGCAAGGCCCACACCTGCGATGAGTGGATCGATCTCGAACAGGTGGAACAGGCCGCGGAGATATTGTATCGCTTTGCCTGCGCCGGCTGAACCAACCAGCTCCAGGGGCATTACTCATGTGACCTTTTGTTCCTCCTGCTCACCTGGCGAGACAGCCACAGGCAATCTAGAATCTTCGTCCAGGGTCTTGCAAACTGGATCTACAATCACTGTCAGGGAGCAACGACGATGGATGATTTCACCGAAGTGACCAGCAAGTCCTGGTTTGATCGGATTGCCGAATCGATCAAAGGGGTGTTGGTCGGGGGTCTGCTCTTTCTCGTTTCGTTCGTGATTCTGTTCTGGAATGAAGGCCGCGCAGTGCAAACTGCCAAGAGTCTGGAGGAAGGACAGGGGCTGGTGGTTTCCCTTCCCTCTGCGGAGAAAGTCGATTCTGCGAACGAAGGAAAACTGATCCATGTAAGCGGCCTGGCGACAACCAAGGACACTCTGGCGGATCCGAAATTCGGGATCAACGCTCCAGATACCATCAAGCTGATCCGCAAGGTCGAAATGTACCAATGGAAAGAGGACAAGAAGACCGAGACCAGCCAGAAAGTGGGGGGCAAGGAAGAAACCAAGACCACCTATAGCTACGCCACGACCTGGTCCGATCGACTCATCGATTCAAGCGCTTTCAACCAGAATCCCCAGTCGGTGAACAAGATCAATCCCCCGAAGATGCCGTTCGAGAACATGACGTGGACTGCCAAGACGGTGAGCCTGGGCGCCTTTACCATGCCTTCCACTCTGGTGGATCGGCTTTCGAATGAGACACCTCTCGACGTCACCCCCGCCATGCTCGAAAAACTCCCAAGCGAGGTCAAGAGTGGTGATGCCCAGGTCGTCGACAACGGGTTCTACCTGGGGAAGAGCCCCACAAATCCTTCGGTTGGGGATGTTCGGATTCATTTCCAGGTGGTGAAGCCGAGCGAGGTCAGCATCATCGCCAAACAGACGGGGAACAGTTTTGAAGGGTTCAAGACCAAGGCGGGCGATACGCTGATGATGCTGGAGTCGGGGAAGAAGAGCGCTGCCGAGATGTTTGCCTCTGCGTTGAAGGCCAACGAGACGATGACCTGGATCCTCCGCCTGGTCGGATTCCTGGCGATGGCGATCGGCCTTTACCTGGTCTTCCGTCCGTTGGTGATGGTGGCAGCCGTCTTGCCATTTCTGGGGGATCTCCTTGGTATCGGGGTTGGGTTCTTTGCGGTGGTGGTCGCGCTCCCGCTGTCTCTCATCACTATTGGCATCGCCTGGCTGGTTTATCGTCCCTTGCTCGGAATTGGGATTTTGGTGCTTGCGGTGGCTCTGATCATTGGTGGCAAGAAGCTGGCGTCAAAGATGAAGCAGGCGAAACCGACGGCCTGACCCGCTTTGTTCCGGATCGCACGCGGTAGTCCTCTCATGGCCTGGAGCGCGGAGAAAGAAGACTCCGTGCTCCAGTTCTTTTCTTCCTCGGAATCGTAACCTCTCCTCGAACTTCCCGACAGGGTGGAATCTGCCCTCATGGTATCATTTCGCGAGTTTGCCCAGGAGTTTTTGGGATCGATCAGGATTCGAGGCGTGCGGCAAGCAAACACTCGATTTAATTCAACATAAGATTGATTATCGGACATTAATGGTGATCGACGACTTCCAGTCTGATCATTCGTTTAGTATACGGCACTTTCTACTAACGTCTGATAATGAATATTATGTTGAATTTTTGCCAACCCAAGCTCGCCCGGATTGAGCCCTGCAAAAGATCGTTCCTGACCACGTTCTTCCGTCAATCCTGTCCCCCTTCTCCAAACTCTGAGCTCCTGGTCCCTCTGGATTGTGTCTTGATAGGGTTTATTTTTTCAGTTGACAAAATTACATTATATCGATACCCTCCCGCTTTATCCTTTTCTGTGGAGGTGTGCGATGCTCTGGGTCTGGATTTCGCTCGGTATCGTGGCCACCTTGATACTCCTTCCCGTACTGGTGGGAATCGTGACGTCTCCGGTTCACGTGGTCGCGCGGAGGTGGAACTCCTCTCATCCTCCCGAGATGCTCTGGCAGGTGATCACCGATTATCCTTCCGTCCCAACCTGGCATGCGCAGGTAAAGTCGGTGGAACGTCTTCCTGACCACAACGGCCACCAGGTCTGGCGTGAGTTTCATCGCCCCAATGTTCCCTTACAATTCGAGTCGACCGTCTCGGATCCGCCGTGGCGGTTAACTCGGACCATCCTTGACGAGAAGAAAGTTTTCTTTGGCAGCTGGGAGTTCGAGCTCACCCCGACCCCGACAGGCACTACCCTGGTGATCACGGAACACGGAGAGATCCCGAATCCTTTTTTTCGCGGAATCTTTCGTCTGAGCATGAACCCTGCCCTCTCCATTGAAAAGTATCTGCGCGCGCTTGCGACTCGAATGGGAGATCCCGCACTGATCACTCCTGTGGCTCCCATTCCCAGCACGCGCGCGACGGTGAGCTGACCCCTTTCACAATCCGTCTCATCGACACTGCGGGTGACCTCCTTGGGGGAGGGTGCGCCGTGTTCTTTGTCTTCTTTCTGAAAGTGAGGGAATCATGTCGAAAACCGTCTCTGCCATTCCCGAGGGGCAACACACCATAACCCCGCATCTGATCGTTCGCGGAGCAGCCAGGGCCATTGATTTTTACAAGGCTGCTTTCGGGGCGGAAGAGATCTCGCGCATGCCTGGCCCAGGTGGCCTCCTGATGCACGCCGAGGTGAAACTCGGTGACTCGCGCGTCTACCTCTGTGACGAGATGGCTGATATGAGTGGATCCTCTCCGCAAGCGCTCGGGGGAAGTTGTGTACACATTCACCTCTACACTCCCGATGTGGATGCCCTCTTCCAGCGCGCCGTGGCCGCGGGAGCACAGGTGAAGATGCCCCCCATGGATATGTTCTGGGGTGATCGTTTTTGCAAGATCACAGATCCATTCGGACATGAATGGGGCATCGCGACCCACAAGGAAGATGTCAGTCGCGAAGAGATGGAACAGCGCACCTCGGCCTTCCTTGAACAGATGAACAGAAAGTAGATTCCTGGGGGTGAACCCAACCCTAGGGTTGGATTCACCCCATTGCACTCCCTGGCGCAGACGCTATCATGGCGTCCATGAACACTGTTCCTCCGCATTCCACCCCCTGTTTGCGCGCTGGCATGGTCGGCCTTGGGATGATCTTCGAGGACACCTACCGGCCCCTCTTTGAACAACTCCATGCCGAGGGGCTGTACAGACGATCCTTCGGTCCCGTGGAGGTCGCCTTGAGCGCCGTCGCGAGTCGGACCGGAGCGCGCGCGGAGCGACTCCGTCTTGCAGGACGACTTCCCGCGTTCATCTCCTGTGCTGGCCCCTCAGCCTTGTCAGAACTTCTCCGCCATCCTGTCGATGTCGTCTGCGTTGCCACCCCGGACGATCGCCATTTCGAGGGAGCACGACAGGCCCTTCTGGCGCGAAAGCATGTCTTGATCGAGAAGCCGTCGGTGTTGCGCTTGCAGGAACTTGATGACTTGCTGACTCTGGCACGCGAGCAGGGGGTTCTTGCTCGTGTCGTCTATCACAAGTTGGCGGACCCCGACCACAAGAAACTGCGCACCCACGTTGTTGATGGCGTGTTGCGACACGTCAACAACGGTTACTGTTCCTTGCTCGAACCAAAGCAAATCAGTGGCAGTCAGTTTGCCGAGTGGATCACCGGGCGGAATCCAGCGACCTACGTCGCTGTCCATTACATCAAACTGATCGACTTCACCTTTGGACCCGAGTGGAAACTCCAACGTATCCACGCCACGGGGCAGCGAGGGCTTGTGGGTCCCAGCGAGGGGCCGACCTGGGATTCAGTCCAGTTACAGATCGTTTATTTGCACCCCGACAACCGGGAGGCCGCCTTCGATATTCACACATCCTGGGTGACCCCCGATAACTTCCCAGGTTATGTCGAGCAGGAAGTGCAGTTCCGCTTCGACAACGGTGTTTGGAATGCGCACCAGCGCAGGCGTGGGGTCGAGGTCACGGTTGAGGGAAAAACCCCACACGAACTCAAGATCACTCCAAATCATCACTACAACGGCACGTTCCTGGAGCCCTGGAATCAGCGCAGTCAACGTGGTTATGGCATTGAGGTGTTACAACGCTTCTTCGAGGAAGTTGCTCACGTCGAGTTTGGTGGTCCCCCAGATCGACGGGCGGACCGGCTTGAGGAGGTGCGCCGCTTGAGTTACGCGGATCTCTCCGCTGATCGCAACACCGTCGCCATTGTTCAGGCACTGGAGGCCCTGCTCCAGAAACAACGGCACGGACAGTCGGGAGGTGTGGTGCGTGTCAACGATCCACGCGGCGGGTTGGTGCTGGACCTCCCGGGTGTGGCAGAGGGGGAAATCCTGTATCCGCACAGGGTGTAATCACACAGAGACCGAGGACGGGGTGAAGCGAGTGACAGGGTTGTATCCAGAGCGAAGGCCGACTTGAGAGGAGCGAGGGTACCTTGAATCATCCAGTGCATCACGCAGGCGAACCAATCTCCAATGGGATTCGCACCCAACTGGCTCAGATCGAGCCCCGCGCTCAGCGCACGTACACCCCTACCCAGGCGGTGCTGGTGCGCAGCGCGGGAGTCTATCACTGGACTCCTGAGGGCCGTCGTCTGTACGACTACAGTTCGGGGGTGCTCGTCGCCAACCTGGGCCACAATCCTCAGCGCTGGATGCACCGATTCAATGAGTTAATGGGGTGGAGTGCAAGTCCTTCCCCTGCGACTGACAATGGATCGTCACCCCCACCTGGGTTTGTCTCAGCCTTACCCATGACCGCCTACAACGCGGTGACCCCCATCGAGATCGAGGCCAGTCGCCAACTGGCTGAAGTGCTCCAGAGCCGGCCGGGTGGACGTCGATTGGAGCAGGTGTTGTGGGCCGCCAGTGGCAGTGAGGCAATCCAGAAGGCGTTGTGGGCAGCCCTTGGACGAGATCACACACGGGACATCATCCTGGCCACGCGCTACGGGTTTCACGGCAAAAAAGGGCTTGCAGGAGCAGTCACTGGCTGTGAAACCGACCACGATCGCGATCCGCGCGTGCGCTTCATCTCCTTCCCAATGAAGGAATGTGTCGATCTGAGCCTCCGCGATGCCGAGTTCGATCCAACTCCCTACAGGCGAGAACTGGATCAACTCTGGAGTCAGTTTGGCCGACATTTGTCGGTGTTGATCACGGAGCCGTACCTGGGGGGTGGGGGATCGTTTCATCCACCAAAGAGCTATCTTCACATGCTCCAGGAGTTTTGTCGCGAGCACGATCTGGTTTTCATACTTGATGAGGTCCAGGCGAACTTTGGACGAACGGGCGATCTCTTCGCCTATGAAACCTATGGGCTGGAACCCGATATGGTGGTGCTGGGCAAGGGACTTGGGAATGGTGTCCCGGTCGCAGCGACTGTGGGGCGGCGCGATCTCTTCGACAACATGGCCTATGGTGAGGGATCGGACACCTGGAGCGCCAACCCCCTCTGTTGTGCTGCCGTGGTGGCCACCCTGGAAGCCTTCGCCGACGGATCGGTGCTGGCGAATGCACGCCGTTGCTCAGCACTCATCGAAGCCGGCCTGGTGCGACTGCTGGAACTTCCCTTTGTCGCCCATGTGCGCGGCGAAAAAGGTGGCATGGTCTGGGGAGTCGAGATGAAAGACTTTGCCGGGCGCACTGCTGCGGAGTGGGCGAACGCCGTTGTCCTGGCCGCGTACAAGGGCGATCCCGAATCAGGCGAGGGAATCCACCTGCTCGGACCTTTGGCCAGGAAAGTCCTGCGGATCTCGCCCCCGCTCGTGATCACGGAGGCCGAGGCCGTCGCTTCCATCGATCTCCTCTTCCGCGTGTGTGAAAACCTGGTGGTTGGAATGCACGCCATGGTCTGACGAACGAGTGACAGGAGATGTTCACCAGGTGATCCTTCGATCTTCGCCGGTGACCATCTCCTGTCCGTGCAGGCTCCCTCGCTCCCCTGCCCTATTCTCGACCGCGCATCCCCTCCCCACCCACGTCTGAATCCGCACGCAAGGTGGTGCGAATGACTGCACCAATTTCCTCCGCGAGTCGCTCAACAGGAACATTGGCGATCGATTGTGGGTAGAAATCCTTCACATGGTTCGTGTCTGGTCCCAGACCAATTCCAAGGAGTTGCAACCCTGGACCATATCCCATCAAATCAGCAATCACTTGGCGGAGATCGTCTGCCGTGGAACGAACTCCCTCAGGGACTCCATCGCTGATGACGATCAGCACGCGTTCATCGTAGCGCAGTTGGAGTACCTCCTCCGCTGCGGCCTGCACACAGGGACCATCGTCGTTGTACGAGGGCTTGTTGTTGCCGATTGGACGATTCCCATCCACCTCCTGGGGCATCTCGGCCAGCGCCTGGCGAACCCGTGCCGTTAACCCCTCGCCCACGGTACAGAATGGAATCAGCACATCCTGGAAACCGTTGATCAGGAAGGGCACATTCAAGCGATGGAGCGTCTCTGCCAGGAGAATCGCTCCCGCCAGGGCAGCATGGCACTTTTCCCCTTGCATGGAGCCCGACAGATCAACCAGCAACGAAAAAACCACGCTCCAGCGAGCGGGAACGGTCTTACGCACCCAGAGCTTGTCATATCCGCGTAAATCAGCCTGATAGGTCATCAGGCGGCGTAGATCGAGTTTATATCCACTGGGGTAGCCGCGACGATCGCGTAAGCGCCGACTGGGCCGCAACTCCTTTTCAATGAGCCGGGCCAGGTGGTTTATCTGTGGAGCCACCTGTCGTAACATCACCTCGTAAGGGGTTTCCACAACAGGGAGTGGGATGGTGCGCAACCCGGGCGGAAGCGTGGAGAGATCCCCCGACGGCATGCGCCTCGTTCGCGGAGTACGCACGGGAAGTGGGCGCCCACTGCTCGAGGGGATGCCATCGGCCGCGGCCCTGGTGGGAAATGGAATTGCTGCCTCACCCTGTGGATCGGCCAGTGGGGAATCGCGATGCGTTTGCCGCCAGTTGTCCAACCACGCCTCCACCAATCCAAGTCCAAGTACGCGCGTCTCAGGACGGGGTTCGCGCTCCCCTGCCCTTTCCTGTCGTGGTTGCCGGGCGGCCGCGGCGGTGAGATCACGAATCGCCTCGCCGTCACGAGAACGCAACGCCTCGCGCGCTGCCCGGCGAGTGCGAGGGTCCGCTTCCAGAAGTGCCGCGACCCGCTCCACATCTTCTCCAAGGAGCCGTCGTGCCACGGGAAGGATTCTGTCCTCGGCCAGGATTAACGAATCGAGAACCGCCACCCGTACTCCCTGTTCGCGTGCAGTTGGTAACGTTCGTGGTGCTTCGCTGCTCAGCCGGGGCCACACTCTCTCTCGGTAAGTGCGAAGCAACTCGTCACGCGGCATTTCGGGAACCAAATTCGCTGGCGGTAAGAGAAAAGCAAAGGCGCGACGTGCCTCTCTCGTTTCATCTAGAGCCTGCGCTACCTCCAGAGGCACATGCCCAAGGGTGTGAGCGGGTAACCAGTCCAACCACTCCTCACGGGCACATTCAAAACCAAAGCGCATCACGGCTGGCATGGGGGTGTCGTCGGGAGTGCGCATATCCGTATCAGCAACGGTCCGCAACCACGGGACCGTTCCGGGATAACGCCGACGAATCCACGTGTTGACACGAGGATCCTCGATTGCATTCAGCAGAAACCGAAGAATCTTGAACGAGGGAAACGCGACCGAGAACCACAGGTAGCGTGAAATGTAGTAGTGGCTTACCTCGTGAGCAAGTACTCCGGCACAGTATTCGCTTCCCTTGCTCTGGAGATCATTGCGTGACACAAGGATCACCCGTCGGATGGGATCCCACGCCCACACGTTTGAGGGACTCACTTCGAGGCGAATGTCTGCATCCTGACACAACCCCGCCGCCAACGATTCCAGATGATGCACCTCCGTGGTTGTGGCCATGCCTCTTCCTTTCAATCTGGAAGGGTCCAGGTGTTTGGACCAATTCCGTGTGCGTCGAGCAGTTGGACCACCATCGCGCGATCTTCTGTTGTTGCCAGCCGCCCCAGGTAATAGCGTAATAGCGAACGTCTGACTGCACGAGCATCGAGTTTCTCCTCGTGCTGGCACAGGGGGCTGGCAAGATACTCCAGGATGCTGAGCAGCCCACGTCGGGTAAAAACATAGCGCTCGCGCCGTCGCGAGCCAATTCGAGCCGACTCGGCGGCCTGCCCAACCGCACTTTCCAGGGCGACATGAAATCGGGCCAGTGCCTCCAGATACGCCTCTGCGTTGGGAAGTGTGGCAAATTGCGGATATCTGGGTTCCTGAAGCCTGCCGCGATAGGCCACGCCGTGAACCACACAGTCTGGCTGTTCCCCATAAACCAGGAAGCGCAGCATCGCCAGGTATTCGCCCTCCCCGGGGCGTGGGACAAAACGATAACCACGCCACCGGTCGCGATAGGCAGGACTCAGCACCGAGCGCCCCGCGTATTCCGCCGGATTCATCGTTGCAAAGATGCGGAAATGAGCGTGAACTGGGGTACCGCCTCCTCCAATCACGGCGTTATCGTATTCGGTGAGCACCAGGGTAGGATCCTGTTCAAGCACCGAATTCAGTCGCTCCAAAATCTGCGGTTCAGCCAGGTTCACCTCGTCGAGAAGGACCCACCAACCCTGTCGCATCGCCTCGGGGACCAATCCATCTTCCCAGCGCCAGGGATGGCTCACCATGTCTTCCTGCGCCATAATCTGCTGGATTTCCACGCGTGACAGCGGGCGATTCTCCCTCTGTGCTTTCTCCAGGATTCTCTGCGTTTCCTCCTCAAGGAGATCGGCTGCCGCATAGAGTTCCTGCGAGGTCAGTGGCAATTCCAGAGTCAGATGCTGTGGCACAAATCGACCGATCAGTTCCCCTGTATCGGTCTGTCCATTGAGGTTGATACGCACCACTGGCTGGTTCAGTAACGCTGCCAGGTAGAGAATGCTACTGGTTTTTGAGGTACTTGTTTCGCCCTCGAGCAGGCACGGTTCACGCAGGAGCACGCTGGTGGCGACATGCTCCAGGGTGAGCGCCGTGAGGCGGTCGAGACAGAAATGACCAAACGACGAGGGGTGTGGAGCCAGATCATGGCGTGGGCCCTGGTGACGCAGTAACGACACTCCCCCAATACGAACCTGCTCGCTCGTCACTTCCGCGAACGCGGACGCCGCTTCTGCTCCCGCTTCTCCAAATGCCCACGTCTCCAGTTGTGGTCCAGGATCTTCGGGCAACGTGGGCTTCTGGGAGTCGGGCGTGGTGGCGGTGGCACTCTCCTCAGTCGCACTCGTTGGTGGTGTGCCTGGAGAGATCCCATGACGTGTGGGTAAGTAGAACCAGATGTCACAATCGTTCTCGGACCACGCCTTATTGGGCCGCAAATCCACAGAGGAAAAGCGACGCACGGTGGTTCGCAAACGCTCGATCAGTTCCAGAGGTGCTCCGCCATAGCTTAACGACGTTGATTCATCCGTCGATTCGCGGATCTCGCAACGTTGAAACCCCCACGTGCGCAATTCGGCAAGGAGTTCATGCCACTCGTCCGGTTGGGGCGTGGAGAGGCGCACGTTGAACCGTCCTGGATCGGCGACCCTGTTCAGCAAACTGCCATCCTCGATGCCTCGTAAGGGAAAGTAGAGTCGAACGGCCCCTTCCCCACCCCCGCAAGAGCTGAGCGTTCTCAGGAAAAACCCGCTGGCGTGCACCTCCTCCATGGCTGCTCTCATCGTCTCGCGCAGGAGAGTGGCGATCGCGGGCTCGGACCCTGCCTCATTCCAGGCAAGTGCAAATCCAGGAGCAAACTCTCCCGTGACGGGTTCTCCGGTGTCATCGAGTAAACTGGGGCGCTGCTCAAGCGTCACCTGTTGAAACCCCGCTTCGAGGAGTCTCATTCGCAACGGGTCGATCCCCTCGGGACGATCGGTAACAATCGTCAGCTGGAAGCGTTCAGGATATGGCCCTGCATAGGGAGGTCTGCGCCCCGACCGACAGGCCGCCACCGGGATGATCACCCGGGTCACCACGCTTTGTGTTGGCTTGTCGCAACGAAGGGGGAAACGCGTCAGATCGACCCCCACCTGGTGCAAGCCATCCGTGAGCGCGCTCGCCAGGGCCTGATAATCCGGGAGGGAATGATCACTGTGAAACGGTCCCGATTGAATGAGAAACGGTATGGCCAGGGCCTCGTCGGGGCTCAGCATCCGCAGCGGCAGACAGCGGAAATTGCGACTGACCAGACGCGCGAGCAGATCAGCCCCCACGGCGGGATCGTCACAGCTAACCTCCAGCGGATACCGTTGGCGCAATGGGAGTCGTGCCAACTCAGGATCGCGCAAGCTGAGAGAAAAGGAATGGCCAAGATCCGCCTCCTCGCGCACCTGGATCGCGAAACCAGCGCGTACAAGATACCAGCGCACCATCTGCAGACTTAGCCGCGAAACCCCCTGATAGCGCAGTAAATCCTCAGTACAAAGTTGACACCCCGTTGTCTCGGTTGTCAGATCCAGACCTGCGAAGGTTTCCGCCCACTGCCGAGCACAGCAATCAGAATCCGAAGTGATGCGTATTCCTCGGGGCGTTTCCAGTCGCCCTTCTCCCAGCCAGAGAACCACCTCGGCCTCGGCGAGATTGGGAACCGCCTCGATGTCGTCAGGCGACAGCGGCCAGAGGGCATCGAGCAACGTCGAAAGCGCCCGTGATGGGAGAGACGAGCGATACTGCAAGGCAAACCGATCGTACGCATCCACACTGACCGTGATCGGCCCCAGTTGTTTGCCCTCAAGATCTGCCGCCAGGGCGAACCCAAAGCGCGGGAAGGAGGTGTTGATGCGGAGATTCATGGCTTCTGTCCAGAAGGCAAACCAGGGCGTCAGCAGTGGATGGTGCGTGTGTATCTACCCTAGCAGATTGGGGACTTGAGGGGCAGAGCAGAAGTCACGGTGGGCAAGGCCGAGAGGAAGTCCTACTCTTAAACGAAGAGAAAGTTTCGGCATCGAGCCCTGCACGATCAACCCTGGGTCTGGATCCCCATGCTGGCTCACCTCCTTGACCGGGCGATTCACTGGTTCACAACGCTATTCCCCGAAGGGACGTTCTTCAACCTTGATTTCATGGTGCGAGGCACCCTGGCCGTGCTGCTGGTGAGCCTGGTTTGCGGCTCGGTGGGCTCGCTGGTCGCTGGGAATCGCATGGCGTTTTTCAGCGATGCGCTGGCCCACTGCGCCTTCGCGGGAGTTGCCATTGGTTTCCTGCTCGCTCTGTCAGCAGGGGTGCGCACCCAGGGCGAGTTTACGCGCTGGGTGACGCCCGTGATGCTGATCTTTGGCGTAATTGTTGGAATTGGGATCGCTTTTGTGCGCGAACAAACGAACCTTGCAAGTGATACTGTCATTGGAATTTTTTTTGCCGGGGCAGTCGGCTTTGGGGCCATCCTCTTCAACATCGTCACTCGACGACGCTATTTCAGCCCGGAGACGTTTCTCTTTGGCGATCCCCTGCAGGTGCAATCCGAGGATCTCATCGAACTTATGATCCTGGCCGTCTGCACGGCCGGCATGCTGCTGTGGTTGTACAACGATCTGGTGTTCACGAGTTTCAATACCAGTCTGGCGCGATCGCGTCAGATTCGTATTCGACTGTGTAATTACGCCTTTGTGGTGTTGCTGGCGCTGATTGTCAATCTGTGCCTGAAAACCGTGGGGGTCTTGCTGATCAACGCGATGCTCATTGTTCCGGCAGCGACGGCCGCCAACGTGGCCCGCAACATGCGCCAGCTGTTCTGGGTGACCATTGGCCTGTGTCTCTTCGTTGGTGTGGCGGGGCAATCGCTCTCCTGGTCACTCACCGTGTACCTCTCCCATCACGGGCTGGGGGAGGAAGCGCGGCTCGGCGTGGGCGGAACGATGGTCGTGCTCAGCGTCATGCTCTTTTTCCTGTCCATGGTGTGGGCGGGAATGCGTCAGCGGCGCTTACCTACAACGGAAGCCCTCCCGGAGTGACGAGGCGGACGCTCTTGCATTGCCTTCTCGGCGTTACCACAATAGCACGAGGACCGCAATCCTTGAGGTTTGCCCCGCGACTCCACAACCCGGGTTCTGACCGTGCAAGATCAATACCGCGACAACATCATCAACTTCATCATCCGCTTCACCAGCATTGTCTACGAGGCGCTCCCGTACGTGGTGCTGGGAGCGTTGATCGCTGGCATTCTCGAAGAGCTTCTCCCGCAGCAGATGATGACGCGCTACCTTCGTCGAGGCCGCTTTCTGGCCATCTGCACGGGAGCCCTGCTCGGTTTGCTCTTCCCCATGTGTGAGTGCGGCATCATTCCCGTGATGCGTCGCCTGCTGCGCAAGGGACTCCCCCTCAGCTGTTGCGTGGCCTACCTTCTTGCCGGGCCGATTATCAACGTGATCGTGTTGCTCAGCACGTACTCGGCCTTTACCACCGATGTGGCCCTTCCCGTCGAGAAAGCCGGCTACCAGATGAATGGCTGGTGGATGTTGGGGATGCGCGCCGGGCTGGGTTTTCTGGTCTCAGTCGGGACTGCCCTCATCGTCGAACGCGCCTGGCAGATGGCCGGGATTTCGCTCCTTTCCCCGATCGCCACGCCCAGCCAGTTACCGCTGGTGGAGGACGAGGAGAACGGCAAGCGACGGGTTTCCCTCTGGCAACGGTTGTCGAACATCTCCGAAACCGCTCTGCATGATTGCGTGGATATCATGGTTTTTCTCATCCTGGGAGCGTTGCTTGCTGCCGGGGTGGGGACGGTGGTGCAAAAGGAGCAGATTGCGGAGTGGTCTGCCAACCGAGGGATCCTGGCGATCGTATTAATGATGGCGCTCGCCGTCCTGCTCTGTCTGTGCAGTGAGGCCGACGCCTTTGTGGCGGCCAGTTTTAGCACAATGATGCCAGCCGCCAAGCTCGCCTTCCTGGTCCTGGGACCGATGCTCGATCTCAAACTCCTGGTGATGTACACTCGGGTTTTTCGACCGCGCCTGATTGCCACCATCGTGACCGCCGTGGTGATTCAGGTGTTTGTCTACTCGCTTGTGGTACACTGGATGTGGGAAGCGTGGGCACCGAGGTTGCATCAACTGGGCTGGCTCTAATCGCGAGGACCCTTGCTCCATGGCACATGACCACTCTCATCAGGACAACTTCTATCTCGAACAACTTTTCACAATCGGAAGTTGCGGCGCGATTGGTGGCATTGCCGTCCTGCTCTACCTTCAGGGAACGGTGTGGGACATCCTCGCTCCGCGTTTCCACATTCCCCTGCTGGCAGCGGGGATCGCCTTGCTCGTTCTGGTTGCGATCCGCGCCATTGTGATCTGGCGCATGGCGGGTGAAACCGGCAACGGCACCCCACATCAGCATGATCACAACCATGAGCATCATCCGCACGAGCACCACGAGCACGCTCATTGCGAACATGATCATCATGATCATGCGAATTGTGGTCATGATCATGGACACGAACACGAGCACGAGCACGCCCATGAGCACGGTCACGAACACTCTCACGATCACGATCACAGTCATGGCTGGGTTCCGGCGCGCTATCTTGTGCTCCTGCTCCTGGTGCTCTTCTGGTACTTCATTCCTCCCGAAGGTTTGCGCGCCAATGTCAATTTTGGCGAGGTCGATACTTCGGCCGCCTTTAATCGGACCGAGAAAGGGGTGATTCCTGGGTTGACGTTTACCGCTCTGGAACAGGCTGCCTACACCCCGGCCCTCCGTGAAGCGTACGAGGGACGAACCGCCACCATGGTCGGACAGTTCCGCAGTCTGGAGAACGACGACAAACGTTTTGCCCTCATCCGCTTCAAGATGAACTGTTGTGCAGCCGATGCCATTCCGCTTAACGCACTGGTGATGATCGATCCGGAATGGACCGGAGCCCGCCTCGACATGAAGGAACGCGATTACAAGTGGGTGCAGGTCAAGGGACGGATTCATTTTCTGAAGCGACGCACCGCCACGCGCGAGGACTACATCCCGGCCTTGATCGTGTTCCCCAGCAAGGACGAACCGCCCGACGATCTGGTCAAGATCGTACAGAAACCTCACAATCCCTGGGCAGAGTAATTGCCCCGCGTTGCTCCGGCTAGCAACGTGAGTTCGTGCGTCGGTTACCCTCTGCAGGAGACCGGAAAGGACCACTGCGAATGGACAGCCTGGTTGCCACCTATGCCCCCTTGCTGGAGACGGTTGCCTTCTCCGCGCGGGCACATCGGGGCCAGTTGCGCAAGGATCGCGAAACTCCTTATGCCAGCCATCCGTTTCGCGTCTGTCTGATCGTGCGCCACGTGTTTGGTTGCGACGATCCCCAGGTTCTGATGGCTGCCCTTCTCCACGATACGCTCGAAGACACCCGCACCGATTACGACGACCTGATGCAGTTGCTCCCTCCCCAGGGGAAACCCATCGCCGACTGGGTCGCGGCACTCTCGAAGGATACTCGGATCGAGGAAGAACCACGCGAGGCAGCCTATCGCGCCGTGCTGGCCGAGTCTCCCTGGCCGGTCAAGCTATGCAAGCTCGCCGACATCTTCGACAACCTCCTCGATTCTCGTCATCTGAGCAGTGCGGGCTTCGAGCGCCTCCTGCATCGGACCAACGCATATCTGAGTGTGCTCCTCGATCCGCGGCTTACCCCGGAGGAGGAGCCGAGTCGCCGAGCGATCCACGAACGTGCGCTCTCCCTGGTTACGCGCCTGAGAGAAGAGATCGTCGCCATGCGTGCTCTGCGGTGAGCTCCACAATATTACTTTGTATGATGGTCCTGCTTTTTTCGGCCCGATTCACTCAGCCTGTGCTTGCTCCGCGGGTTGTTTTGGGGGCATAATAACGGATCGCCTCTCCCCCCTCCAACCGAGGCTCATGGAGTTCCTGCTCATGATTGCATTCCTGCGACGACGTGAGTTCTCCCGGCTCCTCTCCCTCGCTGGCATCTTGCTGATGACCGCGACCGCCAGCGCATGCCCATTTTGCAGCATGCAAGGTCAAACTTTGACCCAGGAACTCGGCCAGGCCAGCATGGTCCTCGTCGGCCGACTCACCAATGCCCAGCCGAGCAAGAATGGCTCCGATCTTGGCGATGGCACCACGGATCTGATTGTTACCGAGGTGATCAAGTCCAATCCCATCCTGGCCAAGTTCAAGGGCCAACCAGTCTCGCTGGCGCGTTACGTCCCGGTTCTGGAGAAGGATAGCAAGACCCAGTATCTGATCTTTTGCGATGTGTACAAGGAGAAGATCGATCCGTACCGGGGGATGCCCATCCCGGAGAAGAGCGACATTGTCAAGTATCTCCAGGGAGCGCTGAAGCTGAAGGATGCCAAGGTCGGGGAGAAACTCCGTTTCTTCTTCGATTACCTGGACAATCCCGATACCGAGATTGCCAACGACGCCTACAAGGAATTTGGCAACGCCGATTACAAGGAATATAGCGAGATGGCCCGGAGTCTGCCCGACGAGAAGGTATCTGCCTGGCTCGATCTCGACAAATCGAAAACCCCTGCCTTTCGAGTGGGGTTGTACGGCTCGCTCCTGGGGCATTGCAGCAAAAACCCGAGCAAGCATGCCAAGCAACTGCGAGCAATGATCGAGGATTCGGAGAAGCGAAACCTGAGTGGCATCGATGGGGTGATGGCGGGATACGTCATGCTGGAACCCCGCGGTGGCTGGGAATTCATCCTGGGAATCATCAAGAATCCCGATGAACCCTTTTCTCTCCGGTATGCTGCCCTGCGCGCAGTTCGCTTCTTCATGGATCTCCGCCCTGACGTGGTGGAAAAGAAGCAGCTGCTGGTGGCGATGGGACATTTTCTGCAACAACAGGATGTCGCCGATCTGGCCATCGAGGATCTGCGGAAGTGGAAGTGCTGGGACATGACCGATCAGATCCTGGCGCTACGCAAGAAGGAATCGCACGATGTGGGAATCATTCGCCGCGCAATCCTTCGCTTTGCTCTCTCCGATCCCAACCCCGCAGCCAAGAAATACGTCGCCGAACAGCGCAAGGCCGATGCAGAACTGGTCAACGAGACCGAGGAGTGGCTCAAGTACGAGCAGACAGCGCCAGCACCTGCCAAGCCAGAGAAGAAGACCGGTATCCAAACCGGAAAGCCATCCCGGTAACGAGTGAAGCCGGTCCCAGCGCCCCGGTGGACTGTGGCCGCGACCAACGGGAGGGTGCCGACGCGCCCTCCCAGGATCCTCTCCTGTGCCAGCGATCCAGGGAAGGGATCAGGTTCACGCTGAGAAGGAATCGATCGATGATGTGGAAACGGACTCTCCTTGCCCTCCTCCTGGCCGTCCTCCCCTCCCCTGCCCTTGCCTGTAGCCTCTGCGCGAACATCCGCCAGACCCCAACCTTTCGCCAGGAAGCACGGAGCAAAACGGCGCGCCTGGTACTTCTTGGCACTCTGTCGGATCCCAGGCTGAAGGGAAGTACCCCTGGTGCAGGGGTAACGACCTTTCACGTGACCGCCGCGCTCAAGGTCGATCCCACCCTGGAGGCAAAGCACCGAAAAAAGGCCGGGGACGCAATCGAACTCCCCCTCTATGTCCCGGTGCCCGATCCGAAAAAGCCGCCGCGCCTGCTGATCTTCTGCGATGTCTTTCAGGACCGCTACGATCCCTATCGCGGGGTTCCTGTGAACTCCGAGCAGGCGGCCGACTACATGAAGGGAGCCCTGGCCCTCGATCCGGGTGATGTCACCACTTCTCTCCTCTTCTTCTTCCGCTACCTGGAGAACGCGGACCGGGAGATTGCACAGGATGCCTTCATGGAGTTCGCCAAGGCCACCGATGCCGAGATTGGCAAACTCACGGGAAAACTTGATGCTTCGCGCTTGCGGAAATGGCTCAAGGATGAAAGCACCCGCCCCGAACGCCTTGGGCTGTACTCCTATTTGCTCAGCGCGTCCGGAGATCAAGAGGATGCCAACCTTCTCAAGGCGATGCTCGATCGACCCACGGAGCGAACCAGCAATGCCTACGATGGCATTCTTGGCGGCTACATTCACCTGCGCCCCAAGGAGGGCTGGCAGCTGGCGATCAGTCTGCTCGCCAATGGGAAAGTCGATGTCTCCTTGCGCCTGTCGATCGTTCGAACCCTTCGCTTCTATCACGCGCTAAACAACAAGGCTCACCAGGAACCGATCGTCAAAGCACTGGAAACGATCCTGGCCCAGGGGGAACTCGCGGACCTGGCGATCGAGGATCTCCGGCGCTGGCAAATGTGGGAGCAAACCCGGGCGGTCCTTGGTTTGTGGAGTCGGAAAGGACTCGACGCCCCGGTCATGAAGCGGGCCATCCTGCGCTATGCGCTCAGTTCTCCGCGTCCGGAAGCCAGGCAGTTTGTCGCTCAACAGCGCAAGGTGGATCCGGACCTGGTCAGCGAGGTCGAGGATGGGCTGAAGTTTGAAAAACCATAAATGGCGGGAAAACTCCAGGCGCGGAGCAAACGCGATCCGCGCCTGGCTGAACGCTGGCGTTCGGTCCGATTACTTCGCGGGAATTGTCTTCAGATCCTTGACCAGAATCGCCCAGATATCCATCTTCCCTTTTCCACCCGGTCGATCCGAGGCCCAGTAGAGCCCACTTCCATCTCGGGTCAGACAGGGAGAGCAGTCTCCCGTCGGGCCGTCGGGGCTGTTCACGTTCAGTGGTTCGGGTTTCGACCAGCTCTTGCCATCGAAGGTGCTCTGAAACAGACCCCAGCGATCTTTCTCCACTGGCCCCTGAAGGAACATCTTCTTCCCATCCGGGGTGATCGTGACGCGATGGAAATTCGGTGGCAGTTCCTTGATGAGGGTCGGTTCCCCGAATCCGCCTCCCCCGCTGGTTCCCATTCGGGTCGTGACCATCACGCGCCACCCCTCCTCCGTTTTGCGACTGAAGTAGAGCTTGCGCCCATCGGCGGACAGCCAGGGGTGCATTTCATCGGCCTTGCTGCAGATGGTGTTGATCGGGGTTGGCGAGGAGAAGACGCTTGTCGGTCCCTGCCGCACTGCGACATAGATGTCGAAGTTATTCGTTTCCTTGTCCTTCCTGGTCGCGTAGTAGAGGTAGTGTGGAAAACGCCCCCCTGTGACAAAGACACTGCGATCGTCCGCCTTGGTTTGCACGTAGTCCTCGGGAATCTTCCCGGGTGCCCAGGAACGCACGCGCTGCGACACCACAATGTCATACTTCCCCTTGGCATTACTGGAGAAATAAAGCTGTCTGCTATCGGCAGTGATGTGCGGATCGACCTCATCGTGCTCGGAATTGCAGGTCAGGTTCAAGGGAGCGGGTGCCTTGGGGTCGGCGGCTCGACAATCCCTTTCCGAGGGAACGAAAAGAATGAAGACCCCAAGCATCAGGATCGACCCAGTGATCGAAGTGCTCTTCACCATAAACAGGAATCCTCCTCTGGGTGGAGTAACCAGGAGACAGGGGCAGGTAGCTCGGCGAGGAACAGAAAACCGCACTCGATCCTAGCACACGAGTGAACTCGGATCGAATCGGGAACACCTTCTCAGCGAACAGAGCGGGTTTCCAGCAACGCCAGCACGGCCCACCCGGTAGCGGCGAAGGAAATAAACTGAGACTTTCCGCCAGGATCGCCATTGTCAAAGAACACCTGCACGGGTCGACTTCGGGTTTCCACCAGCCAGGCTCCATCAGGTCTCTGCGTTTTCACCAGGTAGGCAACGCCTTTGCGGTAGACCGCGTCGGTCGGCTTCATCCCCGCTTCGCGGAGTGCGAGCAGCACAATACCGGTGGCGTAGGCGTCCCCAGGTTTCCCCGGCAATTGCGCCCAGCTGCCATCCTCGTGCTGCTCCTTGACCAGGGTCGCCCTGGCTTTCTCGATCTCGCTGGCAGCCGCCTCCAGCGTCACAAGGGCTCGTAGCGCAAAGGCACGATCCTCGGTATCCTTCGGTTGGGCGGACTGAAGCCATTCCTTTGCCCTGGTGGTGGCGTTCTTGATCCGTGCAAGTCGCTCCGCGTCCTTCCCTCCGTAGTGCTGGAAGGCAAGCAAGGCCAGAGCAGCGTTGGTGAAGGGACTCCCCTCGCTGGGAGGGCGGCGGGCAAGGGCTGGCCAGGAACCATCAGAGCGCTGGCGCACCAGCAGATAATCGACAAGGGCGGCGGTCACCTCATCCGGGGGATACTCGGTCCCAGCCAGGGCAAAGAGGGCATACGCTGCCATGGTGTTGCCCCCTTCGACGCGATTGCCCTTGCGCACTGCTGCCAGTTTTGGGGCGAAGGTGTTGACACTGAAAGCGCGCTGTTCCTCCAGGCGTTTGCCGTCGATGGCAAATCCTCGTTTTTGGGCGGCAGTCAGGGCACGGAGGGTAAGGGCCTGGTGATGGCAGCTGAAACACTTGCGGTTTTTCACATAGTTGCCCGAACCCTCTTCCAGCCGACGGAGCCCCTTTTCGAGGGCGCCCTGGATGGGATCGGGCTCTGCTCCCCTCCCCTGCCCGACCGCGCCAAGCGCAAGTCCCAAGGCGAGTAGAACCCCTAACCTACACCAGGAAGTCTGGTCTCTGGCTTTCATGGGACGATCTCTCCTGGCACCCTGGGGTCAGCCAAAAAGCCCACACAATTGCAGATGTTGTTCCAGGTCAAGCGTCTCCGCGCGGCTGCTCCCCTCGATCCCCAGCGTCTCGAGCAGAGTATCAATCTCTGCCTTGCTGCGCTGATTACCCGGAAGTCCCACGAGTGCACCGCGCAGATTCTTGCGTCGATGCGTGTACAGGTCGCGCAGGAAATGGCGGAACCGGAGCACATCGCCCACATGCGCGCGTTTCGCGGTTCGCGGAAAGAGTCGCACAATCGCCGATACCACTTGCGGCCGCGGCCAGAAAACTGCCGGAGGCAATCGGCGTAGAATCTCCACAAAGGCCAGACTCTGGACCAGAACCGCCAGTGCTCCATAGTCCCTGGTCCCCGGACTGGCGACCAGTCGTTCCGCGATTTCCCACTGGACGGTGACGACCATCCGCTCAATCGGTAACTCGGAGAGCAACAAATTCGAGATGACCGGGGTGGCAACCGCATAGGGAAGATTCGCCACCAGCTTGACTCGCGCGCAGCCATGTTTCTCCTGCATTGCGCGGAGTGTTTCAAAGATGTCGGGATGAAGCTCGTTCTTGTTTTTCAGCACATCGTGCTGCAGCAGCGCGACATGGGGCTGATGGCCGACCACCTCCTTCGTCAGCTGCGCAAAGGCTGAATCGACCTCCACACTCACCACCGCCCCGGCCTGCTCCGCCAGGCGAGTGGTGAGGGTTCCACTTCCACTCCCCACCTCCAGCACCAGATCTTCGCGGGTTAACTCCGCCTCGCGCGCAATAAAGTCGAGCAGGTTGAGATCGACCAGGAAATTCTGGCCGAGTTTGTTCTTTGGCTTGATCCCGCGCTCTTCAAGGAGATTGCGGAGATAGGAGAGCGTTTGTCGAGGGAACGATTCAGAGTCAGTCATCTCAGGAGAGCAATCCCGCACGCTTGAGGGTGTCATGGGTCAGGCCGCCACCACGGAGGCACTTCCACACGTACTTGGCCAGCAAATCTGTCTCCAGATTAACAGCCGCACCGACTTTCTTGAAGCCCAGCGTGGTCAGCGCCAGCGTGTGCGGGATCAACGCCACCGAAAACGCCTCGCTGGTTACCTCCACCAGCGTCAGCGAAATCCCATCCACCGTGATCGATCCCTTGGGCACCATCTGCTCGACAAGCGCTGGCGACGCGGAGAACCAGAGCACCTCCCATTCGCCTTCGCGTCGCCGTTCGCGAATCGTCCCGACTCCGTCGACGTGCCCCTGGACCAGATGTCCACCCAGTCGATCACCCATGCGCAGCGCGCGTTCGAGGTTGACGCGCTCACCGGGTCGAAGTTCCCCCAGGTTGGTTTTGTGCAGGGTTTCCGGGCCGGCCTGAAAGGCGAGTGTCTCACCCTGAATGTCCACCACGGTCAGACACGCGCCATTGATCGCCACGCTATCCCCAATGGAGGTTCCCTCCAGGAGCGAGGGAGCCGCAACGGTCAGACGCCGCCCCGCTCCCTCGGCCTGAATGCGCTGGATCACCCCCATCGTCTCGACCAGCCCAGTGAACATGCACGCCTCCCTCGATGGTCTCGCACGAGGGTCTGTTATACCGATCTGTTCGCGACCGGGAATGCATTCCAGCGAGTCGGTTACATGTGACCGTAGCTATTCTCGTTGAGCCGATTGTCCCGAGCCTCCTCCTCGTCCTGCTTTCCCCAGTGGGAACGGGCGGAGTGCCCACCCCGATGGGCCTCGATCTGTCTCCAGGCCAGGAGTGCGGCAATCGAATCGGCATAGAACATCCCACGCGGAGTCGGACAGATTGCCCTGGGAGTGACAGTGAGCAGTCCCTCGTTGGTTAACGCGGAGAAGGCTCCGGGGAAATCATTCAAAGGATCACTCTGAAACAGCTGGGCATAATGGCTGCGGTCGATCCACAGACCGGCCAACCGTCGGGTCAGGTAAAAGATGCGGAGGTCGGTCGGACCGTAGGCGAAATAGCGATCACTCACAAACAGTCGATCCTTGACTGCCGCCACATAGTCGCTCGCAGCATCGGGGTTGAGCGTCTTCAGCCCGGTCCGGAAAGTTGGACTGGCGGCGAAGGAGATGCCCCCTGGCCCAAAGCCGATCATATCGTAGCGATCTGGGTGGAAGCTGTACTCCTCGTACACAAACCGACGAGCGCTCGCGCGGAAGGTGGTTCGCTCGAAGTTGGTGAGGGTCGTCTGTTCAAACCCGCTGCCCAGCAATTGCTCGCGCAGTGCGAGCCAGTTCTCCGCGGCCTGCGCATTCTCCGGCACCCCGGCCAGCAGGGCAGGATCATGAGACCAGGCCGTGCCCAGTCCACGGAAGAGGACGAGGTGATACAACCCCAGGTGGTCCAGACCGATGGCGAGAGCGGCATCGAGATCCTGGCGCATCTCGTCCAGCGCTTGCCCTGGCAGATTGAAGAGGAGATCCCCCGAAATAGTGAACCCGCGTGCGTGGGCCATCTCGACCACCCGGGCAAACGTCTCTCGTGTCCCGAACGCCTGTCGCCCCATCTGGAGAAGACGGGCGGGATCGAACGTCTGAATCCCCATGCTCAGGCGGAAATGACGGGCGGGCAGTTCCTCTTTCATGATGTCGACCAACAATGGTTTGCGGTGGATGAAGTAGGCGGGCACCCCTTCCAGGGTGACCTCGGCACCGGTGAGATCGAACGTGGCGGCCAGCTGCCGGCAGAGTCGACGAAAGGGTTCCGCCGGAGCGAGATTGGCGGTCCCGCCTCCAAAATACAGCCCGGTGACTTTTCGTCGTTCAAGCGCTGGCTGCATGGAGACCCGATCCACGATCTCCTGCCTCACGTGGTCAATTACCTCGGTGGCGCGCTCCCGGTCGTAGCGCTGATGGGGGAAGGTACAAAAGCCACAGCCAGCGATCGCCGGGTTGCAGAAAGGATGCGGCAGGACGCCAATGAGCAACCCACGCTGACTGGCCCGGTAGTTGATCTCAAGGGGCTCGTCCTCGCCCCGAGGCCGCATCGCTGCGGCCAACGGATAACCATGCAGCAGTCGATGGCGCTGCGGTTTTTGCATGCGCGCCTGCAGGATCTCGGTATCGTTCCGGAGCGAGGTCTCCCGGGGGGCCTGAATGGTCGGGAGGGTAACAAGGGGCAACATGGAGCTTCTCCACAGGGGTTAGAGAGCGACTGTGTCGCTTTGTCAAGGCGACCAGCACGAATTGACTCACGAACATAAATCACAAAGGCAATTCAAATGCCAATGCAATAATGGTTGTGCAAGATAAATAATTACATTGACTTATGGCATGAGATGGATAATCGATCTTGTTCCGTTCCATCCTCCCTACCTACATTTCTTGCAGGTGTGTAGACATTTTCTGCATGATGAGGGAGCTATCCCGTGGCCCTTTTCGCAACCCAGGAATGGTCGTTCGCCCAGAAGGCGATGGACCTTCTCACTACCAACCCGTTTCATCCCGGCTGGATGGAGAAGCAGCGCGAAGTCATGGGGGAGAGTGCTCCCAACGTCGGGGATGTGTACGCCTGGCAACCCGGCTGGGGGTTATGGGGACCAGACACGGTTTATCCGAATGTGGTGGCGTTGAGCGACCAGATCACCGAAATCGGAGATCGCCTTCGACTGCGCCTGCGCGAAGGTGCGGTGGCAAGTGAGCAGGAGCTGGCTCTGTATGAAACGCTTTCACTCTATCGCCTGTACCGGGAATACGGTTCGCAGATGGATCGGTGGATCGACCATGCGGTTCGTGGATCGCGCCAGCCAAAGGAGCCTGACGCAGCGCCAGACGAGCCGCCCTCGCCCTCAGTGAAGGAAGTTTGGCGACGCTTTCTTGAAGATCACAAGGATCTTTTACATCTTGAAGGGCGCACCTTTCCGCTTCACTTTGAACCCAGCCATCTGTTTGCCTGTTTTTATCTCTTCCGGCGCGCCTTTTATCACATCTTCTTTAATATCGTGGGGACTTCCAGGCCCATCACGCGCCTTCGAAGCAGCGTCTGGGAATCAATTGTCACTCATGATTTTCGCAGTTGGAGCAGAGCGCTCTATCAGCGCATGCACGATTTTCCCACGCTGATCACTGGTCCCTCGGGGACGGGGAAGGAACTGGTGGCCCAGGCCATTGGGCGCTCCCAGTACATCCCCTTTAACCCTGTGAAACAGGAGTTTGTTACGGACTTCCGCACAGCGTTCCACGCAGTAAATCTCTCCGCCCTCCCCTCCTTGCTGATCGAGGCGGAGCTTTTTGGACACATCAAGGGATCATTTGCGGGGGCGGTTCGTGATCGCAAGGGCCGGCTGGAGGAATGCCCGGAACACGGGACAGTTTTTCTCGACGAGATAGGCGAATTACCCCCAGAAATCCAGGTGAAGTTGCTTCGCGTCCTCCAGACACGCCATTTTCAATCCGTGGGCGCCAACGAGGATCGCCCCTTTCGGGGGAAAATCATCTCGGCGACCAACCGCGATCTGATTGCCGAGATGCAGGCCGGTCGTTTTCGCGAGGATTTTTACTATCGCCTTTGTGCGGATCAAATCGCTACCCCTTCGCTCCGTGAACAGCTCACAGACCGTCCCGAAGATCTGGGGTTGATGGTGGAGTTTGTCTGTCGCTCGGTCGTTGGCGAGGAACAGGCGCCCGAGTTAGCTCAGGAAGTGGTATCCTGGATCCACTGTCACATGCATACCTACGCCTGGCCTGGCAATTTTCGGGAGTTGGAGCAGTGTGTGCGGAGTTATGCGATCCGTAAAGACTACCATCCCATCCCGCACACTCCTCCTGATTCCCTTGAACGAGCCTGTGCTCCCCTGGCCGCGCTCTTGCTGACCCGAAAGGCGAACCTGGCTGAGAGTGAACGCATGCTCTTCACCCTGGTTCGAGCTGGGACGAGCACAGACAGGGAGGCAGCGGAGATTCTGCACTGTGATTACCGTACTCTCCAGGCGCGCCTCAAGGTGCCATTGCCCCGTTCCTCGGAAAAATAAGCATTTGCGAGAGAGAGAACCTGTTCCAGTACGTATCAGTGGGGACTCATGGATCCTCATGGGAAATTCATGATCTCTACCACCTCCTTACCAATTGCACTTCTAAAACAGTAGTGCTGTTGTACTCTCCTCGCACACCCGAATAGGTGCTGCATTGACTGCTTCGATGGTGTTTATACACCACTGCGCACCTGGTGCGCCAACCCGCCTGTGCGTTATTCGTTTTGATCATAATCCGCCGTCGTTCTACTCTGAAGGAGCATATTGATGAAGTTTGCCTCGAAGTCTCGGACTGGTACGCGTGGGGGCTTCACCCTGATCGAGTTGCTGGTGGTGATTGCCATCATTGCCATTCTCATTGGGCTGTTGTTGCCTGCCGTGCAGAAGGTGCGCGAAGCGGCTGCTCGGATGCAGTGTTCCAACAATCTCAAACAGATTGGCATTGCGCTCCACACACACAACGATGCGCTCGGTTACCTGCCGCGTGGATCGTCTGATGGTCCCAGCAAAACCTGCTGTAACGGCGATACGCGCAAGGAATGGACCTGGATGTATCAAATTCTTCCCTTCATCGAACAGGACAACCTGTTCAATGAGCCCAACAACACCAACGTCGCACTGACCCCCACCAAAATCTATTACTGCCCCACTCGTCGTGCCCCCACGGTCTACAGCAACGGTGCCCGCTGCGATTATGCCGGCAACGGTGGCGAATTCATGGGCGAGGTTGGCAAGCAAGGTGTGATGGTGCGCACGTGGCTCAGCCTCCCGACGACGTCCGCAATCGGTGAGCAAAAACGTCGCCTCAACGATATTCACGACGGCACCTCCAACACCATCGCGGTCGGCGAAAAGCAGATTCACCCAACGGTGTTGGGAACAGCCGGCGGCGATAACGAAGCCTGGAATAACTCGGGATGGGATGAAGACAACGTCCGCTTTGGTTCGTCGGATTGGGCCGGGAACCAGGGAGGTCTCCAACCCGACTCACTCCATCCCACCAGCGCCAGCTCCACCTACTGGTCGCGCAAGTTTGGCAGCTCTCACTCGGGTGGTGCCAACTTCGTTTTCTGCGATGGGTCAGTGCGCTTCATCTCCTTCAGCGTGGACCCCGAACAGTTCCGGCGTTCTTGTTTGATTAATGATGGGCTGACAGCGAATCTGAACTAAAACCACACTCGGGAATCCATAGCGAAGGAGATGAGCCATGTTGCGGCACTACGGACTGATTGGATTGCTCCTACTCGCCCTCATCACGATCGGGTGCAGCGGAAACTCCAACAAGGGAGCGACGCAGGCTTCCGAGGAGCAACAGCGTGTGTATAAGAGCGAGGAACAGCGCGTGAATGACGAGGAACTGAAGCACCAGAAGGAGTCCCAGCTCCGGCGCTAACCGGGAGGCACCACCAGAGAGGTCCCAGGGGAGCCACGAGGGCTTTCCCTGGGACTTGCTGGTTTCCAGAGGCAGGAGTTACGCCGCGCATTTTTTTGCTTTTCTCACCGGTGGTTGGTGCTTCCAGCGGCGGTGTAACCAGAAGTATTGCTCCGGGGACTGACGCACCAACTCCTCCAAACCGGTGGTAAAGCGCTGTGTCATCGCTCGAACGGCATCAGGAGCCCCGGCATATTGCTCAGGGTAGATCACATCCTGCACCGTGATTTGATACAGCCCTGCCTGACCACGCCGGGTCACCCCCACAACCACGAGCGGAACGTTGTACTCAATTGCCAGGAGCGCAATCGCCTTGTGCGTTGAGGCCGGTCGACCAAAGAAATCGACAAACAACCCCCGTTGCCCTGCATCCTGGTCGGCCAACGTGGCCAGGGTTCCGCCCAAGGCAAGGACTTCCTGCATCTGATCGAAATCGCCCTTCTTCGCCAGAACCTTTTGCCCGGTTTTTTCACGAAACTCGCGCAGATACCTGTCCAGATAGGGATTGTCCAGGGGACGAGCGATCGCGTGCGTTTTGAACCCGAATAAGCCCAGGGCGTAGCCAGCGATCTCCCAGTTACCCAGGTGTCCAGTGACCAGCATCACCGGGCGCTTGGAGAGCATTAGGGAGATGAGTTCCTCCGCATTCTCCAGACACATGTAATCCTTCCAGTTGTGCGGATGCATCGTTTTGGGCAGATGAACAATTTCCATTAACATGGTGCAGAAATGGCGATAGACCCCACGCACAATCTGGTCACGCTGCAGATCCGAGTACTGCTGGCCAAAGGCGTGTCTCAGGTTATCCATCGCCACAAGCCGATGGCGTTTATCGACGTGATAAAGAAGCCAGGCCAGACCGCGTGCGAGTTCTTTGGCCTGTTTTAACGTGAAGAGTCGAACAAAACAGACGATCAGGCGAATGAGAACGTATACGCTGAAATCGACAGCTTTCGAGCGCTGCTTGGCCATGGGGTCACTCCTTTGACCGGGCGAGAAGATCCCTCTTCACAGGGCTATGGCTCGTTGTTCGGCGGCAGAACGATAGATCGCCTCGATCACGGCCACCGCTTTGCGTCCCTCGCGTCCATCGACGAGTGGCGCACGACCTTCCTGAATCGCGTTCACGAAATCCGCCAGCTGTCGGGCGTGCCCCACATGGGAAATCGCCGCGGGATTACTTGATCCGCCCGAGGCACCACTTTTTGCCGCGAATCGTGCCCGGAGCACCTCATCGTCGGCGGTGGAGGGATTGAATTCCCATTTCAGCAAATCGTCCTGTTCAATCACCGCCGTTCCGCGATCGCCGTGAATCCCAATTGTCTTGGGCAATCCAGGATAGACACTCGTGGTTGCCTGGATCACGCCCAGGGCGCCATTGGCAAAATGGAGGCAAGCGACCGCGGTGTCCTCGACTTCAATGCGCTCATGGGCCAGCGTTGCGGTGAAACCCATCACCTGACGCACCGGACCCATCATCCACAATAACAGATCCACATTGTGGATCGCCTGATTCATCAACGCGCCCCCGCCATCCAGGGCTTTCGTTCCTTTCCATCCACCCTCGTCGTAATAGGATTGTGGGCGCCACCACTTGCAGGTGGTTTCTCCGAGCGTTAAACGGCCAAAACGCCCGGCGACCACGGCATTTTTCAGCGCCTGGTTGGCATCACCAAAACGCGAGGGAAAGATGGTGCAGAGTTGCACATGATTGCGCTCGCAGGCCTCGATGATGCGAGCGCAGCGTTCAGCGGTGATCTCCAGCGGTTTCTCGACAACGACGTGTTTGCCTGCTTCGGCGGCAGCCACCGCGGGTTCCAGATGCGCCCCACTCGGTGTGGTGACAATGACGATGTCAATATCTTTGCGCTGCAGAACCGGCGTAAGATGCTGATAAATATCACAGGAGATGCCAAGGGATTCGCATAGTTTCTCGGCGTTGCTTTGTGTCCGACTGACCAGCGCCTTGATTGTGGTGCCCGGCACGTCGGCAAGGGCGCGGGCGTGAAACCGAGCGATCATTCCACAACCAACGATGGCACAGCCGATCGATTTCTCCGCCATGTTGTTCCTCACCAGCCTCGCTCGCCATCCAACAGGATTCGAGCAATGGCATCAAGCGCAGGGGTCGCGTTGAACGACAGCTCAGGTGGTTTGCGGGGCCTGTTTTAATAACGAGCCGGCACGCCATAAATATTGCAATCCGCTCAACATCGTTGAGATCAGCATTGCCCAGATACACAGATCGCGAACCAGGTTGAGCCAGGTGAGCCAGGAAGCACTCTCCCTCAGCCACCCTTGGCGAGCATCCTGAACAAGGAAGATGGCGATCAGGGCAGCACATTGCAGAACCATCTTGACCTTTCCCAGCCAGTCCGCCCCGAAGTTGGCCCCCTGCCCTTCGACAAAACTGCGCAACCCGGTAATCACCAACTCACGCGCCACCACCACGGTGACCATCCACGGCTTTAGCCACCCCTCCCCAGCGGGGTCCCCCACGGGTAAGAGAAAGATGTAGGCTCCGCAAACGAGCACCTTGTCGACCAGGGGATCGAGGTTTCTTCCCAGCGTACTGGTGAGCCCTTGCTTCCGCGCCAGGTAACCATCCAGCCAGTCGGTGATGGCCGCCACGATAAAGACGAGCAGACAACCCAGCCACTGGGACCATTCAATCAGCGCAAAGAGAATCAACGCGAGGACAAATCGACTGGCGGTCAACTGGTTGGGCAGATTGAAGATCTGCGGTGGCGGAGAAGGTTTGAGGGTCGTGGCCATGGTTAGCGTCCTGTTCCAATCGCCCGGCCAATCAGGTCGTAGCCGTCCGCGCCTGTTACCTTGACCTTCACCAGATCGCCCGCGCGCAGATTGCGCCCCTTGACCCGCACCAGGCAGTCAATTTCCGGCGCATCTGCCTTGCTTCGCGCCAGGGCATGGTTGGGGAACTCCGGGTCCGCCCCATCGATGATAACTTCCATCTCCTTCCCTATCTGCGCCTGAGTCCAGCGAAACGCAACTTCTTGTTGGGCTTCCATCAATCGTGCCTGCCGCTCGTTCTTGACCTCCTCGGCAAGATGATCGGGCAAGCGCTCCGCCGGCGTTCCTGGCTCCAGGGAATAGGGGAAGACACCCACGCGTTCAAACTGGGTGGTGCGCACAAAATCGACCAGTTCGTTAAACTCTTCCTCGGTTTCGCCGGGGAAGCCAACGATGAAGGTGGTGCGCAGCGCCAGCCCCGGAATCGCCTGACGAAGCTGTGCCAGGAGCGCCTCGATCGCGGCGCGGTTCACCTTGCGCTGCATGCGCCGCAACAGTCGATCGTTAATGTGCTGCAACGGCATATCGAGGTAGGGGATGATTTTTCTGGATCGCGCCAGCGTATCGATCAGATCCTCGGTGAAGTAAATCGGATAGGCGTAGAGAATGCGGATCCATTCGATCCCTTCCACGCGTTCCAATTGCCGTAACAACTCGGCGAGCCGAACCTCTCCGTAGAGATCCAGTCCGTAATAGGTGGTGTCCTGAGCAACCAGGATCAATTCGCGCACCCCGTCAGCGGCCAGTTCGCGTGCCTCGCGCAGCACCTCTTCCATCGGTTTGGTCACATGCTTGCCGCGCATGCTGGGAATGGCACAGAATGTGCAAAGTCGATCGCATCCTTCAGAGATCTTCAAATAGGCATAATGCCGGGGGGTGATGCGCAGTCGAGCCGTGTCTTCCAGCGCGCGCACGGGGGCGGGGCGAAAAACGGTTCGCTGTTCCGTTTGATGGGCCAGGGTTCGGTCCAGAACCTGGGCGATCTCTTCGCGTCCAAAGACTCCCACCAGGTGATCGACCCCGGGAACGTCCTGCAACAACTGATCGCCCTTGCGCTCGGCCAGACAACCCGCGACCACGACAGCGCCGACCCGACCTTGTTCCTTCAGCACGAGCATCTCGCGAATGACCGCCAGTGATTCCTGGCGGGCCGGCTCGATAAAGCCACAGGTGTTCACCACCACCACATCCGCCCCCTCGGCCTGCGGGGTCAGGACGTAGCCCTCCTGGGCGAGTTTGCCCAGCATTCGCTCCGAATCCACGAGGTTCTTGGGACAACCAAGACTGACGAAGGCGAAAGAACCCTTGACCGAGTTGCTCATGAGTGCCAGAGGCCTCGCGAAGGTAGGTTCACACAGGAGGAAACGGCACCCATTCGATCGTTGATGTCTGGGCCCCTCCACACCCTGGGCATGCGCCTGGTATCAATGAAAGTTATAGCTGAGGCTGGACAATACCGTCAAGCGAGGGTTGTTGCCTTGTCACACTGCGCGACGGTTGCAATACTATGTTCATGAGGTTTTCACCCTCGCCCCGAGGCTTCCGGATGCTGTCTCTACCCACACTCGAGTCCTCGCCGGTTCGTCGCCTCCCTTCCTGGTTGAAGCGACCGTTGCCCAGCGGCAATGGCAACTTCTATACCGAGGAGTTGCTGCGCGAATTACGGCTCGAAACTGTCTGTGAGAATGCACGCTGTCCGAACCGCCCCGAATGCTACTCGCGCCGCACCGCCACCTTCATGATCCTGGGGAATGTGTGCACCAGGCCGTGTGGATTCTGCTCAGTGAGCAAGGGCACTCCCGAGATACTGGAAGCCGACGAACCCGAGCGCGTTGCCGAGGCGTCGTTTCGTCTGGGCCTGAAACATGTGGTGATCACCTCCGTCACCCGCGACGATCTTCCTGATGGCGGCGCCGATCATTTCTATCGCTGTATTCTCGCCGTCCGCGCCCGGACTGGGGCCGCGGTCGAGGTTCTTACCCCAGATTTCCTGGGCGATCACGCGGCGATCGAGCGCGTTCTCGAAGCGCGTCCCGAGGTGTATAACCACAACATGGAGACCGTTCCGCGTCTGTATCGCAAGGTACGCGGTCGGGCCTCCTATCAGCGTAGCCTGGATCTGCTCGACCATGTGAAGCGCACCGCCCCGGAAACCGTCACCAAGAGCGGCCTCATGCTCGGTCTGGGCGAAACCACAGAGGAACTCTTCGAAGTGCTCGCTGATCTCCGAGCGATTCAGTGCGATACGCTGACACTTGGCCAGTACCTGGCCCCAACACTCAAGCATATTCCGGTGGCACGTTACATTCCTGTCGAGGAATTCGACGAACTCGCCACTCGCGCTCGAACCCTGGGGTTCAAGCAGGTCGTCGCCGGACCGTTTGTGCGCTCCAGTTATCACGCAGACGAAATGGTGCCTGGTCACACGCACCACGAACCACAGCCGGATGCCTCAACCTGAAGGACAAGGGCTTTTCTGTCAGGCGGATGGGAATGACACCAGGTTTGTTCCTTTCACTGGATGGTCTGGATGGTTGTGGCAAGTCCACCCAGTGCCGTCTGCTCGCCGACTGGTTGCGTGGCCAGGGATTTTCCGTCTGCACCTGCAACGATCCGGGTGGGACTGCGGTAGGGGATCAGCTGCGGCATTTGCTTCTTCATCATCGTGGCCATCTCCAGCTGCGATGCGAGGCGCTGCTCTTCATGGCCAGCCGCGCTCAGCTGATCGGCGAGGTGATCCGGCCAGCCCTCGAAGCGGGAACGATGGTTCTTTCCGATCGCTTCTTGCTGGCCAATGTCGTTTACCAGGGGCATGCCGGCGGATTGCCGGTGGAAGAACTCTGGCAAGTGGGTCTCATGGCGACGGGTGGACTTGAGCCAGATCTCACGATGGTGCTTGATCTCCCTGAGGAACTGGCCCGCCAGCGACGCGCCCGCCAGGAGGATCGCATCGAAAGCCGGGGCACAGACTATCATCGCCGCGTTCGAGGTGGCTTTCTCGCCGAGGCCCAGCGTCGGCCAGAACGCATTCGCGTGATCGACGCCAGCGCACCGGTGGAGCCGGTCCAGCGCCTCATCCGTCAGGAGGTCGAGCGTGTCTTGGCAGCGCGTCCGAGGGCATGACGCCCTGATCACAAGTTTTCAGCGCGTGGCGAGTCGTGGTCGGCTGGCTCATGCTTACCTTTTCGTTGGCCCTTCCGGTATCGGCAAACGGCTCTTTGCGCTGGAACTGGCAAAAGCACTGCTCTGTGAAGGGCAGCATGACCAGTTCGAGGGATGTGATCACTGCCCCGGATGTGCCTTGCTGGAGGCGGGGACGCACCCGGACTTTCTTCTGATGCAGAAACCGCCGGAAGACATGGAATTTCGCATTGCCCTGATGCGTGAGATTCTGGATCGAATCTATCTCAAACCTGCTCGGGGGCGTGGCAAGGTGGCCATCCTCGATGACGCCGACGACCTCAACGACGAGGCAGCCAATGCCTTCCTGAAAACGCTGGAGGAACCTCCGCCTGGATCGCTCCTGGTTCTCCTCGGCACCAGCACCGATCGGCAGTTACCCACCATTGTCTCCCGCTGCCAGGTTGTCCGCTTTGCCCCGCTTAGTGAAACCCTGGTTGACAAGGTCCTGGCCGAACAGGGGATTGACGATCCAACCCAGCGGCAGCGCCTTGCTGCTCTCAGCGAAGGATGTCCCGGAACTGCCCTGGCGCTGAGTGATCCTGCCCTGTGGGAATTCCGCAGGGATCTGATCCGCTGTCTGGCCACTCAACCCCTCCAGGGAGTGGAATTCTCCCGAAAGTGGATGGAATTCCTGGAAGAAGCTGGGAAGGAGAGCAAGCTCCAGCGTCGGCGCGCCGCGCTTTGTTTGCAGCTGCTCGTCTCACTCCTGCAAGATGCTCTCCGGTGCAGCGTTGGCAGTACGCCACGTGTGGCCAGTGCGGAGGAAACTGAGGTTCTCGTCGCCGTTGTGCACCGGATTGGGACCGACCCGCTTCTGCGCCTGATTGAACGTACGCTCCAGGCCGACGAGCAGGTGGAGCGCTATCTCCAACTTGTCCTGATTCTGGAGGCGTTGATGGATGCGCTGACGCAAGGCCTGGAGCCCGCGCATCGTTAGCGTGGAAATCGCTCTTGGCGCCGGGTTCTCGCGATGGTATGCCGCAGGGAGTTCAGGAGGATTCGGTGATGAAACGGCTCTGTCTGCTACTGGCGCTGCTCCTGCCGGGGTGCAGTACCGCCCCGGTGGCGGACTTCATGGATTTTGCCTTTCCCCCTGCCATGCCCAGGCCCACTGATCCGCACTATGGCGGGGTTGGCACTCCCACAAGCCCCTCCCCTGCCCTCGGTGCGCCGCAGCCTCTCACTCCTTGACAGAAGTTTGCCCCGCTGCCGGAGCGGGTGCCTGTTCCACCCTCGTTGTGGAGAACAGACAATCCAGAATCTTGCTCTCGTTCGCCTGCCAGTGTTCCCACCATTTGAGAAAGCGTTGGCGCTCTCGCGGTAAACGTCGGTTGTGAAAGCGGAGCAGGCTCTCAATCGCCGGTTGAAAGCGTTTCCAGTCCTGTGGCCACATGCGACGATAACGATCCCGTATCGCGCCAAGGCGCAGGGAGGCAACGTGGCTATCGTTTGCGTGGCCGAGCATTTCCTGCATCTCTTCCACGGCGAGATAGATCTGGCTGCGAAAATGATCGGGGTAACAGTCGGCGAAGAGTTCCATGGCGTAGCGCAGCTGTTTGCCCAGGATGCGTACCTGGTGCAAATGGCTATAATCGTCGAGATCCCCGCGGGCAGCCCATTCGAGTTCCTTCAGCAATTCCTTCAAGGTTGCGTTGCCCAGCTCCACATAGGGCTTTCGGGCAGCCTCCGAACGATCCTCACGCAGATGCTCAAGCAGCGTTTCGATTGTTTTTTGCACGCGTTGCCCGTGATCTTCCCCTGCCTCGATCAGCTCTTTCTGCGCCTCCGCCCGCCAGCCTGCGGCGAAGCCTAGCAAAAAATCGAGGCCGGGTAGTTCCTTGGGATCGACCTGGCTCGCACGTTCTCGGAGGTCAAGCATCAGGACATCCCAGTCGCGCGCGGCGCCGGCAGCGCGGCGAAGTTTCTTCAGTTGCTGGCGCGCTTTGCGATGTGGTTTTTCCGGGAAAAGGGTGGCGAAGATGCGTAACGCGGCCCCCGCGCGGCGTGTGCCGACGCGCAGTTGATGAACATGCTCCACATCGCGGTCGGCCTCGCGCATCGCCAGGGGAAGAGCCGTGCGGATCACCTCGTAGCGTGCCTCAAGGATCTGGCGGGCCGCTGCGGCGACGGACATTTCGGGACGCAGATTTTTTACCCATTTTCCATCCGCCATGGGGCAGAACCTCTTCGGCTGATTGTGCCTGTGCTGCCATGCGGCTGTCAGTGACCGTACATGGCACCAATGCTGGCTGCCTGCTCGCGCTGAGCCAGCCAGTTTGCCACTTCGCGCACCTCCCCCTGAAGTGCTGCAAGGTGTTTCCGTTCCTGAGCCAGCGCCTCATTCACGTCTGCGGGGATCGGGTTGTATACCTTCTTGAGTTCCGAGCGTAGTTTCTCCTCGACATGCCGCTGAAATTCGCTGCGAATCGCCGGCCAGCGCAGAGGCATGATCAGGGCGATCAGAATCTGAAAAAGAATCAGCACGACCAGAAGCACCATCAGCGGTGTGAGATGATCGCTCCAACCAGGGTGATAGTCCCTCGCAAAAAAGATCAGATACAGCCAGTAGAACACGCTGGCCAGCAGAGCAAGCGGAGGAACCCAGTTGGCGAGCGCGACAAGCAGGGTTTGGGCCAGGCGCCTTCCGCCTTTGGGTTGCGTCCATTCACGCTGCACCTCGTCGAGCGCCTCGATCAGTGTCTGGGCGTGGCGCTGGCGCCAGTCGAGTTTTCCGGTGTTTTCCACCGGTTCGGTCAGCACACTCAACGGAAAACTCTGCGCATCGGCCTCAACCAGCAATCGACTGGCCAGGGCCTTGCTGCGCGCATCCAGGGCGCGATTTCCTGCCACTTCACTACAGGCGCGCGTGAACTCTGCCAGATTCCACTGCAGCGGGGTCACTGCCGTTTCGCGTCCGCTGTTCAACCCGGGGAGCCGATCACGCAAGGTGCTCCCGACGTACTTGAGACGGTTGTACGTTTGCAGGTAGCCACTCATCAGGCCGGTGAAACGACGCTGACTTTCCAGGGCGAAGTGATGTTCGATCTCCTTCTGGTACGGTTCAAGCGTGTTGATCAGCACGTCCGCCACACTGGCCGCCTCCTCACGTAGAATCCGCGACCACGCAGCCTGCGTTCGGAGGCTGACATCCGTCAGATCAGGTGGCATCACCTCGTCAAGCGCATGATTGAGCGATTCGAGCAGCTGGCTTACTCCGCGCGCCTTGATGGCATCAATCTCCAGGCGTGAAAGCCCCTGTTCAAGCCATTGTACCAGGTCTTCGAACTGCTCTCCGTCGGGAAGCTCGGGGGGACGGGCTCCTGGTTTTCCCTCCCCGCTGGCTCGTGCTTCGACCAGATCGACCCACGATTGTGCACAGGTGCGAAAGACAACCGGGTTCTCAAACCCCTCCGAACGCAGATCGCGGAGCAAATCCTCGTCTGGTCGAACGCCAGTGGAACTGGCCTGAGTACACCGATCCCACTTGTTCAGGACAAACGCAAACGCACGGCGCTTGCGTTGTTGCAGGAAGAGATCCCACCCCAGTTTATCGTGGTATTTCTCCTGCGAACCGACGTAGAGGACGATGTCGGCGACGGGGAGAACGTGCATCAGTTTTTCACGATTGGCGAGATCATTACTATCAAGATCCGGTGTGTCGACAATCACCTTGTGTTCCAATGCGGCACGATCGTGCGGAGCGAGGCGGCAGTGGCGGAGCGCGGGATCAAGACGATCAGGGCGAATAGTCTCGTGATAATAGACCACTGGATCGCGCGTGGTGGGGCGGGTGAACGAGGCCAGTGCCAGTGCCTGCTCGCCCGCAAGGGCGTTGAGCAGCGTCGATTTCCCGACCCCGGTTCCGCCCATGAGCACAATAATCAACAGGGGGCGATCAACGTCGAGGTCCTCACTTTTGCGATGCAGATCGTTGGCGAGCCCCTCCAGAGTCGCGCGGGCCATGACGGAGAGTGGATAACGGTGCTTCCCGGCGAGCCATTCACGCAGACTGCGTTCCAGGTGACGCAATCCAGGCGCCAGGGTCCGCAAGACTGGTTCTTCACGTTTCAGTTGCAGTATTTCCGTCGACATGACTCACCTGGTCCCGTCAGTTCGTCTCGCGCGAGGGGTGAATGAGTGTATGCAGCTGTTCCAGTGCCGGCGGGATGCGACGCAGAGCCGTCTGAAGTCTTTCAAAGGGAGATCCCCCGGTCGCTGGCCATTTCGCCAACCAGTCGGCGAGCGGACCGGAGATGTTTTCGGTCAGCAACCCCATCTGGCGCTGGCGCGTCAGCTCGCGTTGACTGTCCACGTACCCCTTCCCCAGCAGCTCCACCAGCTGATGCGACACCGAGGTTGCCACCGGAACCAGGAGCAGATCGCTCCAGAGCGGGCCGGGTGCCATGAGAGCCGCCATGATGGCGAGGGCGTCAATCCCAAACTTCACACCTCGCAAGGTATTCAGCATTGCGGGACGTTGCTCCAGTTGCTCGTAAATGGCTCGCGCCGTGCGTTCTGTCTCGGTAGACAGCGACATCTGATAGGTCCGGTAACCCTGCTGAAACCGGTCGCGAATCTGGTCCGCCAACCCTGCGCTGGCAAACCCATTGGCAACATGGGCCCAGAGTTGATGGGTCGCTGCCTGCCGAGCCGCTTCCTTGCGCAACTGATCAATCCAACCCGTGAGCGCCTGCTCCAGCACGGGAAGTTCAGGAAGTCCCAGTCCCTCGGGCCGGCTCAGCGCCTTGCCGATTGCAGTCCTGAGCAGGCGATACGGGGTGCGCGCCAACCAGAGTACCCCACTGATTGGCTTCCCCACCCCGGGGAGTTCAAGCAAATCCATCAAGCGCACCAGTGCTTCATCGAAGCCACGGAAGCGTTCGCTGCAGAGGTATTCCTGCTGATAGCGCTGGTTGTAATCGCCCTCTCCGCGCTGCACCAGGGCTCGCCAGTTCTCCAGTGCCGTCACATCGTGCCGGGCCACCGCCAGGAGGCGCTCATGGCTGCGCTGCAAGTAGCCAAGCGCACCAACAAGTGTCCGACGGCGGGCGCGGACCGGCGCATGGGTCAGCACCCCCACCTGATTGAGCAGGGGAATTCGATAGCGCGCGGCCTGGTGGATGGGATCCTGGCGCTGGTCGGCCGTCAGATAGGGGACGGCCAGACAGTTCACCACCCCGGGCGGAAGATGACGCAACACCTCCTTGCGGAAGTGATCCAGCATGGGCTCGGCGTGTGCCTCCTTCATCTTGGTGAGGCACACGATCACAGGCTTCCCTGTTTGCAGAAGGAGGTAGAGGAACTGCGTCGGCACCTCATCGTTATAGCGCTCATCGGAGGTCACGTAGACCAGCACATCGGCGAGGGCCGTCACCTCGATCAGCCGAGCGAGATAGCCCTGACCGTTCTTGCCGTCGTGCGTGGATGCCGTCATGGCGGCCCAGGTGGTCATGTCGGGACAATCCCAGACGACCGCGTCCCTGAGCAGCTCAAATCCGGTGGGATCCGGAGGGACGCGCCGAACCTGGTAGATGTCGGCATCGATGCTGGAGGGCATCGGTTGTGGGGCGCGTTGGAGGGGCCCCAGAAAGCCCAGGTGTCCGGCCCAGTTCAAAGCGCCCGTGGCGGTGGTGTACACAATCGGATGCCGGGTAAATCCCGCCTGAGGGTTCGCCTCGGCACTGACCGTTCCCAGCAAGAGATTGGCGATTGTGCTTTTCCCGGCGCCGGCTCCTCCGATGACGGCAATGTGCAGAGGCATGGCCGGTTGTCGATCCAGTGCCGGGCCAATGCAGTTGCGCACCAGGGCGGCTGCCAGACGGAGTTCGCTGGTCTGGACTGCCTGTTCGACCGTGCCCAGGGTGCTCTCGCGCGTTCGGTGGCGGCTGTGTTCTTCCAGCCAGGTCAAATCTTCGGCGAGTTGGCTGGTCAACGCACGCTGGCTGAGTTGATCCATGATCCTCCATCCCCGTCGTCCGCCGGATCCTCGACCGACACTCCTGGGGATGGTACCAGAAGTTGTTCACCGGGTGAATGTGGCCTGGACGATCCCGTGGCGATCCAGGCGAAATTCGTCCAGTGGGAATGAGGGGGGCAAACCACAAAGAAGTTCGCTCATTACCAGCGCGGTACCAGGAGAGAGTTGGATCCCAGCTCGATAGTGCCCCGCAGCCACAAAGACATTTTCCCACCCCGGGACCGACCCAAGAAACGGTTTCTCATCCGGGCTACCCGGGCGGAGTCCCGCCCAGCAGCGCTCGAGCGGTGCGTGGGCAAGCGCCGGGACGAGGTTCAGGGCAAAACGGAGCAAGGACTGGATTCCCTGCGCGGTGGTCCGTTTATCGAACCCCGTGGCTTCTTCAGTGGACCCGATCAACACCCGGCCATCGGGACGAGGGACGAGATAGCGTTTCCCCTGCTCGACAATCCGCGCAAGGAGCGGGGGTTGAGTCTGAAGCAGGGCGATCTGTCCTCGCACCGGATGAATCCCCGGACACCATCCCAGCTGAGCAAGCAACCCCTCGCTCCAGGCACCGGCTGCGATCAGGTAGCGCTCCGCAGAGAAACGGCCTCGTTCAGTCATCACGCCAGTGATGCGCGCTCCGCTTTTTTCCCACCCCAGAACGGGACAGTGCGAGTGAATCACCACTCCCTGTTGACCACAAGCGGCAAGCAATGCCTTCAGGTGCCGAGGATTTCGCACCTGCGCCATCGCCGGCAGATAATAGGGATGCAACGGTCCGGGGCGCACGGCTGGTTCGAGAACCCCTAGCCTCTCTGCGGAGAGCGCTTCGTAGACAATTCCCTGTCGCTGCCAGATCCCCTCGATGCCTGAACGTTCTTCCGCCTCGAGCAGTTCAATACCACCCCGACAATGATAGCCATTATCCAGCGCGGTCGTTTCGCGTAGCTCGGCACTGAGACGGGCAAAGAGAAGTGCGCTATGGGCGGCGAGAAGTTCCATCCCGGTGCGCGCCTGGTGGATTGTGGGCGCGGGAGGAAGAATCCCTGCTCCCGCCCAGGAGGATTCCTGCGCTGGTTCTGCACGGTCGAGTACCGTGACGCGCGCCTGCGCACGTCGTAAAAAACAGGCAGTTGTCAATCCTGTGACACCGCCACCCAGAATGAGAACGTCCGGATGCTGAGCCATAACCTTGTTATAGCAAACGCGCAGACGCTGGCATCCGACGAGTGGTCAATGAGGATGCCCTGCGGGGAATGTAAACGTGAATCCGAGGAGGCTCCCCAGGGAATTGATACCCGCATTGCGCTCGGACATCCCCCCATCGGAGATGTGAACGTAGCTCACCTCGAGATCGATCGACCAGTTCGGAGTCATCAAGAAGCGCAGTCCTGCTCCGCCCTGAAGATAGAACTCAACGGCCTGGCCCAGCGCACGTTGGCCCAGGTTTTTGTAGCCATCGGAGTAGCACAATCCGCCCCCCAATTGAAGATAGGGCACCCATGCGCGGCCTGGTCCCACATTGTTGTACCGCATCAGCACCGAGGGCCCTGTCACAATACTCGCAAAGCTATCGCTGACTGGCGCAACGTTGTACTCAAGAAGAGCCTCCCAGTTGCCGTCGAAGATGCCAAAGGAGGTGGTTGGGGAGGTCAGCATGTAGCCAAGGCGTCCCTTCATGCTGAGCATGTCAATTTCGGGAATCCCCGGACCGAGTTCGGTGGAATACAGAACCCCGACCAGCCCCTGTAAACTGAGATCGCCCTGGTGAAACCCCAGTGGCATCTTCGCATCCTGGTCGGATTCCATTGAGTGACAATCGACCTCGGCAAAGGGAACCCCAGGCGTCTCAGGAGCGTCGACGAAGGAAGGCTGGATCTGAGCCAATACTGGCTCAGTCGAAACGAAAACCAGAAGGATGCCCAGGAGGGAAACACGCACAGACACAGAACGCTCCCTCCTCCACGCCGCTCTCCACACACCGCGTCAGCGGTCCGCCGGGGCGCCCTCCGTGAGGGAATTCCTCTCTCATTCATCGGCCAGGGGAACGACCTTCTCTGATATTCGGTTTTTATCATCCTCGAAATTTGGGCTCGAAGCCGCAAACCTTGCCGCTCCGGCGCAGAACACTTCGAGGAAGCGGCAATCTGGAGACTCTCTCACCTCTGGGGAACTCAGGGGAGAAGCCGCGCGATTGCAGCACTGAGCAAAACCAGCTAGGGTAGTGATGCAGGGAGTGAACGCAGTTGCCTCGTCCCCCGGTGAGTTTGAGCACAGATGGCCATTCAAGAACTCCGTGATCCTGAGGAAGCCCGTCATTACATCTATCAGAGTTTGTGGCTGCAACGAGCAATGCAACCCACTGCCCTCAGTGTCCGTCCGGCCCTCTCCTGGGCGCTGGAGGTGGCCTCGGAGGGGATCCCCTTACCGCCCGTTGGCTTTATCGCTGATCTCGGGGCGGTGGCTTTTGGGATGGACTGGGAGGCACGCACCAATCGCCAACCACTGATTCTCCCGGGACTTCCGCCACATCTTCTCCCCACTTACGAAGATCATGTTCTGGGCAAGATCTACGCAGACTGGAGTTTTACTCACGCCGCCGAGGCGATGCGCTGCTATGCCGAGGGGCGCGACCGCGCGCGCGCACTTGCCTTTGTCATCCGCCAGTTTCAGGAACGCACCCAGGGACCTGGAGTCGAGATGGCACCGGGCATAATCGCTGCCGCGCTGGATCTTGCCCCCGATGAAGTTCTCCGACTCGGTTACGAAATCATCGAGCGCGAAGGGGTTCACCCTTTGCTGATCGCCCACTATGAGGGGTTGATCCAGGTCGCGCGCCGGATGGCCGAGATGCTCGGGAGCGAGGATATTTTCGAGTTGCAACATGGCACCGCGCTGGACGAGGAAGGTGAGCGACTGGCTCTCCGTCAAGTGCTGCGTGCGGCCCAGCAGCTGGAAGCCACCTTGCCGCGCCATCGCGTGCGGCCTCTCCCTCGTCGGGAGGAGGTTCCGACCCGTGTCCTCGATGAAGATACCTATCCCGTTGGTGGTTTCTCCTCCATCTCCACCCGAGGGAGTCTTGAAAGTCTGCTCCACTCCCAGCTGGCTTACATGGAAGGGGAACGTCCCGATCTCTTCGATATCAAGTATCTTCGCGACGAGTTGCTTTTCTACAGTCGCGATGAGAATCAGTTTCTGCGACGTCGCCGGTCGTTTTTGATCGCCTTCTTTCCAGGCTTGATCGAGAAACTGCGTTTCAAGGATGCGGAGTTACCCTATCAACGTGGCATCCTCTTACTGGCAACCTTGCTCGTGATCGAACGGAAACTGACGGAATGGCTCAGTACCGATGCCCTGCAATTCGAGTTCATCTGTTTCGTCCCGGACAACGAAGCAGCAGTCAACCCCATGCAGGCGGAGCGCGAACTCCTGGAACGCTTGTGGCGGGAGGAGATCGCCAATGGAACCGTGTGCTTCACCACCCTCCCCACTCCCGCTGCCTTACCCCTGCACTGCGCCCAGCGTGCGCGTCGCAGCATGTGTCACTGTCTCACGGTTTTCGCCCAGCCTCAACCGCTCGATGCTCCCCAAACAGTCGTGACGCGGATGCAGCTCGCTGGTCCTTCCCCCGCCCTGGGGAGCAACGGAGAAGCGCTCGTCATCCCCGAAGGAGAAGACGCCTTGGAACGCTGGGCTTCCGCCCTCCGCCAGATCCTTCAACGCTGGATCTGAGATTGCCCCGAGGGCTCCTCTCTTCTTCCAGGGTCGCTCTGCACCAACTTGGTCCGCTTTCACTCTATTTGAATCGGCTCCAAAGACGATCATACAGGGGAGGTCTCCTAAGTCTCTGCAGCGGGCCATGGGATGAGATGCAAGCCACGATTTTCCGTTTGCAGGAGACTCCGGCTATTTGCCCTCCTGCTTATCCTTTTTGCTCTCGGTCTTACCGGCTGTCGCATGGCGCCTTCCCCACCCGTATCGGGGAAGGAGAAACTGGTTTCCTGTCATCGTCCGGTTGCTTTGACACAGGAACTGGTGAGTGATTGTGCCACGCAGTGGATCAGTCAACCTCTCGATAGCGGCGCCAAGACGGTGGGGCGCGCTGCCTGCGGGACGGTTCGGGCAGGGTGCGAGATCCTGGGCAAACGAATTGCGCTCCCCGTCAGCCATCTGGTCGCCAAGAAACCACCGACTCCAAAACATGCCAAACCGAAGCGCCCTCATGCTCCCGGCGTCGAGGACCAGCCCGCTCAGGTGGAGCTTGCTCTCGATGGTGCTCAGGCTCTGGAGGGCCTGGAACGGCTTATCGGGAGCGCAGATCAGCGCATCGATATTCTCATGTACATCTGGGAAAATGACGTCCTCGGTTGGAGCCTGGCTCACACCCTGGCGGACAAGGCAAAGACCCTGGCGGAGAATGGCGCGCCCTCACCCACCGTGCGCGTCGTGATTGATCGCGGGGGGAACCTGATTCACTCCCCCACCGAGCTTGGCACCACCGAGCAGGTCAACGCCGTGGTGACCTGGCTTGCTGCGCAGCCGCATGTCCAGGTGATCCGCAACCGATTCTGCACTCCTCGCTTTGATCACCGCAAACTCGTCCTCATCGATGGACAGACCGCCTGGAGTGGAGGCCGCAACTTCACTCTTCTTTCATTTTTCGATTATCGCGATGTCTCATATATCCTGAATGGTCCGCTGGTGGCGGAACTCGCGAAATTATTCGAGGAGGCCTGGGCGTCTGCGGGCGGCCAACCATGTCCGGTGGCACCGGTGGCGCTCGCTCCCACTGCCTGTGTCAATGCCACCGCGCACATCGTTGCCACGGGCCCCTGGCGCAGAGATCTGGCCTCGTCGCTCTACCGCGCGGTGGACGACGCACAGGATCACATTTACATCGAGAATCCCTACTTCACAGATAGTTTGTTGCTGTGCAAACTGGTGAAGGCACGACGGCGCGGCGTGGACGTGCGCGTCCTGGTCGCTCGCGATAGCGATAGCATGGTTCTCGATCATGCGACCCGATTGATGGTGAATCGCCTTCTTGATGCCGGGGTGGACGTATACTGGCGACCGGGCACCACGCACCTCAAGGCCGCGTCGGTCGATGGTTGCTGGGCCTACATTGGGACCGGCAATTTCGATGGACTCAGTCTCAGCCTGAACAATGAGGTGGGTTTGGTGGTGGTCGATGGCCCCATGCTGGAGGAAATTGAGGATCACTTGTTGGCCGGAGCGCACCGAGCGGAGTGGCAGGTGACTGAACACACCCCGGTTACCGTGATGGATCATGTCTACGACTGGTTGGCCGGGCTGCTCTTCTAACCGGGTTCAGGCGCCTGGCTTGCTGCGTCCCTGTTCAACCAGCGCTTCAAGATGGTTGAGGTAGTGCGTGAACGCCGTGCGGCCAGCCTGCGTCAGGCGGCAACTCGTTTGCGGCCTTTTTCCCACGAATTGCTTGTCGATGGCGACGTAGCCCTTGTCTTCCAGCTTCTGCAGATGGACACTGAGATTGCCGTCGGTCATCTCCAGGGTGTCGCGGAGTTCGGTAAAGGTCAGTGTTGGAACAGCAGCCAGGACCGACACAATGGCCAGTCGCCCGCGCTCGTGGAGCACTGGGTCGAGTTCTTCGACGAGTCGCTTGACGGCATGCACGGGTTTACGCACTCCGCAGAGGAAAGGAAGCTCCCTCGGCACGCAAGCGTGATCCAATCAGGCCACCGAGCGATAGAGGCGAAGTTGAGTGTCGCGTCGCTCCGACCACAGCAAGGCCAGCCCCAGGGCGATATGTCCCAGTCCGAAGGCGAACCCCATCATCGCCGTAGCCCAGGCAGGGCCAAGAAGGAGAGCAACGGCCCCCATCCCCAAAGCACCCAGGCCCAGATAGCGAATCGGTTGGGGGGCATAGACTGCCGTCGCCAGCGCCCCCTGCCCGTAGCAGAGTAGCCATACCCCCGGTAACCACAGGTGCCACCCGCGCGCAAAAAAGAATACGCTCAGAATCACCGCGACAAAAAGCGCAGGCGCCAGGGCCTGAACTACCGCACGCGCGGGCCGTGTCCAGACCTGTTCCCCGCGCTCGCGAACGCGCAGAATCGTGCTGAATAGCGTGGCTGCCAACGACCCGATAAACACGAGCCCCCAGACCGCTCCAAACTGCCAGGGATCGTTGGGATCCAGATAGACAAAGAGGAGCGCGCCCACCCCAGCCATTAACCCAGCCGCCAGTCCTGCCCGGGCTGTGAGAAACTGATACTGGCAGGTCCGTTCCATCAGGGTGCGAATCACCTGCAAGGTGCGGGTGGCTTGATGGGTGTCCATCCTGCTTTCTCCTCAGCAAACTGGTTTATGGAACAAAGGATTCTAGACGACTCAGCGCTTCCCTGTCAACGTCCGACCTGAGAGTTCGCCCCAGGAGCAGAAGTTCCTCCCTTGCTTTCCCCTTGCTCCGTACGCCGGGTGATCGCTCCGAGAATCTGCAGGACCAGAAAGATGAATAAAACCGGCACAATCAGCCACCCCAGTGCGGGGACCCAGCGTGAGAGGACTGCGAGCAGGATGGTGACCCACAACAGCCCACAGCCCACCAGTGTCATGGTTCCCTTGAAACCGACTTCCTCGGACGGTTCCTGATAGTCCAGCAGACTGGTGCGCCGACGCTCCAGGCTCCTCCGTGCCGCATCGTCCAGTTCCAGACAGCGGATTTCGGTCTGCCAGGAGAGAACCGGTGTCTCTTGCGAACCCCTCTGCTCTGCCGACACAATCGCTGTCACCCCTGTCCGACGCGAGTGGAGGAGAAGCGGGGCCTTGATGGTGTGTTCAGAAGCGCGATCAATCGAACTCCAGGACGAGTGGCCTGGCTGGTTCGTGGCGTTCACTCCGCGCAAGCTTTGATCGACAAGCTGCGCCAACGCGAGCCAGGGATCACAGCTCCCCCAGTATTCCTCGTACAGCTCGCCTGAAGACTCTTCCCAGGTGAGAAAGGCGGGCCCCTCCATACCCTGCGGAAAGTGCAGGTGGACCTCGGTTGCTCCGCCCTGGAATCGCAGGTTCAAACCAGCTCGACCGTGCCCAGGGAGATAGCGGATCTGAAAAAGCCGATCCTCCTCGAAACGTCCGCTCAGCAGCAACGGCTGACCAGGTTCCAGTTCTTCTCCCGCGCCCAGTGCGGAGACCTCCAGCACCTCCCCACCCAGCGCTCGCAAGATATCCCAGCACGGGAGAGCGAAACGCGCCTCGCCAGCATGAGTTACCAGTGCTTCCTGGTCAGGACTGGACCATTCGAGCACCAGTAAACGCCAGCCACGCAAGCGCGCGTCGTTGGCCAGCACCTGGGTGAGTCGCACGATGGCCGGATGAAGCGCATCGACCAGAAGCGGGAAGACCAACCGACGGGTATCCTGCTGCATCATCGCCGCTTCGTAGGCGATATCGGGTTTGCGGTCAGCAGGGTGGACACAGAGCACATCGCGCTCGGATTGGATGGCTCGCCGCAACTGAGCGGGCCGATCTGCCTCTGCGCTGGCGACGATCACCAGTTCCACCGCTGGATCGGCCAGGATCTCCTCAACATCGCCCAGGCGACGAATCGGTGGGACTCCGTCTGTTTCGGGCAAAACGGTGCGGCCCGCGTGATACGCCAGTTGATAGCTGCCGGTGGCAACCAGTGCACGAGCCATGGCTACGCCAGCGGGGTGATCCCCCAGCAAGGCAAAAGAGGTTCTCGCGGTCGTGGGGGCGGTTACCAGGCTCGCCGTCTGCTCCATCGTCTCGGTACTCTGGTGAAACTCTCCGGGCCAGTCGCTGCCTACTCATCACTTAGGGGCAGAGTCACGGAGTTTCAACAGGTCTGCACCCAGTTGTCCGAGATCCGAGGGAGCAATCCCGCGAGGCGGAGGCAACTTCAGTGTCGTTAATGGCCATCGATCGGCCGTAAATGTTTCGCGAAACGGGAGATCAAGCACAGGGCGCTGGACATTGGGGGGCCCCCACAGCCGGCTCCAGGCGGGCGTGATTTCCGGTTGTTTGGGGACGTCGTTGGCTGCTGCCACCTGGAAGTGCATCCGGCGATCATAGACATCGCGTAAACTCTGCCAGAGAAGCACCCCGCGTGCAAGGCCCTTCCCGTCGTCAAGGATCATCCCCCCCTTCGCCCCTGGGAATGGTTGGACAAAAGCACAGGCACGCGACTGAACCAGGATGGGGACGGTCGCTGGGAGCAACCTGGGTACTTCCCCGAGGTGAAGCACGCTCCCTCCCCCGGCCAGGGTCGCCCGATCGAGGGAAATCTCGATGGCAGTTGGTTCGCGTTCGGGCGCGGGTTGGAGTTGCAACACATCCGATGCCGCGATCACTGCGCTCTGCTCGATCCGCACCATCCCAGCACCTTGAACACTCACTCCGGTTCGACCAGAGAGAAGCAAGGAATCCGTGATGGTGCAAACGCAGCGCTCTGCGTCTTTCTCTGTCGAGCTCTCCATCAGAATCAGTCCGCGAAACTTTTTTGGGGGCGCAAATTGTGGGCCGCGCAGATGCGCGTTGAACAACCTCACCTCTGCGTTTCGCACCTTGATGAGATACGGAGGCACCTGGGCCAGTTGAAAATCGGGATACTCGATCGCTCCACCGATCAGATCGAGTTTCCCATTCTCGATCTGGATCAGTGCCTCTTCCCCCGCGCTTCCTCGAGCATCAGCGGGAAGGATCAGGCGTTCGAGGACCGTTTCTTTCGGTGCTTCTCCGGGAGTGGGAACGCGCATGCGAGGCACCATTTCAAACGCCAGGACGAGATGCACCCCCTTGAGTTTGAACGGCGTTGACGGGATCGTTTTCAATTCATCTGAGCGATGGAGATGCAGCACGACCTTCTCGGCGAGCTTGCGCGACTTGCTGATCTTCTCCAGATGCGCCCCCAGATTGGTCGTGGAGAGATCGATCCGTTCACCAGTGTAGAGTTCCTCGTTCACGGGAATGTCGGGAGCTGCTCCAGAAGTAAGCGCATCCACCGGGGTAAGAGTCGCGCGTTCGTGAGTGAGCTTTTGCCAGTGATTGCGCATCGGTGGCAGGGCTGCCAGGTGACAGCCGATGGTTCCCGAGCCAGTCAAAGCCGCATAGCCAACAGGCGCGCCGTGTTTTGCATCGGTGCGATAATAAGTAGGGAGTCCGTCGGCGGGTTCCAGGTACGCTGCCGCGGGCCAGCGTTGCGTCACCACTGCATCGCCCTGCGCCAGCCCCCAGCACTGACGCCAGAGCGAGTCCTGTGCCCCGCCAATGGAATCATGTGCTTGCACCAGCGTTTGCCAACCCAGATAGATGGAGTTGTGCGCCTCCCAGCGCATCCCCCCGGTTCGCGATTCGGCGGGAATCTCCAGCAGCGAGCCGCCGGGCATCTCCCCCGAGCGGGAGAGGATGGAATCGCAACAGGCAAAGTGGAACGACGGGCGCTGCAGATTGGGGGGATCTCCCGTCACCTTGATCATCCCGCGCTCTCCAACCAGAGTGGAGCGTAGCACCTTGGCCGAGACCGTGACCTGCTCCTCACACAGGAAGTTCAGCAGCGGCTGAGCACTCCCCACCACGAGCGAATCGTTGATCAGTACCCGCGTGGTGGGTGCTTTTACATCGAGAGCGGCCAGATTGCGGCCACGGACACAACAATGATCAATCTGCACAGTCGGTTGTGGGGTGCTCCTGGCTGACGCTTCCAGCTGCACCAGAGTGACGAGCGGTGTTTGCGGAGGACTCGCCACACTGAACACCGAGCGTCGCAACCAAACCTGCCCTCGCTCGACATGAAACAGACTCAGCGGAATCTCTGCGAGAGCGGGGTTGCCTCGATAGACAAGCTCCACATCGTCCACGATCAGGTTTCCGGAGCGCACGGTCAGAAACGAGCGTTCTTTCCCTTGCTGATCCCAGACGAGCAAGGGCCGAAACCCCGGAGCAGCGCGCAGCACCACCTGGGTGTTCTCGATCGTTCCCGATCCGAGCCAGAGCGGACCGTTGTCCGCGATTTCGAGAATGATGGTGGGCGACTTCCCCTCTGCGCCACGCGGCTTTGTTTTGACGAATCCATCCAGAGCTGCCTGCAGGGAGTCGTAAGCGTGTTCTCCCTGGGGAAACCGGCTGAGCCGATACACAGGGGTGCTCGGAGGAATCGAGGGAACCTCCCACCCCCCCAGATACGCCTGGCGCAACTTGGCGCTGTCCACCGCTGGTGCATCGGGATGCAGTGGAGTCCATGGTTCGGGGGGAGGCGTGACTTCCGGAGGCTTCCTCCCGGTCGGTCCAGTGCGCCCCGTGGCGCCAGTCGAGCCGGTAGCGCCAGTTGTTCCGGTTCGTCCGGTTCGTTCGGTCCGTCCTGTGGGACGAGCTGTTCCGCTGGCTCCAGAACTCCCCGCCGTGGTCGGACCCGAACTCTGGGCGAACGTGGCTTCCTCTGTGGTGATTGGCGCTGGACGGTTAAGAGAACGTATAAGGGCTATTCCTCCTCCGATAAGGAGGACAATTGCCAGGAGTGCAGCGCCTGCGATCAGTCCAGCATGTGGAGCCCGCTCTCCGACTGGGAGAGAGAGTTGCAGCGGTTCGCTTTCCTGAGGTTCGTCGTGAACCACTGTGGTGGATTCCTCGCTCTCTTCCTCCTCCGCTGCGGCTTCTTCCTCCTCCATCACTTCTTCCCGACGACGCAGGGGCTGTTTGGGAGGGAGCGCCTGGGTTTCGGGCATCTTAACCTGAGGAAGCGCCGGCTGGGTTTGATCGTAAGGAGAAACCGGCTCTGCCCCTTCATCCAGCAGGCCAATCAGGAGTTCCTGCTGACTGACACGGGGTTCCTCTGAGGGGGACTCCTCTTGCTCTCGAAGAAGATCGTGCAGCCCGTTCTCAACAGTCGGCGGCCTGGAAGCGGACTCTCCGAGATTCTCAGGTGGGGATTTCTTCTCCTCCTTTCCGCTCAGCGCTAACAGGAGTTCCCGGGGCGTCTGGAAACGATCTTCGGGTCGTTTGGCGAGCAACCGTTCTAGCAAACGTAACAACCTGGAGGAAACGTTGGCGTTGAATTGCCGAATGTCGGGCGGGTTCTCATCGATATGTCGGAAGATGCGCTCGGTGAGGCTCCCCTCGGCGAAGGGCGCCTTGCCCGTCAACATGTGGAAAAGCGTGCACCCCAGCGAATAGAGATCACTCCGAATGTCGGCGGCCCCGCTGTCACGCGCCTGTTCCGGCGACATGTAATCCACGGTTCCCACCGTGGTCCCGAAGCGAGTGACGCGATATTCCTCCTCATCGACCTTGCGCGCCAGGCCGAGGTCGGTCAGCTTCACAATCGGCGGATCATCCTTGGTGATCAGGAAGTTGGATGGCTTGATGTCGCGATGGACAATCCCCTGCTTGTGGGCATGGTCCAGGGCCTTGGCTGCCTGGAAGAGAAAGCTCAGAGCTTCGCGCGAACTGAGTGCCCCCTTCTGTTTCACATACTCCTGTAAATCAATCCCGTTGACGTACTCCATGACCAGGAAGTACGCACCCTGTGCTTCACCAAACTCCAGCACGCGAACAATGTTCGGGTGGATCAGTTTTTCAGCGCTACGGGCTTCGCGGCGGAACCGTTCCAGCATGCCTGGTTTGGCCGCCATGGAGGGAGAGAGGATTTTGAGAGCCACTTCGCGTTTTGTTTCTGAGTCAATCGCCCGGTAGACCGCTCCCATTCCGCCAGTGGCGATGTGAGCAATCACCTCATACTTTCCCAGGCGCACAACGCGCGATGGCCCCCTTGTCGGCGAATCCGATGGTGGCATGGTCGGCTCGTGTTCAGTAGGACATCACTCCAGGCAAGCGCAGGAAAGAGCCATGCCGCGACTCTATCCCGGTCCTCGCTGCCGCCGGCCCCTCTCGGACTCTGTTCCTCCTGCCACTGTTCCAGGTATCCAATCATAGACTGACAGAGAAACGCTGACAAGCACCATCAGAGGATCTTTTTCATCCGCGCGAATCCCAACGCCCTCCTGGTCGTTGCTTTGAGATTGATTATCGAAAAAGTGATCATTCGGCTCGCTCACTCTTTCTCCACGGGATCGCCAGAGCCGCAGCGAGTACAAGAGCCGCCGTTTCCATCCGCATAATCCGTGCTCCAAGGTCGACCGTTTCCCACCCTGCCCTCTGTGCCTGCTCGATCTCCGTGTCGGTAAATCCTCCTTCGGGTCCGACCGCAACACACCAGCCCGGGGCATCTCCTGTTCGTCCAGGGGCGAGTCCTCCTCCCTGAGGATGCGCCACGATTCGGCGCAGGGAGGAGGATTCCCCCACCAGGGTCTCCCATGTACACAACGGTTCAATGGTCATCAGGTTATTACGCCCGCATTGCTTCGAGGCCTCGATCACGTAACGCTGCAATTTCTCCAGGCGCGCTTCGCGGGGCGTGATCACACTTCGGGCAGTCTGCAAGGGGATAAAGGAAGTTACGCCGAGTTCGGTCAGTTTCTCGATCAGGAATTGCGTCCGATCGCCCTTCGGCAAGGGAGCAGCCACTCGTATTTCGAAGGGGAGTTCACGGTTCGGATGGTCGATGGCCAGCACTTCGAGATGCACCACGCGTTTGTGCGCTTCAAGGATCCGCGCCCGATACTCCGCACCATCGCCGTTGAACAGGGCGACTTCCTCGCCAGGACGCAGGCGACAGACGATCGCGAGGTGGTGGGCCTCCTCTCCGTGTAGCTCGATGGCACCTGCGGCGAGTGGGGAGTTGACGTAGAATCGATCGGCCATGCCTGGTATACCTCGGCTCTCAGACGAGGAAGCAGCGGAAGGGACAGGGGAGGGACCATGGCCCAACCCTTGCCCCTTGGTGTGCGCTGATTCCTTCTAGTGGGATACTGGGAACCCGGGTTATGTCCACATCGAACCCTCACTCGGAGAACGCCTCACGATCGAGCCCACCCTCCGGGGTTCTCAACAACTCCCAGGGTGCGCCGCTCCCCAATTCAGATACCGAAACCCTCTTCGATGAACTCGACGCCCTCCTGCAACGCATGCTCGCCCTCCCTGTTGATAGCCCGGAGGATGTGGATCAGGACGGCAATCCACTCGGGGATGAAGTCCCGTTGATCACGGTTGCAGAGGCGGCTCCGGAACCACTCTCCCCGGAATCGAACACGACACCCGCCTGTCCAGTTTGCCCTGATGAAGACGAGGTCTTCCGATCACTCGCCGAGCGCCAGTCCGCTGAAATCCTCAAGGATTGGGATCGGGAAGCACCGAGCAACCCGGCTCCCCTGGCACCATCCACGCCCCAGGTTGTCGATCCAGGGATTCCTCCCCCTGGTCAGGGTCCCGTTGCAACCCCACCCCAGGAAACCCTCATCTCCCAGGCACCAGAGTCTCACGCAACCGATGAACCTCCCCCTCCACCGTGGCTTGTTCCTGTGGTGTGGCTCAATCTGTGCTACGATCGATCCCTGATTCCTCTGGGCCGCGCTGGGCGCTGGTTGCGGCTTGGGTTCGGTCGACATCTTCTCGGCTGGGTCGGAGCGTTGCTTCTGTTGGCGGCCTTCGCCCTGGTGGTCGGTGACTGGATGGGTTGGACCTGGTAGCCCCTCCCGAGTAGAATGGGAAAGAATCCTCCACCGAGAGAACCGCCATGACGGACACCAGCCTCAAGAAACTAACCGATGTGACCCCGGGCAGCAAGAAACCCGGAGGCGATTCCTCCGAACGGCTTCCTCCCCCCGATTATTCGTACCTTGGCGCGCTCCTGAGCTACCTTATCCCTGGGATGGGACAGATTTACCAGGGCCGCACGGGGAAGGGAATCCTGTTCTTTGTGTGCATCTACACCATGTTCTTCTATGGCATGGCGCTGGGGAGTTGGAGCAACGTCTACCTCCCCGACACCGCCAAGGAGAATAATCCCTGGAACCTCCCCCCAGTGCTCGCTAACCTGTACAATCGTCCGCAGTTCGCCGGGCAGTTCTGGGTCGGTATTGCCGCCTGGCCGGCGGTGCTTCAGTACTCCGCTTACGATCCGCTGAAGGAAGGCGAGGGCTTCCTGGGGACTTTTCAGCGTACCCCTGACGAGAATCGCCGCGGCCCCAATCGTCCCCACGGCCCGACCCTCAATGAACTGCAGACCAATGGCGATAAAACCTGGGATCTCGGTTGGGTGTTCACCGTGATCGCTGGTGTCCTCAACATCATGGTGATCTACGATGCGTTTGCAGGTCCGGCCTTCCGGACCCTCCCCTCTTCTGTCCGGAAGGATGCCTGACATGCCTGCACTCTTCGCGTTGCACTATTACTGGCACCTCCCCATCCTGATTGTGTTGATCAGCATGGTGTACAGCGCCACGCGCTACGATCAGTGGGATCTCATCATCCGGGAGGCGTTCCGCTGGGGCTTGCGCCTGACCGGGTTTCTTCTCGCCATCCTTGGTGTCCTCTATCTCGTCTCGATCTATCTGTGACCAGGGGGAGCCATGGCTACCGACGAGTCGCCTCCCCCCGCGCGCGACCGCGAAGCCTTCCGCTGGCAGACCTTCTTTGAGCGCTCCTCGGATCCGCTCTTTCTTCTCAACCGCCATTGTCGTCTGCAGTACGTGAATCGCGCCTGGGAGCAGTTGACCGGATTGTTGCTCCCCGAGGTCCGCGGTCTCCGTTGTCGCCTGGAACAACCCGTTGGCCCTCATGACTCCTGGCAGACGATTCTGGCGCACGTTCTCTGCCCCCCGGTGGAGGCGCGTCGCGGGGACCTTGAAATCTGCCGGCGCCTTTTCCCAGAACAGCGTGGAGCCGCCCCTTGCTGGTGGCAGCTGACCTTCTTCCCCTTGCGCGAAGCGGAGCGTTTGCTGGGCATCGTTGGAAGAGTCCAGGTCCTGAGCCAGGAAGCCGTCGCCGGAGGAAGCGCCTTACCCGAAGGCCTCGCCACGCTACGTGCCCGTGTGGCCCAGCGCTACCGCATGGACCGACTCGGCAGCGCCTTACCCGCCATGCAACGTTGTGCGGAGCAAGTTCGCCTCGCCAGTACTCTTTCTTGCCCGGTGTTACTCATTGGTCCACCGGGTTCGGGAAAGAAGTCACTGGCCCGGACCATTCACCACCGCAGTCCGCGAGGGGAAACCACCTTAATTGCTCTCGATTGTCGTCGATTGCCCGCCTTTGCCGTCGCTTCGATTCTCCTCGACCGTCAACGCATGGTCAATCCGGGGACCATCTATCTTGACGACCCAGGGGCACTCCCACGCGAAGTGCAAGCTCAGCTCGCGGAAAGGCTACTGGGTGCGGATCAATTAGAACGAACCCCCGCTTCATACATGCCGCGCGTTCTCGCCGGCTGTTCGGTCGATCCCAGTGAACAGGTCCGCGACGGCTTGCTCCTGGATGAACTCTTGCAGCGTCTCGCCATTCTCCGGGTGGATGTTCCGTCGCTCCGTGCGCGCCGTGACGATCTGCCTCGAATCATCGACCGCCTGCTCCAGCGCCTCAACAGCGAGGGGGGGCGCTCCATTACACGCTTGAGTCCCGACGCCTGGGAGATCGTCCTTGGTTACACCTGGCCTGGGAACCTGCGCGAGTTGTATTCCGCCTTGCAACACGCCCGGGCCCACACAAGGACCGACGTGATCGATGCCCTTGATCTTCCCTATCCGATTCGCCAGGGAGTGCATCTGGCCACGGTCCCCTCCACGAAGCCCCCGCGCGCTCTCGTCCTCGATGCAATTCTGGAAATGGTCGAGAAACGTCTGATACAACTGGTCTTGCAGCGCACTCGGGGAAACAGGACCAAGGCGGCCGAGATGCTCTCGATCTGGAGGCCTCGTTTGATTCGTCGCATCGAGGCTCTCAAGCTGGGTGATGATCAGGCGGTCATCGAGGTGGATCCCGAGAGCCTTGAACAGGATTGACACCAGGTTGTCATGCGCCATCCGCAGATTCTCGTTTATGAATGGGATGACTTGCTCACTGGGATGCTGGAGGAACTCGCGCACAGTCGGCGCTGGACCTTGCACGCGCCGCGCCAACGGGGTCGCTGTCTGGAGTATTTGCAAGCAAGCGAGACGCCCACGGTGCTGGTCCTGCGGCTCGGGCGAAATCTGGAACAGGAACTCTCCTTGCTGGAACACATCGCCTGGCTCTATCCCGAAACGAGGCTGGTGGTGGTGGGAGAAAAACAACATGAATGGTTGATGGGGCTGGCCTGGGATCTGGGCGCGGACTACGTGTTACTCCTTCCGTATCCCCCCGAGGCGCTGGCCCAGGTCGTGGCGGGGCTGATGGGGCCTGGGCCTCCTGTGCACCAGGAGGTCCCATGAACTTTCCGCTTCCTGTTCTGGATATCACACGTTGCACAGGGGTCGCGGACTGCGTCGCCGTTTGCCCCACCTACTGCCTGGAGATGGACGGGCCGTTGCCCTGGCTTCCACGCCCTGCCGACTGCATCAGTTGCGGACTGTGCGTCCTCATCTGCCCCGCTGAAGCGCTCACCCTTGCCGCGGAGTAGACTCCAACGAGAAGAAGCATACCCCCCCACAACTGACATTCATCGTTGTGCACTTCCGCAGACAAGCAGTTTCTCCAGGCAATCACAAATCGTCTCGACGGCGTTCTCCTGACGCACTGCCTCCCCCACTGCGGCAGCACGCTGCGCATAGGTCGGATTGTGCAGTAGTTTCCGCAACTCCGCCACCCCCCGCGGCACGGTGTAGCGATAGCGCGACAGGGTGCGTGCGATTCCCAGGCGCACCACGCGGGCGGCGTTATCGGGTTGATCGTGCGCAAACGGCACTACCAGCATCGGCCTCCCTGCACGCATCGCCTGTCCGGTTGTCCCGACTCCTCCCTGATGCACAATCACCTTCGCGCGTGGAAACAACTCAGAGAAGGGAGCGTACTCGAACGCGACCACTCCTTCAGGTAGCTGCGCGGGACGATTCCCTGTGTCTTCTCCGACAAGCAAGACCGCGCGCTGGTTCAGTTGCATGGCTGCTGCGACGCTGGTTTCGTAAAACGTTCCCGCATCGCAGACTGCCGACGACCCAAGCGTAAACACAATTGGTGGACTGCCACGATCGAGAAACTCTGATAATTCGGCTGGCATCCCTTTTGTCCCATGGCGATCGTAAAACGGAAATCCCGTGAGAACCGTCTGAGCAGGCCAGTCTGGCTGACTCTCTCCCAGCAACCGCGAGAACAATCCCAACACCAGCTGCGGAGAATGCTGCCCCTCGAAGAACGGGTCGTGTCGGGCCAGGGGCAGCCCCAGTTCCCCACGTAAGCGATGCCAGGGTTCACTCCAGGTTCGCACCGACCATTTCATCAGCCGAACGAGTGGACGATGAAACCGGGGTCCGAGAAAACGCAGCGATTGCAGGAATGGTGCCGGTGCCAGCACTGGGGGATCGTAGACGGAGAAAAAGCCGAACGGGGTCAACATGGTCGAGGCCCAGGGAAGGCCCAACTTCTCGGCTACGAGGGGAGTTGCGAAAGTGAGCATGTGCGAAACCAGCAGATCCGCTCCCCTGGCCGCCGCTGCCAGATCCTCATACGACTCCTTCACAACCGGCAGGATCACCTCGCGAAGAACGACCTCGCCCCCCTTGCGCTGATCCATCACGCGCTTGAGCAGATCGTTCTTCCTCGCCGGATCGGGCGCGTCAGGGCGCACAGGGTGAAAGGCAATCCCCTCCCCTTCGATTTTCTTCCGATAAATCTCACTGGTGGCAATGACAGGCTCATGTCCTCTCGCCTTCAATCCATGCGCCATGGCGATCGACGGATGCACATCCCCCAGCGAGCCGAAGGTGCTCAACACAATGCGCGATTTCTTCATGGCAGCATCTCAATTCTCATCGGTGGTCTCCGCTCTTCGTCGCAATAACCCCGGCGCTCACTCCGAAACGAAGTGCATGATTGACATTCCGACTGGCTCTGCTACCGTCTGGAGATTCAGGTCTCCAGGGAATGCCAGGGTTGCATGCATGATCCAGCTAGCTGTCAGCGGAGGGAATGAGGCGACATGGAAAGCAGTGCAGGCGCGCCTGCGCGGCGGCACAATCGCTTCTATTATCGATCTGCACCATCCGGTTTCTCTCCTCCCCTCCTGTGATGCCGTGGTGGTCGCGAGTCCAGTTCGCCCCACGGATTCCGCGCTTGAGGACTGCCTGCGCGCTGGCAAACACCTGCTTCTGGCCCAGGTTCCCTCGTTGTCACCGGAGTCGATGGCGCGTCTGTTCGCGCGCGCTCATGACTGTGGCGTGGTGTTCACCATTCTTAACCCAGATCGTTATCTTCCCTCACGCCACTTTATCAAGCAACATCTGCCCGAGAAACTCGGCGAGGTCGGCCTGATCCGGATGCATCGCTGGGAACCGCTTCCCCAATCGCCCGACGGGGAACCTCCCAGTTCTCTCCTCTCCGATCTTGATCTGGTCTGCTGGCTCATGGGCAAACGCCCCGAGGTGGTGTTCGCCCTCCGACCAGCTGGAGCAACCCTCCCTACAAGCATGATACAGATCCATCTTGGCTGGAGAGCTGGAGGGATGGCTTTGATCGATCACGCGCGTTGCCTCCCCTCAGGCCCAGGGTATGTCTCCCTCTCGATCATTGGTTTTTCAGGAGCGATCTACGCCGACGATCAGCACAACACCCACCTCCTTTTCAAAGGCGGGCTGCCCCAGGCGATCCCAACGAGCGAAGAGCCCTCCCAGATGGCCGCCGTGATCCAGACATTCCTCGACGGCCTGCACAATGGGACCAATTTCACTGCTCTGGCCACCTCCTGGCACGAGGTACATCTGGTGCTCGATGCCGTGGAACAGTCCGTTGCCTCCAACCAAGCCATTCACCTGGAGAATCGCTGACATGGATCAACTACCACGATTCCGCTGTGCAGTGGTGAGTGTGGTGAAACACGCTTATGTCGCACAAGGGATGGCCGCGCATCCTCGGTTCGAACTGGCCGTCGTGACCGACAACGCCAACGTTCCTCCCTGGACTCATGAGCGCAACGCGGAGTTCGCCCACGCCTGGGGGATTCCCTATATTCCCGATCTTGAACAGGCGTTTCAGGCCTGCCCGGTTCAGGTGGCGATTATCAGTTCCGAGGCCGAACGCCATTGTGAACTCAGTATCCGGGCCGCCTCCGCAGGGAAGCATATTGTTCAGGATAAACCGCTGGGAACCCGTCGCAACGAGGTGGATCGCCTTGTCGCCGCACTCGAACGGTATCGTGTGAAATTTCTGATGTGGAATCGTAACTTGCTCCCTGCTGTTCTCAATGCTCGTGATCTCCTCCAGGCTGGGACCATTGGTCGGATTCAGGCAATCCATACCGATTTCTACTTTGCCAAGGATGCCGGGCCACCTCGTGGCACACGCTCCCCTGGTTATCCTCCCATGGATTGGTACAGCTATCAGATCGCTGCTCATGGCGACGGCTCCGATGGTGCTGTGGGGCGAGAACCTTTGGGGGAGTTGGCCAACGAGGCCATTTATCCACTTGGATACATCCACCTCCTTACTGGAACCCCGGTGAGGCGAGTCTTTGCGCGCTCGGCACCTTTCTTTCACCAGGTGTACGCAGATAATCAGGTGGAAGACCTCGCCAGTGTCACTCTCGACATGGAAGGTGGGATGATTGGCACCGTGGCTATTGGCCGGATTGGAGCAGCCAGTCATCCTTCCGGGGGAGAGATGAGAATCCACCTCGTGGGTGAATCAGGAGCACTGGTGATCAACGAATCACGGCCCGAGGTGGGGCTGTATTATCGCAACCAACCCCCACGCGAACCACGCCATCGCCGCGTTGCCGGTGAGCTGGAATTCCTCCTCGCTGACAACTTTGCCCAGGCGCTCGATACCGATGGCGAAACCGTCCTGGGGATTCACACAGCACGAGCGATCTTCGCCACAGTGGAGGCCGCGCTGGAATCATCGCGCACAGGACAGCCTGTAAACGTGAGATGAGAATCCGGTCGGGTTGGGTCTTGCTCCGCAACCACCCATGTAGCACTCCACCGGAAACGCGGAGCGTCCCTCTTTCTTCACCCGGGACCTGTGATGAACGCCACCTCTCCAATCCCACAGCGTGTTACTCCCCTGTCCGCCACGGGGCGGTGGTTGATTCTCCTCGCGGGCTTTTTCGGTTGGATGTTCGCGGGCGTGGAGATGTCGATCACTCAGCTGAGCGGACAGCCAGCCGCGGTGGATCTTCTGGCACGCGCAGGAACGGTCGATGCCGAGAAGTATCAGGCATGGCAACAGTGGTACGAGACAACCAAGGGTTTCGCCCCCTTCCCTCCGGGATTTACCGAAGCCGATCACCGGGAGTGGTTGGAAGCAAGGGCCCTCGTGGGTCGCTGGTTCGCCTGGTATCAATGTGCATTCCTCTTCGGAGCCGCAACGGGAGGATTTGTCTTTGGATGGCTCGGAGATCGAGTTGGCCGGTCCCGGGGAGTGGCGGCCAGCATCCTGACTTATTCGGGGATGGCCGCCTTGGCGTACTTTGCACAGACACCGTGGGAGTTTCTCCTGCTGTGGTTTCTCGCCTGTACCGGGGTGGGAGGGATGTGGCCCAATGGGGTGGCCCTGGTATCGGAGGCCTGGCCAGGGATGTCTCGCCCCCTCGTGGCTGGGGTTCTGGGAACCTCCGCCAACGTGGGTCTTTTTCTGATGGCCTCGCTGGCGGTGCAGGTTCGTATCACCCCGAGCGATTGGCGCTGGACCATGCTTGTTGGAACTGCTCCCGTGTGCCTGGGTGTGTTCGTCCTCCTGCTGGTTCCGGAATCCCCTCGTTGGCTCGCCTCGCGTAACCTGGTAACTCCAACGTCTGGGCCATCCACTCCAGGAGTGTTTCGCCCTCCCCTGCTCGGTGTCACCCTGGTTGGAATTGTGGTGGCGACGGTGCCGATGATGGGCGGCTGGGGGAGTGCGAACTGGATGATTCCCTGGGCGGCCGAGGCCGGAGAGGCCTCCTCTCCACCTGATCCCTTTCTGAAGGCGAAGGTAGGTCAGGTCCGGGCCTTGACCGGGATTGTCGGTAGCCTTCTGGGGGGGTGGGTGGCCAGTTTGCTCGGGCGGCGACTGTCGTTTTTCGGCGTCAGTCTTGCTTCTCTGCTCATCGCTCAGTACGTGTTCTGGGATCACCCTCCCACCCGCCCTGGATTCCTCTTTTGGGTGGGAGCGTTGGGATTCTTCAGTGGGATCTACTTTGGTTGGTTGCCGCTCTGCCTCCCCGAACTCTTTCCCACACCCGTTCGCTCCACAGGTTCAGGAGTCAGCTTCAACTTCGGCCGGGTCGTCACTGCCCTGACCGTGTTCGCCACGGGGGCTCTCATGCACTGCTTTGGTGGAGATTATGCTCGCGTGGGACGCGCCACCAGTCTGATCTTCCTCCTTGGAATGGTGATCATCTGGTTTGCCCCTGATACGAGCCAAACGCAACTTGAGGATTGAAACGTCAGCTACAGGGAAGTTCTTCCCCAGCCGACAATGGAAAAATCCCCCAGCGCCAGTGGATGCTCCCCATGCTCTGGGGAAAGATTCCACTTCTCGACACAGCCTCAACATCGTTCTCGGCTGGGTTCCTCCCCTCCTCTCCAATTCTCCATACCGCTCCTTTGCGTGGTTTTCTCCTGGCTTGGAGCTTCCAGAACCGCCCAATCACCTCAAACCTGAGAGTGAGGCTCGCCTTTGGAGCCCCTCCGTTGTAAAATAGCCAATAGCTCAATTCGTCCTGTTTCGCCGAGGGCAGAGTCATCGCGTTCCATTCTCCTTGCCTTTCCTTGGCGTCCGGTTGAATGTTCGCACCCCCATTCGTTTGCTGTGGATCGGTGCTCACTTTGCTGTTTCTCGATACTCCAGAGCGCTGCCAAGTCCACGCCCTCGCGTTGTTCTCATTTCGTCGGCACGACAGTTGCTCGATTCAGCTTGCACCGAGCAGGTGTCAACGCTTCGCCGGAGCCGACTACCATCTGCACCAGGAGGGAAGGATCCATCTCCAATCACCCGAAATGAGGAGAAGACATGTTGACAGCATCGACGATGCTCGAACGTCAGGCCGAGGCTCTTTCCCGGGCGCTGTGCCACGTTCACCAGGAATCTCGCGATTCCAAACCTACCACCCCGTTGATCGTTCTCGCGCGCGAGTCAGGAACTCCGGCGAGTGCCATCGCGGAAGCACTTGGCGCCAGATTAAACTGGCCGGTCTACGATCAAGAACTCCTCCGCAAAATCTCGGCCGATATGGGCCTCCGTGTCAGTCTGCTTGAGAGTGTGGACGAACAGCACCAGAACTGGCTCGCGGAATGCGTCGAGGCGTTTGTCTCTGCTCCGCATGTCAGCGAGGAACGCTACGTTCGTCATCTGGCGGAAACCCTCTTTTCACTGAACGCCACAGGACACTGTGTGATCGTTGGCCGTGGTGCCGCCCATTTGCTTCCGGGAGACCACATTCTGCGCGTCCGTCTCGTCGGGAACATTGAAGACCGCATCCGCGCCGTTGCGGAGCGCCGGAAGCTCTCCTACAAGGAGGCAACCCGGGTAGTTCATGAGACCGATCGCGAGCAACAGCGCTTCGTCAAGGAGTATTTCCTGGTCGATCCGACAGAACCTCGTTCTTACGATCTCATCCTTAATACATCACGCTGGACTGTTTCGGATTGCACCGACATGATTATCCAGGGGCTCCACCATCTTGAAACACGGCTGCACGGATCCCATGTCTAATCAGGCACCAACTCACGACCGTGAAGGAGTCCTCTTGCTCCAATCCACGCGAGGGACTACATTGGTTCGCAGCATGATTCTGTTGACCAATAATCCAACCAGCGCTGGAGCAGTGGACTCCTTCTTGCCTCCCGTGCTGTGGTTGTGATTCCTGTCGGTAGAGGATCTGCATGGCCTGTGCGCTGGTGCTGATATTCCTTCTTTCTGGATCTGCTTTCTCGGGTTCAACCGGCCCTCTGAGCCACCGCGCACTCTCCTCGATTCCTGTTGTGTTGCACGGATCCCTGATTTCGCCAAGCTCCGATGTCGACCTCCCTCGCGTTCCGCTGGCTTCCTGGCCGATGCGCCCCCTCGTCAAACAGCGCGCGCATCACGAAAACAAGGGAGGAAGAATAAGCTTCGCTCCCAGCACCGCGGTCACCTGGATCGGTTGCTGTGGTGAATGCTCCCACTTGCCCTTCCACGAGCATAACAGCAAATCTGGACGTGCGTTCCATTTCCTCACCACCCCCCTGCTCTATCATTTCTCCGTCATCCGACTGTAAGAGCCGTTTCAATTGAGGGAACGGATGCTCCCTCCTGGACACCCTGTGTTCCAATGAGGTTCCGTGTACGAGTCTCGTTTCGCGGTCCGTTCCTGCATTGGTCACAAACCCGCTGTCTCGGAACTCTGTCGGTTACCCTGTCACCGACTTGTGGTTGGTCCTACCCGATCGACCGCTGTCAGGATCGACTCGCCCTTCCAGGGTGAGGTCCCTGGCAATTCACTATTCCATCCTGGGCTCACGAGGTGTTGCACGGCGATGCAAAGAGGAGACTTCACTGCAGAACTACGCTTACTCTGGATTGCTACCCTGGCAATCATTATTGGAGCGATCTGTGCTTTGGTTGCTGTCGTCCTGCTCTGGTTGATCGCGCTCTTTACGAACCTTTTCTACTTTCAGCAACTCTCAATCGAGATGCGTTCCCCGATCAATCCTACCCTTGGTTGGTGGGTAATCTTCCTCCCTGTCCTTGGTGGCTTGATCATTGGTCTCATGGCCCGCTATGGCTCGGAGCGGATCCGTGGCCACGGCATCCCCGAGGCGATCGAAGCGATCCTGATTGGCCGTAGTCGCATGCAGCCAAAGGTGGCGATCCTGAAACCGTTATCGTCCGCCATCTCGATCGGTTCGGGGGGACCGTTTGGTGCCGAGGGGCCGATTATCATGACTGGAGGCGCCTTTGGATCGATTGTCGCCCAGGTGTTCCACCTCACCGCTGCCGAACGCAAAACCCTTCTGGTTGCTGGCGCGGCGGGTGGTATGTCCGCTACCTTCGCCACTCCCGTGGCCGCTGTTCTCCTGTCGGTCGAACTTCTCCTCTTCGAGTGGAAGCCACGCAGCTTGATCCCCGTCGCTCTGGCCAGTGCCGTTGCCAGTTTGATCAGGCCCTTTGTGCTTGGAACCGCTCCGCTCTTTGAGGTTCCACACCACGCAGTTCTGGGAGTCGCAGCGATGCTGTCGGCAACCCTGGTGGGATTGCTGGGCGGGATCCTCGCTCTGGTTCTCACCTCGGCCGTCTATCGCTTCGAGGATCTCTTTCACCGCTTGCCAATCCACTGGATGTGGTGGCCTGCCCTGGGAGGGCTACTCATCGGTATTGGGGGATATTTTGAGCCCCGCGCACTGGGGGTCGGCTACGATCTCATTGAGAACCTTCTCAAGGGAAACGTTCTCCTGTGGGGATTGATCCCCTTGATGATCGTCAAGGGGCTTATCTGGTCTGGATCGCTTGGTTCGGGGACCTCGGGTGGTGTGCTGGCTCCCTTGTTAATCATGGGCTCTGCGCTGGGCGCCCTGGAGTCTACCTTTCTACTCGGTGGTGATCTCACCCTCTGGCCGCTGGTGAGCATGGCCGCAGTCCTTGGCGGCACGATGCGTGCTCCCCTCACCGCCACCATCTTCGCGCTGGAGTTAACTCACGATATCAACGCCCTCCCGGCCCTCCTGATCGCCTCCATGGTTTCCTACGGCTTTACCGTTCTGGTGATGAAACGCTCGATCCTTACCGAGAAAGTGGCACGTCATGGCCATCATGTCAGCCAGGAATACACGGTCGATCCGCTTGAACGCCTCAGCGTGGAGGAAGTGATGACAACCGAGGTGATCACGATCTCCGCTTCTCTCCCTGTCAAGGAATTGCTGTGCCAGTATTTCCTGGCCGATACCAAGGACAAGCATCAGGGCTATCCGGTGATCGATGGCGCGGGGGAGCTCGTGGGAGTGGTCACGCGCTCCAATCTACTCGACGACGATCTGCTGATGAAGCTGAAGGGAACCACCCAATCCACCACGATCTTGCTCAATTTGCTTATCACCTATGATTTGATTGACCGCAAACCCATCGTCGCCTTTCCGTGGGAGTCCTGTCGCACAGCGGCCGAGCGGATGGCTCAGGCAGGAGTGGGGCGATTACCCGTCGTCGATCCGCACCAACCGACCAGGGTAATTGGAATCATCACCCGAAGCGATTTGCTCAAACCCAGGGTTCAGTATGTCGAGGAGGAATTCCGTCGCGAACGCTTCCTGGCTGGGATGTCAACCGTCAGTCCCCCTACGGAGAATAACCAACCCACATCCTGAAAGGATCCCTCAAACGCGACAGCGCCTGGCGCTTTCGGGATTGTTTGTGGCCATTGAAACGCGCCTATGCAAAGAGAGGACGCAGCGGTTTTCCTCCGTCGGTTATTGGAACGGGACGTGAGCCGTCGCGCAACTCGGTTGAGAGATCGATTCCAAGAGCTGCCAGAATGGTGGCATGAAAATCGGGGATGGAGACGGGATGCTCCACGATCTTCTTCCCCAGTTCATCTGTGACGCCAAATGCTCCACAATGGCGGAGTCCGCCTCCCGCCAACACAAGCGAGAAAGAAGATCCCTGATGGCCACGCCCGCCGCGCCCATCGAACTCTGGGGGACGTCCAAATTCTGTACCAATCACGACCAGCGTTTTGTCCAGGAGTTTCCTGTTCTCCAGATCTCGGAGCAGCGCCGAGAGCGCGAGATCCATTTCCTGGATCAGACCATGCTGATTGACAATCCCTTCGTTGTGGACGTCCCACCCTGTTCCGTTGATAAAGTTCAGATTATGCGACACCTCGATAAAGCGCACTCCCGCCTGAACCAGGCGCCGTGCCAGCAGACAGCGTTGCCCGAACTCTCCGCCGTAGTTGTTGCGTAGCTCGGCTGATTCGGTCTTCAGGTCAAAGTGTTTCATGAACTGGGGACCCGCCAACCGAATCGCCTCCGCCTGGGCTGCTTCGTAGTCGGCGACGGGCGAACCTGGCTCTGTGCGACGACCAAGTCCCTTGAGGAGTCTCTCCCTTTGGTCGGCACGGGATTGGTCCACTCCACGAGGGCGTGTAAACCCCGACGGACCCGCATTGGTATCGACCAGGTAAACATAACCATACTTGGAACCAAGAAATCCCGGTCCCCGGCTCACATTGGGATATCCGATCAAGAGATACGCGGGAACTCCCTCGTCAGCCGCACCGCGTTGATGCGCGATGATCGCTCCCAGCGAGGGATAGGTGGTCGTTCCACTGATCATTCGTCCGGTGTGGACCAGGTTGGTGGCAAAGGCGTGTTCATCGATCACATGATGATTGATCGTTCGGATAATCGTGATTCGATCCATCAAGACGGCTGTTTTTTTCAGGTGTTCACACACCCGTACTCCCTGCACAGCGGTCGGTATCGAATCATAGAGTGAGCCCGGTTTCTTTCCCGAACTTTTGGGATCTCCTTTGTGCTTGGGATCGAAGGTATCCAGGTGCGACATCCCACCGCCAAGCCAGATGAAGATACAGTGTTCAGCCTTCCCGCCGGGATTGGAACGCGGCTCCTTTCCTTCGCGCCCCAGTACAGGGGTGGCCGAAAGGGTGGCTGCAACCTGAAGAAAGTGGCGGCGGTTCATCTTGGTCCTCTTTCTGGAGACACCACGCAACCGGGGCAACCCGTTTCCTGTCACGGAACGAAGACAAATTCAGTCGAATTCACCAACGCCCAGAGCACATCCTCCAGGCGTGTGCGCCAGTGGCTTTCCAACCGTGCCGTGGGTGGTTCGCCTTTCCGTGCCGCTGCTTCCTGAGCTTGACGAACGAGCGTTGCTTCCGGGTCCAGGTGATTGGACCAGGAAACGTACGGTGTGGGGAGTCGTTTGGTCCTGGCTTTTGGTGAGGGATCGACTGAACGCCGGCGCTGGTCGTATCCCGCACGGAGATATTCTGTGTACAGTTTCTTCTCTTCGGCGGATGGTTTGCGGGTGAGCATGCGCAGAAACAATTGGTCCAGGAACTCGTCAAGCGGCAGGGACTCCAGCGCCAGTGCAGTGATCCCATGATCGTCACTCAAACGGGTGAGCCACATCCCCATCGTTCCATTGGAAAGAATCGCCGGTTGGAGAACATTGGGTGACTGATCGCGCACACTGGTCGGCTCCTGTCTGGCACCACGCCAACCAAACGCCTGTAATACGTCGACCACAGCCTGGATGCGCGGCAAGGCCAGACTCGGTCGATCGCGTTCGTTTGAGGTAGAGGTGAGCATCCACGCGCGTCGCGGTTTGCCCAGAGAGATCGAATTACCCAGATCGCGTCGCCCATCGATGTCCAGGCTCACTTCCTCCACCTGGAACGGTTTCCCCGTTGCCATGAAAAGAGAGTCGACAATCTGCTCCGCGGCCAGTCGTCGCGGTGCAGGGGCAGCGTAGAGTCCATCGGCTTCCCGCAGGGAACGATCCGTGGCACGCTGGTAGGCATGGGAGTTCAGAATCAGCCGCGCCACATGTTTCATGTTGTAGTTGTTCCGTATTAACTCACGCCCCAGCCAGCGGAGCAATTCGGGGTGGGTGGAGTGCCCTCGCTCCCAATCATCGACGGGCTCCACCAGTCCGCGCCCCATTAATTCTTTCCACAACCGATTGACCATCACCTGGGCAAAGCGCTCGTTTTGGGGCGCAGTGATCAGGGCAGCCAGTCGATCTCGACTATCGTTTGGGTCCTCCGCCAAGTCCTTACCCAGCGCTTCGGGCACCAGCTCGCCAAATGGCCATTTGGGTTCCACAGAGGTCCCGGGTTTGAGCGTGACGTTGATGAGTGGTTTTCGCCCTCCCTGGTGGATACGATCGAGAGGAACACTGCTGCTCACGGGAACTGTCAGAGCTTTTTGTCCCAGCAGAGCGGCCAGTTGAAATAAATCCGCCTGAGTGGAACGGTGTGAGGGAGCATCGTGACAACGGGCACATTTCATCTCCACCCCAAGGAAGGCCGCCGCCACAATCGTTCCCTTGGCAGCCATTGGAACATCATTCTGGGTCGCCACTCCAAACCCTGCCGGCCCCCCAAAACGCTGCGATCCCCGCATACGCACCAGTTCGGTCACAAAGAGATCCACCGGCTTGTTATCGAGCAGCGATTCGTAAATCCACCAGCGAAACGGCCCGGAATTGTTCAGAGTGGGATTGAGAATATTGGGGTTTTCAGCAAGCACATCTTGCCAGTACCCCATCCAGTGATCAGCCCAGCGTGGATCGTTCAACAATCGATCGATAACCCTGGCCCTTCGTTCCGGGGATTTATCGTTCAGAAACGCCTGGATCTCCACAAGCGACGGCACCAGTCCCACCGTATCCAACGTAACCCGCCGGAGAAATGCATAATCATCGGTCAGTGGTGTCAAGCTGGTGCGTGTGGGATTGCTTTCGGGCCAATGTGCTCCCTCGCGAATCCATGTTTCCAACAACTGAATCTGGGACTTGCTCAGCCGTTCCCCGCGCGGGGGCATCACTTCCGTTTGCTCACTCGATTGAACCCGAGCCAGCAACACACTCCTGTCGGGTTTACCAGGAACAAGGGCCGGGCCAGCAAACTTCCCACCCTTGAGCGCATTCACCCGGTTATCCAGGCGCAATCCACCCTTGACCCGTGTCCCCGCGTGGCAATCGTAGCACCGCGACTCCAGGAGCGGTTGGATCTGCTTGAAGAAATCCACCGCCCCTCGTTTCGCCTCGTTGTTTTGCGCAGTGACCCGGACGATGCGCGCCGCCACAAAGTGATCGATCGGATTCTGGGCAGGGAAGCCGGTGGGAAGTTCAGGAACCTTGATCTCAGGGGTTTCTGCGAGCCATTTCCGAGCGACCTCTCGGCGTTTGTCCCAGTATTTCCTGTGTTCAGCGCGGGCTCTCGCTCGGGCGTTGCGATCGATTTGCTCCAGATGAGAGGTGCGCTCCGCTTCATAGGCTGCCCATCCCGAGTCGTTGTAGGGAACTCGGCGTTTTCCAGGGGAGAGCAACTCCCACGACTCACTTCCCTCCAGGGAGATGGCCACGACCGTTTCGCCCAGTTCGGGCCTTCGTTTCGCCTTCCCCAGAAATCCTCCTACGATCGTCTCCAGAACAACCAGATGTTCCCCTCCTCGCGAGTGATAGGTTGTCCATGCCTCCCCATTTCCTGGGGGGGCAAATCGAAAGTCTGGACCAAGGTTGAGATAACTTTCGGGTTTGGGGACCGTCCCATGCCCGCTCCCATCTCCCGGAGTGAACGGAGTGCTCAGAATCAGCTGGCCGTTGAGGTATAATCGTCCCGCGCTCCGTGAGCGCAGGAGAAGGCGGTGCTTGCCGACTGGCAGAGGGATTCGCGCGGCCGCCCGAAAAAGATAGGGGTTCGCGCGATCCGCGCGCACACCCGTGTCCACATATTTCTGGGGGACTGCGAAGAATCCAAAGACATCTTCGTGATAACTTTCCGTCGCTCGGAGTGGCTCGTCGGGCCAGGCATTCCGCGTTGGCATCCCATCCTCACACAACTGAACCAGGACCGTGCCACGCGCGAGAGCTTCTTTTTGCACCACGGGCGGGGGAGGGACAAATTGATAGCGCCCTGTCAGCACTGCTTCCGGAAGCGCTGCTCGCCAGATGGTTACCTCGTCGAGCCAACCAGAGAAGGAATTGCTCGCCCCTCCTCCGTTCCCTGTGCCGATGACAAGATCATCCGCATCGCTGACCGGTGCTCGCGTGGTGGCTCCCCCCATATCCCACGTCCCTGGGATCACCTTCCCATCGATGTAGCCTCGAATGCTTGCAGGCTTGCCAAAGGTATAGCTCACTGCGACGTGATGCCAACCACCCCCTGGCGCAAAGCCCTGGTTGGTTGTCCAGCGATGCCAGTCTCCGGAATGCTCCCTGCTGGCAGTGCTGGCAAAGAGGAAACTCACTCGTGCCTCGCCCTTTTCGCCCTTCAGACGCAGCGCATAATTCTGATTCTTCTCTGGAAATCCCTTTTGCCGGGTACGTCCCTTGCCAAGAACGTAGGCATACGTTCCTTCTTTCAGGTCGCGTAGCTTCACCCACGCTTCCAGGGTGATCGAATCGTTGTTGGTGAAGCGCAATTGCCCCTTGGGGAAATCCCGATCAGGGACAGTGATCGCGGTGGTTGCACCGGAAAGAGCGAGGGCATGATTGTCGGTACGGAAGGAGGGATAACGGGGTGCCCGTGGTCCGACGGCACTCGGAGTCAGGTTCTCTCGGGAGAGCCCTGGTTCCATCGCACCTTCAAAATGCCAGACCACTACTGGTGGTGCAACCTGAACTCCTGTGTCATTCTGCGAACGTACCGGAGATAAAATGGAGAGGAGAAGTCCCCACAAAAGAAGACTTCTCCAGATCGTGGCTGACCACCGCCGGTACTTCATGGGAGGGGGTTGCTGCATGGTCGAGGATCCAGAGGAGGGTAAGAACCATTTCTCTCCCCTCGATAATACACTCTCCCGCCGTGCTTGCCACAAGGAAACTCTTCTTCCGAGTCGGGGTCCGGGGGAGGATCAGACCAGGGAGTGTTGCGCGGTTCTCCGTTCTGCAAACGAACGAATCTGTCCATAAGGCAGAGCCGGGAAAATCGTTATCCTCTCCAGATTCTCGTCCGATCGCTCACTTTGCATCCTTGAAGCGAAAAGGGGGGCGCCCAGTGAGGTCACTACTGGTGATGGTGGGACACCAGTATTTTTCCACATGTTCCACCATGAGATCCGTCCCGGCGAAATGACTGACTCTGGGGGCTTTTTCGGGGTTGTACATGGTATCGGTCATATCGCGCACCAGAACGATATTCTTGCCCAGATGGACCATCTGACGAATCGCAAACGGCCGCCCCAGTACGCACATGTTCAGATGAACCCCACAGATGATCACGTTGTCAATGCCGCGGGCCGTGAGCAGGTTCCAGGTTTCCTGCCCGTTATCAGTGATAGCGTCCCCTTCAGCGATCTCAATCGTTGTAATCTGGCGAGTCCATGGCTCGCGAATCTTGCACTTGATCGCACAATCACAGCCCATGTCGCTATCATCGATTGGGATGGCAGGTTCACGCTTGGAATCAGGATAACACCACTTTGTTCCCCACCGATCCACCGTGGAGAGTGGGACCGGGGTTTTGGCGAATGGAGCATTCTGAGCGAGTTTGCGCTGCGGCGTATCCTTGTAGAAGGAGGTGCACGTACTTGGCGCATGGATGATCAGTATCCCCTGCGCACGAGCCTTCTTCACCATCTCATTGAGCGGACCCGCCATCTCGGTCACACGACGCGCCGCAGATTTACACCAGTGATCATCCCACATATCGCAGATCACCAGAGCAGTCTTCTTTGGGTCCCACTCCGCTTTCTTTTCCACTACCCCATAGCGATCCCCTTCTCCTTTCACGCGGGTCCGCAGGGTCAGGCGTAGTTTTGCTTTCTCCTCCTTTGCAGAGAGGCCTACTCCGGTAAGCAAGAGTCCGCCCGCTAGACACAGAGTCGCGATCAACCACAAACGAACGCTCATCTTCTCTCCTTGGTTCTCTTGCTGGTTGCTGATGACCACTTGCAGCAGTCGCAGGATGAATGCTCACCTTGCTGGGGCGGGTTCTGACAGACGCACGCGCCGTGGGCCAAACGCAAGCAAGCGCGCGGGGAGATTGCGGAGTCCAGGCACAGACGTTACTAACCGCAACCACCAGGGAAGTTTAAAGGTACCCGTCAACCCCGGGGATGCAATCCGATTTTGCAAGAATCGTTGCATCCGTTGCACTATCTTGACAGCGAACATGCGTTTCTGCTGAACCCGGGCCAGGTCTGCCTCTGTTACCGCTCCGCGTTGCAATGGTTCGGTAAGCACGTTGGCCGCTTCCACCGCATCCTGGACGGCGACATTGATCCCCACCCCGCCGACCGGAGACATTACATGGGCGGCATCGCCGATCAAAAGCAGCCCCGGTTTGTGCCAGCATTTGACCAGGCTGGACTCCACGTTCAGAACCGCCACCTGTTGCCAGTCCTGCAAGCGGTCGACGCGATCCGCTAACCACGGAACCAGGTCGCCAAGCCCACTCCGCAAGGCGTTGATCCCTTCACCTCGCAGCGCAGCGAAACTCCCCTTCAAAATAACATAGCCGATCTGCCATTCCTCGCCACGATCCAGGAGCACCGCAAAGTGCCCACCACCGACATAAAGTTCCGCGCTTTCGCCAGGATCGTTGGCTTTCCTGGGGAGGCGAAACCACACCACATCCATCGGCGGAGCCGTGCTTTCGGACTGGATTCCGGCCAGGTGGCGCAACTTGGAAAACCGACCATCGGCCGCGATCGTCAACGGGGCGCGAACCTCGTGCCAACGATTGTCCCCATCGCGGTAGCGCACGCCATGCACCCTCCCTTCGCTCTCCACGAGGCGTTGCACATTGGCCCGCATCAACAGTTTGAAGTTGGCAAACCGTTGCGCCTCGCTTGCCAACAATTCCAGGAGTTTGGATTGAGGCAGAGTCATCACGTAAGGAAAGGGAGTCTTGAGCCGACCCAGATCCGCGAGAGTGACACATCGATTCCCTGTGCGCAGGTGCATCGTACGCACCTTGCCATGAGGTAGTTGGTGCAATCGTGAAGCGAGGCCAAGCTGATCGAGTAATTCCAGCGTCGAGGGATGCACCGTGTCTCCCCGAAAATCACGGTCGAAATCGGGGTGCGATTCAAGCAGGATTACAGGGACTCCCGCGCGCGCAAGCAACAGTCCAAGAACCGCCCCTGCCGGTCCCGCCCCAACGATGCAGCATTGGGTCTCCTGCGTGGATTCGACTGGCTCTGTCTCGCGCTCCATCGCCTTCCCCTTTCGCCTGCGACACAAAAGCAATTCCGGCTGGTCACGACCATCCTTCACACCACCTGGCAAGGCTGGCGAGGGCCCTTGCATTTGGATTACGCGGATCGTATCCGCACGGAGGATGCCTGTCCAGCGCGAGCAGGATTCCCTAACGTCTTCCTGGGAAGTTGGTCGAGGACTGGAAGTCTGAGCGATCCGCGCTGCACGAGATAACCATGATTTCTCTGTACTGCTGGAATGCTGCGCAAAACGCGGGATTGTGGCTGAGCGAGGAAGTTCTCGCCACGAAAACCGAGCAAATCCGGGCCTCCACGGATATCTTCTGGATTGATCTGGAGAATCCCACTCCCGAGGAGGAACAACTGGTATTCAAGGTCTATCACGCCATCCATGCGCTGTCGCTGGAAGATATGACCCGCCCTCGCCGCATCCCTGGAAGTGCCCACTTTCCCAAGGTAGAGGAATTTCCCGACTATCTCTTCGTCATTGTCAATCCACTCAGCCGAGCAACCTCCACCACAGAGACGGCAAGAGATTTCGCCTCAACCATCAAGATTGCTCAGTTGAGCGCGGTGCTCACTCAGCGCGTCCTGATCACCCACCACTATGAACCCTTGCCCAGCGTGAGCGAACTCCGTTCCTTTCTTTCGCGTCATGAGGCACGCGGTGAACGGGGCCCCGATTACCTCTTTCACCTGATTCTGGATAGCATGGTGGATCAGTATGCTCCCGTCCTGGATGAACTCGAAGACCTGCTGGAGAACTATGAACTTCAAGTGTTTGAGAGTCCCACGCGGGAGGTACTCACCCATCTGTTGCAGTTAAAACGGGTGGTGATCACCCTGCGTAAAACACTTGTCTATGAACGGGAGGTTTTATCGCGGCTTTCTCGTGGTGAATTTTCTCTGATAGATGATCGGGAGGCGGTTTATTATCGCAATGTATACGATCATGTGATTCGCTTTACCGAACTGATTGAAAGCTCGCGGGAAATGGTGAGCGATCTGATGCAAACACATCTCTCTGCCACTTCCAACCGCCTCAATGAGATCATGAAAGTGCTGACGATGATGTCCATCATCATTCTCCCGATGACCTTGATCGCCGGTGTCTATGGAATGAACTTTGAAAATAATGTCTGGCCGGATTTCAAAAGCTCCGAATTCGGGTTCTGGTTTAGCCTCTTTTTGATGTTCCTGGCGGGGGCTACTGCCTTTGCCTTTTTCCGCTGGAAAGATTGGCTCTGACTCTCCCCAACGTCAGCGAGCACGAACGATGGACCTCGCCACGTTTCAGCTTCTCCTCACGCCTCCAGGCCAGGCCGCTCTGGACGAGGCCATGACGTTGCGACCGACCGAAGCGAATTACCTGGCGTGTTACGGCCGATTAATTCGACACGTTTCATCCAACCTGGCCCGCGCCGCTCTGGACATCGCCCTTCTCCGTGCCAGGGCACACTCCAAGTTCACTCATGCCGACCAGATGTACTTCACCCGAGAGGCGCTAGAACAGTCCTCTGGAGAGGTCGTTTCCCACTACCGAGCGCATCGGTTCGAAGGAATTGGCACCATTGGCGATTTCTGTTGTGGGATTGGTGGGGACACTCTCGCCCTGGCGCGGTGCGGAGCAGTGGTCGCGATCGATCTGGATCCATTACGACTCGCGATGGCGCGAGAAAACCTAACGGTGCACGAGTTGATCGCCCAGGTCTCGTTGGTGGAAGCAGATGTTCTGACTGTGGCGCTCCCCCGGGTGAATGCCCTCTTCCTCGATCCAGATAGGCGGGCTGGTGGCCAGCGTCGCCTCTCTCTCAAGGAGTATCGGCCGTCCGTCGATGCCTTGCTGAGCCGCGTTTCCCCTGATCTCCCAGTGGCGATCAAGGTTGCCCCCGGAGTACCCTGGCCGGAGCTGAACGGCTACCAGGCAGAGGCCGAGTTTGTTTCTGTTCATGGCGAATTGAAAGAATGTCTGCTGTGGTTTGGACCCTTTCGCAGCGTGAATCGTCGTGCAACCGTGTTACCGGGTCCCCACACACTCGCATCGGATTCTCCGACTGCTCCCGCCCCGCCTCGTGCCCCACTCACGTACCTCTACGATCCCGATCCAGCGATCGTACGCTCTGGCCTGGTGACCAATTTGGGAGAACAATTGAACGCTCGTCAGCTTGATTCGACCATCGCGTATCTGACGAGCGAGACACTCCACCTCACACCCTTTGCACAATGCTATCAACTCGAAGAGGCACATCCTTTCCACCTGAGGCGCCTGAGGGAACGATTGCGTAACCTCGATGTAGGGCATATCACGGTGCTCAAACGTGGCTCCGCGATTGATACGGGAGACCTCCAAAAACTCCTGAAACTCAAGGGAAAGCAACATCGCGTGGTGATCCTCACTCGGGTGGAAGGCCAGCCTTATGCTCTCGTAGGACGGTCCATCGGTTCGGCACCAGAAAAGTGACAATCGCTCAGATCCTGGTTGCCCCTGCCAGGCGCGAGCAGGTACACTGCTCTTCAGATCAACCGCGAACTCGCCGATTGGGGGCATTCCACTGTGTTGCGCATCCTCGGGTATCCATCAACAATGTGTGCAGGGATCACTCGCCGAGAGCTGTTGCAGGCCGGTTCGCTCGCCTTCCTTGGAGGGGTTACGGCTTCTCAGCCTGTGCGCGCCCTCTCCAGGCAGCCCCGGACGAAAGCGGTCATCTTGATTGATTTGTTTGGTGGACCAAGCCATCTGGATATGTTCGACCCCAAGCCCCAAGCACCGGTCGAGATTCGCGGGGAATTCAAGGCGATCCCCACAGCTCTGCCGGGTATCCAGGTGAGCGAACTACTCCCTCGCCTGGCACGGCAACTTGATCGGGTGTCGCTCATACGCACTCTCTCGCATGGATATAACAGCCATAATCCGTATGCGGTGATGACAGGTTTCACGGGTGGGAATGATCGCGAGAATTACTTCGCGAAATCGACGGATCATCCTGGCATGGGGGCAGTCTGTCAGTATTTTGGGATTGGCCGTCGTCACGATCTTCCCGGATATGTCTGTCTGCCCGCTTATCCAGGATACAGCCAGGGACTGCGCCGAGCGGGTCCCTATGGCGGCTATCTTGGCCAGCAGTACGACCCACTCTTCAGCACCTGCGATCCCAACTGGGGCCGTCCTGTCGATGGCAACAAGGACTTCTACGATCATACCCTCGTCCCGCGTGGAGAACCTCGCTTACCAACGCTTTCTCCGGGGTTAACATTGAATGCGTTGGATCAACGGCGTTCGCTCCTGGAACAGATGGAGCACCTTGCTTCCAAACAGGAACGAGCTCGCCCCGAACGGGTGATGGGACAACGACAACGGGAGGCGTTCGATTTGCTTCTCTCCCCCAAAGCGCGGCAGGCATTTGATCTGGAGCACGAGTCAGACCGTGTACGCGAGCGCTATGGGCGCGACCTCTTTGGTGCCAGTGTCCTCCTCAGTCGGCGCCTGGTGGAGGCTGGCGTTTCCTTTGTGATGATCCACACGGAGGCCAAGGGAAATGGACACTGGGACACCCACGAGAATAACTTCAAAATGCTACGGCACTTTCTCTGCCCGTATCTCGATCGTTCCGTCTCGGCGTTGCTTGAGGATCTTCAGCAGCGTGGCTTGCTCGAAACCACACTCGTTGCCGTCATGGGAGACATGGGGCGCACTCCGCGGATCAACGGGAAAGCAGGTCGGGATCACTGGCCGCAATGTGGATTTTGCCTGCTGGCCGGAGGTGGGGTCAAGGCCGGGTATGTTCTGGGAAGAAGTGATAAAAATGGTGCCTATCCCACCGATCACCCCGTTTCTCCCGGTGATCTGGTAGCTACCATCTACCACCTGGTTGGAGTGGATCCCGAGGCGACCGTTCCGGACCAGACCGGTCGACCAATCCCCATTTGCCACGGCGGTGTCCCGCTGTGGCATGTACTGGCGTGACGCCCTCCGATCTCAGGCCATGATTGCTTTGATCGGAGTGCCATGATCGATTTCCAGACGTTTGCGCCCGGGAATCTCCAGCTTGCGTGAATCCAGCCCCAGCAGATGCAAAATGGTCGCATGGATATCCGTCACGTAGTGGCGATCCGTGACGGCGTGGAAGCCCAGTTCGTCGGTCGCCCCATGGACCACCCCGCCCTTGATACCTCCCCCCGCCAGCCACACCGAGAAACCATATATGTGATGGTCGCGCCCATCCCCACCCTGCGCTCCTGGGGTGCGACCAAACTCGGTTCCAAAAACCACGATTGTATCCGTGAGAAGCCCGCGCCGTTTCAGATCTTTCAGTAACCCGGCGATCGGGTGGTCGATCTGCGCACAATTGCTACTATGATTGGCTTTCAATCCCCCATGCGCGTCCCAGGCTCCGGCTCCCCCACCTCCGTGCTGAATCTGGACAAAACGCACCCCTCGTTCCACCAATCGTCGCGCAGCGAGACACTGGGTTCCAAAGTCGCGCGTCCTGGGGTTGTCCAGCCCGTACAGTTTCCGGATTTCCTCGGTTTCACCCTTGAAGGTCAGCACCTCGGGAAGTGATTTTTGCATCCGAAAGGCGAGTTCATAAGATTTGATGCGCGCCGTCAACGCAGGATCATCAGGATAACGCACCGTGCTGGCGCGATTAAGCTTATCCACGAGGTCGAAGGCGACTTTCTGTTCTGCTTCAGTGATATCCCCTTCAGGCTTGGCGTAATCGATCGGGCGTGTAGGATCGATCCGCAGAGGAACGGCGTCGTGGGCGGGTCCAAGATAGTGACCATCTCGCGCATTCCAGTAGGGACGTGTACCCATTGAGACAAACTGAGGTAGATTATCGTTCAGCGAACCAAGTCCGTAATGCACCCAGGCACCAAGTGTGGGGAACTGCCCATCAAGCATGTGTCGGCCCGAATGGAACTGAGCCTGGGCACCGTGGTTATTATCCGTCGTCCACAGCGAGCGCACAATCGCCAGATCGTCAACACAACCGCCAAGCTGGGGCAGCCAATCGCTCACCTCGATGCCACTCTGGCCGTACTTGCGAAAACCCACCTGGAGCGGATAGAGCTTGTTGCGCTGCTGCCCGTTTGCATCATTCACTACCACCACACGATTATTCTTGTTCAATAATTCTGGGGACTGAGAATCCTTGTAGGGAGTTTCTGCGATCGTCTTTCCGGCATACTTCGTGACCATTGGCTTGGGATCAAACGTTTCCAGATGGCTCACTCCCCCGTTCATAAAAAGCCAGATCACCCGCGTGGCTTTTGGGGTAAAATGCGGCTTTCCATCGGGTGGCGACCACTTTCCGGGTTCCCTCGCCCTCCCCTCTCGGTGCAAGAGCGCACTGAGCGCTATGCCCACGAAGCCCATCCCGAGGTCGGTGAGGAACACACGTCGATTGAGCATGATACTTCTCAGCGGATGGTGATGAAATCGTTATGGTTGAGCAAGGCGTGAACGAGTTGCGCACGCGCTCTGCTCTTTGGATTGGCGACCTTTCGGTTGGCCAGCGACTTCTGTAACTGACCAAGGGCCTCCTCGCAGGCGCGTTGTTCCTCGACTGTTGGGGTGATGCCAAGGAGGAGGATAAAGGATTGGCGGGCAAATGCGGCATCATTCACGGATCCAAGTTCTTTCTCCAATCGAGCCGCGAGCCTTGGCGCAAGTTCGTGGGTCAACTTGCTGTTGGAGAGCGCGAGCGCTTGCTGGGGAATGATGCTCTCTCGGCGCCGGTAGCAGTCCAGAACATCGGCGTCATCAAACGTTGTCAGGAAGCGATTACGTTCGTTGGCAGAGTGGAAAAAGTAGAGACTGCGCCGACGTGACTGATCCTGTTTGGATGGTTCAACGGAGGGACCTCCCAACGACAGGTTCAGTTCACCCGCCAGATAGAACAGGCTATCGCGCAGGACCTGGCTTTCCATGCGAAGGGAGTTCATGCGCCAGTAATAGCGATTTTCAGCATCGCTCAGAAGGTTCTTCTCACTCGTCCCTGCACTCGAAGAACTCCGGCGATACGCGTGAGACGTCACCATTAATCGGTGGAGATGCTTCAAACTCCACCTTTTTTCCATCAGTTCGACGGCGAGATAATCGAGCAATTCCGGATGCGTTGGCGGGGCTCCCTTGCGGCCGAAATCGAACACAGTCGGTACCAGAGGTGCTCCAAAATGACGTAGCCAGACATGATTGACTGCGACCCGTGCCGTGAGTGGATTTCTGGGATCGATAATCCAGCGTGCCAGCGCTGTGCGTCGCCCGGTGCTGGTGGTGGGGAAAGGTTTGTGCCGAGAATTCTCGCTCTCCAGGTTGGATTCTGGCGACTTCAGCGCCCCTGAAATTGGGGTGTAGTTTTCCGAAACCTGTTCCAGCGCCTTGCGCGCAAGTGCCACCTCCTTGCGTGCCGCGGTCCGCTTGTTCTCGGCGCTGGTTTTCTGGATGGCACGCGCCACTTCCAGTTCTGTCTGGGCCAGAGTCAACTCGGCCTGCGCCAGTGCGAGTTGTCTTTCGGCGTGAGCGGCCTGGCGGCGTAATGTCCCAGCGTTCGTGCTTTGCGGTTTGGCGATTGTTGCCCGTTCAGCGGCGTCCCGTGCCTTGAGCGTCACGGGAACCAATCGGGCATGAGCGAGCGTTTTCTCGGCCACGGTGAGTGCCAGCTTGAGTTGATCGCGCGTCAGTGGTGTGGCGGGCTTTTTTCCTCCTTCGATCAGGACACAATCCGTGGGGAGCGGGGCAAGCTCAAAGAGTTCAAAGCGCGCCGTGGCATCAAACGTGATCAACTCCAACGGACCAGGTTTTCGCTCATGGGGGAGTAAATAGGCCAGAGCGTGTTCTTTATTGATGCTCACATTCACCAACCGCCCACGAACCCGGATCAATAGCTCCAGGCTCTGGTTGAGGGGAACCTTGCGTGCCTGCATCCCTGTGGGAGGATAGCTGTACACCCCTCCTTGTTTGTGAGCGATCTGGAGCTTGGACCCACCACTGTAGGCACTCAGGTAAACCAGATCTTCCTGGTTTTCTCCAACATCGAAACACAACCCCACTGAGCGATAGGTGGTTCCTCCCGTGATGGAGAAGCGAATGCGTGCCTCGAAATCGCTGGGGCTTTCATGTTGAAGTCGCAGGACTCCGCGAAGCATGCTCTCCTGTTTAAGCTGAGCCAATTTCCCGTCGCTCACCCTCCACTCGCCGCCACGGACTGCCCAAAGTTTGGATTGGAGCGTCGAGAAATCATCCCTGACCACAGGTTTCACCTGTGTGGTTTCCCTGGCTGGAGCTTTTGGCGCGACTGCCGTGGCCTCTGCATCCTTCAACTTCTGTTGCGCCACGGTCAAATTGTCCTCGGCAGTTTTCACAGCGCGATTGGCCGCCTCCAGGTGATCATGCAAGATCCACGGTCGGAGTCCCGGCGAACTCGCCTCTGCCGGCAAGACCACAGCCTTGATCGCCGGCAGGGGTAACTCCAGGAACGCGGGCACGCCTGGTTGAATTGGACGATCCTTCCGCGGATTGGCCTCGTTCCCTCGAACGTGGACGTAGGTGGGTGCATCCAGATTACAATCGAACACACGCGGCAAGGAATCCTTTTCCAGATCCATTTCGCCGGCAAGCTGATCATGCCGGATCTGATAGGGCTCAAAGAAGGCCCGCAGCCGATAATACTCAACATGGCTGATGGGATCGTATTTGTGTTCGTGACATTTCACACAATTGAGAGTCAGCCCAAGGAAGGCTTTCCCGGTGTGTTCCACAGTTTCATCGAGCCAGCTGGTTCGATTGAACTTGAAGTACTGGCGCACGAGAAACCCGGTCGCGCGGAGTGCTTTCAGGTCTGTGGGAGCCACTTCATCCGCCGCGAGCATCTCCAGGATCATCTGATCATAGCCCTTGTCCTCATTGAGCGATTCAATGATCCAATCTCGCCAGTGCCAGATGTGTTTTTGGCTATTGCGTACCTCGGCTCCCAGTCCCCACCAGTCACTATAGCGCCAAACATCCATCCAGTGCCGGCCCCATCGTTCCCCATATTGTTTCGAGGCCAGCAAGCGATCAACCACCTTGTCATACGCCTCGGGGGAATGATCGTTGAGAAACGCCTCGTACTCCTGCCGGGTGGGTGGTAACCCCGTGAGGTCAAGGGTGACCCTTCGCAGCAACAAGCGTTTTTCGGCGAGTGGTTGCGGAGTTAATCCACGCTTTTCGTGTTCGACAGCGAGAAAGGCATCTATCGGATTCTGTCCCCCGTCACGGTTCTTTCTTGTCGGCAAGGAAGGGCGCCTGGGAAGGCGGAAGGCCCAGTGCTCCCGCGGATCTGGTTCGGGCTTTTCGTCGGCCGGCCCGTTCGCTCCCTCCTCGATCCAGCGGTGCAGCAGTTTAATCTGGGCATCGGGAAGGCGCTCTCCGTCTGCCTCGGGCGGCATCCTTTTTTTTCCTTCCGGCGCGCAGATGCGCTGGATGAGAAGACTGCGCGACGCCTGGCCGGGGATGAGCGCTGCTCCGTTACTTCCGCCCTTCTTCATGAAAGCAACTGTGTCCAGCCGCAGGTCGCCTTTTTGCCGAACCACTCCATGGCAGGTGTAACAGCGGGCCGCGAGCAGCGGTTTTATTTCGCCCAGATAATCCACGCGCGCAGGGGGATTCTCGGCGAGCGCGACTGTTGCCAGCATCAGCAACGAGGTGGTAACCAGTGTCATGGCAAGACAATCCTGACCGGGGCAACGCGGGAGGGTCAAACAATGCCATCGTACCCCAGCGGTGCGCGATGTCAACGAAACACTCTCATGAACGATCTTCGGCCACTCCCTTTTCTCTGATGCCCTTCTTGTTATCCGCAGTTCGCTGTGCGATGATACCACCCGCCTGAAAAGTGTTTCGGGGTGTGGAGCCGTCGTGGAGCGCAACGATGAAGATAACCGGGATCGAAACTCATGTCTGTCATGCTCGGATGCGTAACTGGATCTTTGTCAAGGTACTCACCGATCAGCCCGGGCTCTTTGGGTGGGGAGAAGCGACGTTGGAATGGCACACCCGGGGCGTCGTCGGAGCAATCGAGGACCTTTCTGAATTGCTTCTCGGCCAGGATCCCACCCGCATCGAATATCTGTGGCAAATGATGTTTCGTCAGCACTTCTGGCATGGGCACGGGATTGTTCGGGCCACGGCGATGGCGGGGATCGATCTTGCTCTGTGGGATATCCTTGGCAAAATTACTGGTTTGCCCTGCGCCAGACTCTGGGGTGGACCTGTGCGCGATCATGTGCGTACCTATTGCCACCTTGGCGGAGGGCGTATGGAGGATTTTTACGAGACAGCCGCTGCCGATGCACGTCGCTTCGCCGATCTTGCCAGCCAGGCCGTTGCCGAGGGATTTACTGCGTTCAAATCGATGGCCGTTCCCCCGACCCTTCCCATCGAGGGGCTCAAACCGCTTCGGACGGCGGAGAAAGCCGTTGCCGCGATGCGGGAGGCGGTGGGCGAAACGATCGATATCATGGTCGATTGCCACGCTCGCCCCTCGCCAGCCATGGGCTTGAAGTTTGCCAAGGCACTCGAACCGTACGGCCTTTATTTTCTCGAAGAACCCTGCTGGCCGGAAAACATCGAGGGGCTGGCGGCGATCCAGGCTGCGGTCGAGACTCCCCTCGCCACCGGCGAGCGCGTTACTCACCTGGCGGCCTTTCGTGATCTGTTCAACGCACGGGCCTGTGCGATCTGCCAGGTGGATATCACGCATTGTGGGGGATTGACCGAGGCCCGGCGCATCGCCGCGCTGGCGGAGGCTCACCGCATTGCACTCGCTCCGCACAATCCCCAGGGACCGGTAAGCACCGCGGCCTCACTTGAATTCGGCTTTGCTCAGCCAAGCTACATCATCTGTGAAACGGTGCACGAAGACGTTCCCTGGCGTGCGGATGTCGTTGAAGAGGGATTTACGGTTGAGCGTCAGGGGCGGATTGTTCGGCCCAATCAGAAACCAGGTCTGGGCATCTCGATTAATGAGGCCGAGGTGAAAAAACACCCGTTCCAGCAAGAGTTGCCACAACGGGTGTTTTATTCTGATGGCAGTGTTGGAGACTGGTAATCAACGTGCTTGATTGACCAGCCGATCCAACTGAGTCTTCCACCGGTCCAGCTCTCTCCACCGAGCCGCGCCTGGGGCGAGAGGATCGATGTTGATCGATTCTTGCACAAGGAGTTGCAGACCTTCCAGGGCCATGACCCGAACGACTGGATCAGCACTTTGGAGGAGTTCACGTTGCAAGGGTAGATATCGTTTGTTGTTGTATTTCAGGAGTGCCTGGGCCAGGTGACTATCAAGCGATCCTTCAGGCAATTGTTCCAGCAAGCGCCGGCAACGGGAGACCTGTTCCATCGACCCATAATCGACGGTGCGCCGCAATTCCGGGAGTGCCGCCAATCCAAGGCAGTGGAGTTGCTTGAATGCTCTTTCCCGCGTCGAGAAATCTTCGCTATCCAGTTCCTTGATTCGTGCTTCTACCATGGTGACATCGACTGTTTTTCGTGCTAATCGAAGACGATCCCTGTAATCATCCACAAGATCCGCGGTCAAGCGTTCGTCTGTAAGCGCATGATCCCAGATGAGTTGCCGTGCTTCTTTATCCGCCGTGAATGCCAGTCGGCGCAAACACCTCGTTGCCTCGGCAGAATTCTGTCCAAGAAGCGCCTGAATGGCACTTCGCGCTAACTGAGGATTCTGTTTTTCTCCAATTACATACTGCTCAGTGAAGAATCGAGTCGTCTCGACGGATCGTTGGCAAGCCAACGCGTTCCAGGTCCAGGAATCCCCGTATTCACTGTTCTTCAGATACTTCCGAAGCAGAACGGTGACCTCAGGAGTGTTGATTTTCCCAAGTCGTTGAAATACCAATCCCTTCATGTGATAATCGGATTGAGCATCGTTGTGGAACCTTTTGATTCGCTTGAATACCAATGTTTGCTTGCTGTCCAGGAGCGAGGGTGCAAAGCGGAGCACCGTGGCATCTTTCATCGCGAGCAAGGCAAGGGCCGAGGAAACACGTACCTGGTCTGTTTCGTGTTGATCGAGGAGATGCCTGAGCAACAATGGGGCCGCTGCGTCATGTTGAATCAACCCCAGTTGATGCGCAGCGAAGGCGCGGATTTGTGGTCGTTTCTGTTCGAGCAGTTTCATGGCGCGTGGGCCGGCAGCCGAATTGGCCAGTTCACGGTTATTGTACTCCCAGAACCAGAGTAATCCCTCGCGCTGAAAATCGCGCGCCGCCTGGGGATTCCGTATTCCTGTCAGACAATCAGCCACATAGTCGAACCCTTTCTCCCCTCCGGCGGCGATCAATGCCAACCATTGCACCCCTTTTCGATCTTTCGGCTCACATTGTTCAAAATTGGTAATGAACCTCGCGAGGATCCCCGGTCTGGACAAATGTTTACCAAGTGCATGAAAAAGCATGTGATCGGAAACGCGGCTTCTGGGCCAGGCTTGTGCTTCCTCCAACCAGAACTCGATTGCTGCTTGCTCTCCCCTTGCTCCCTTGTTTCCCAGTGCAGTTTCCGCCGTGTGATGTGCCCAGATCGTTCTATCCGTGATCGGTTCATTCCAGATTTGTTTCAATTCGCCCACAGATTTCGTTTCCCAGGCGCGCACAAAAGCATAATACAGTCTTCCCTGGTACAGATTGTTCCATTCCGAAGGGAGATCGTGGAAGTTCAGAGCCGCACAGCACGCGATCGCCTCCTGGGAGGGATTCTCACGTTCGAATCTGAACCAGGTATAGGCCGCACACCGATCTGCCTCTGCGTCACTCTGAAAGAGTTCGATCAGGCGACCAACCCTTTTCTCGTCGGAGCAATGTTGCAATTCCTTTCGTCTGCGATAAACACGCTCGATCGATTGCCAGTTTGTGTGTTCCAGCGCGATCTGCTCATGGAGTTGCCAGGGAAGTTCACCCGTGCGACGAAACACCGGGACGATACGCTTCGCTCCAATCTCGGTATTCCCCTGGACAAACCACGGTGGAGCCATCTTCCGATTCTTCCAATCCTGCTCGGGTATCAGCAAATGGATTCGCTGGGGAAGGAGCACCAACCCTGCCTGGCGCACGACGCGCAACTGGAGCAAGAGAGAGAGTCTGGGGGTATTCACCTTCTCACGACGCAGAATTTCAACCTCTGCCACGGCATCGCCGGCAACGAGCTGATCGAGGCGCGCATCGCCTGATGCAGTTCCAGAAGAAGGTGCAACCCCCACAAGGAGCAAGACCAGGAATAGACATCGCATGCAAGGATCTCCACGAAAACACCAGAAGGCAGAGGCATCTCCTGCCCAGGAGTAAACGTGGATCCCAGGGTTGGGAGGAACGGAGAAACAGAAATTGTCTGGAAGTGCCTTGTGGACAGGTGCGCCGGAGAGGAAAGTCACGCGGCCCCGGAGGGCGAGGCCGCGCAGCGAGCAGATTCGTTATCGTCCGAGCCGATCCTCAGCGGGGTCCCATGGGAGGGGGTGGAGGAGGTCCGCCGAAGGGAACGGGGGGCCCTCCGCCCATCCCAATCGGGGGCCCCTTGGGAATCTCTCCTTTGCCGACCATCTTGATATGGTAGACGGTGGTACCCACCACCACTGCTGTTTTTAAATCCGAACGTTTGCTATCGGTGTACTTCAACGGAACCGGTTTCACCTGTTGTTGCGATCCCTCCGGAAGATCCTTCTGCATCGATTTAGTTACCTCCGGAGGCAACCCTCGGTTGGAGTCGCGCGGCGGGGCTCCCGCACTATTGATCGCCCTGCCATCGGGGAGATAGGTCTGCACGACCAGAATGACCGGACCGAGCGGAAGATCGTCGAGCCGGTATTTTCCTTCGTGGATCATCGCGATCCCAACCGCCTTGTTTTCACTGTCATAGGCAGTGATCTGCGCGAGATTCAGTGGTTCCTCGTTGAGAAAAACCTCGCCAGTAAGATTACCCTTGTCCTTGCCGCATCCACATATCGTGGCAAGCATTCCGCAAAGGAGGACGTACGAAAACAGAATGTTTCTTTTCATGGAACTACCTCTGAAAGAGTACAGAGAGATCAAGGGAGGCAAGAACGACTTCCTGCCTCCCAGCACTTTTCACTGTGAGGTTAAAAGTTCCCTGAAAGAACGTTGCCATCGGAAGGATTGATCAGGTTGCTGACATCATTGGCGGAGATTGCGGGATCAATCCCACGGACGCTTCCATCAGCCATGACCACCTGCACTGAGCCACCACGAGTGGTCATGTAATAGCTGCTGTAGAATGGTCCACAGGTGGAGTAAGTCACCCCCGATTTGAAACCGACAATGCCGCTCGTGGAGATGCTGCCATTGTAGTTGTAATAATACTGATAGGGGCCATAAATACTGGGCCAGGTATAGTAACCCGAACTGGAACAGCCAGCGACTCGTTCTCCAATCAGGAGGGTATTGGAAGTCCCATCAGAGAAGATCTGCATCATCGTTCGCTTTTTACCCGTGGTACTGTAGGAATACCCCGCGTTGGGTCCGCCGTTATAGGTGTAGGAATAACTGTATCCTGACCAGATCCCATCACTACTGCTGTACTGATACGGATTGGAAATGTAGGTGTACATGTAGTACGGCCCGGGGAGATAGCTTACCACGGCGTTCGTGGATACATAGCCCACCGTCGCATCAGAAGGATCGATGAAGGTTTTTACTGCGTTCGTCGGCGTGGTACCGTTCAGGATCTGCTGCCACAGGGCATCCTGTTCGATGTAGGGCAACAGCTGCGCGAAGGTTCCATAAGTGCCCCCGGTTCCTGTGTAGTAGCTGCCGGTGTACGTGTAGGTGTACTTGCTGCTGTAAGACGACGGCATTCCCTGCATTGCGTCGTGATAGTTGTGTACTGCCAGACCCAGCTGTTTCAGGTTGTTTGCACTCTGCATGCGCGCGGCAGCTTCCCGCACTTTCTGCACCGCAGGGAGGAGCAGGCCGATGAGGATGGCGATGATGGCGATTACCACCAGCAACTCGATCAGCGTGAAGGCATTTCGCCCTCTGGAACGGAGCGGATTCATGTTGTACCTCCAAACACAACGATAAAAAAACGAAAACAACTCTCACTCAAGGTGATTCAGATGCAAAGTAGGAATAAAGACCATACAGGAGCGACTCACCTTTGTGGTGAGGTTCTCGTTCGTGTGATTCTGCCGAACGCTCATGGAGTCGAACGGAGCTGTCCACGGAGCTTCGACGCACTTCAAGCGAACGGGAAACGAGAGCTGGGTATGGGGAGTATGGTGCTCCCCTTTGATGGAGAGTGGTGGGCTCTCAGCAAGCAAGCGAGGCCTGGCTTTTCATAATCGGGCACTGATTCATGATTCATCACCTTTTTCTGGCAGCAAGAACAAGAATGCTTGAAGCATCGCAAGGAATGTGCCATTGTCCGGAAAAGTTGATCGTTTCCCAACTCCCTTGCACGTAGTCACTTACATCGCTAATCAGTCCTTAATCTCTCTTGCGAATGCTCGCTCTGCTTACAATAGGAGCATCACATGCGCACAACAAGAGCACATCGGATCATGATCCGCTCGCAATTCGTGAGATCTGGCCATCATTTGTGGCTCATAAGCACCTTGAGCGGCTCTTGACCTTCATTAATGCTCATTAAATCGACTGTTCATTGCATAACTTCAAGGCAACAACGAACCAGTTTCACACACCAACAGTCCCGATTCAAGAGAACACAGATCCCTTTTTGCAGGAGAGTCCTCGACACAGGCTTTGCCAGGACGTGGTTCAGCGTGCGGAATCACGGCGCTGGAACTGGACATGCATAAAATGACAAGGGAAGTAGCGAACGATCGAGGATATGGGAAGGGGGCTCCAGAACCGTCCCCCTGTGAGTCCCTCCTGTCGCGGAGGTCCCGCCATGAAAGAGCGCGTCAAGGTTTTTACGTTCGTCAGCGGTCATGGGGAGACGGTCGTGGAACCTCGTCATGAGGACCACATCAATCAGTGGCTGGCTGGGATCAAGGGTCGCCTGGTCCATGTGTCCCAATCGGAGAGCGAACGATCCGGCGCGGGACATCATGTGACACTATGTATCTGGTATATCCCCGAGGAGTGATTGCTCTGAAGGAGATTCTCGCGATGCCACAGGGGGTGGAGCGGATGCGTTGCTCCAGCCCCCTGCCCTGCCTTGCGATTAGATCTTCCACATCGGGCGTGGTTCCCGTGTGGTCAGCTTGTTCGCCGCAGCATCGTCCACAAACTGTTCCTTCACCGGATCCCACTTGAGCGTGCGTCGAAGCTGGTAGCCAATGTTGCCCAGATGACAGATCGTCGCCGACCGATGCCCGACTTCGGCGGGACAGATTGTTTGCTTTCGACTGCGCACACACTCGATCCAATTTTTCCGATGGTTGCTCGACGGATAGACGTGAAACTCCTTGGCCCCAATCGGGGTTTTGAGAATCTCGGCGGGGTCACTCTCGATCTTGCCGCGCGAAACCCGAATCGTGCCCTCGGTGCCCACAAAGACACAGTCAGCCTCGCCTCCGTGGAACATCTCCACACCGTTGGCATAGACGTATTTGAGCCCGGTGTCACCCTTCTGGGGCGGAATGATCTCCACCGGACCACTGCCATCCATGTCGAGGGCCCACTGCGCGATGTCGAAATGATGCGCCCCCATGTCGGCCAGGCCACCCCCGGCGTATTCCCGATAGCGTCGCCAGGCGGGGAAATGGTGATGTACCCCCTTGGGACAGAGCTCCTCGTGGTAGCCGCGCTTGGGCGCGGGGCCCAGCCAGCGGTCCCAGTCGGTCCCTTCCGGGATGGCCTGCTCGGGGAGGTTACAGGGGACATTCGGTCCCCCCACGCCGATGCGAATGGTCTTGATCTTGCCGATGCGACCGTTGCGCACCAGCTCGACCGCCAGCCGAAAGCGATTGCCGAACTCGCTTCGCTGCTGGCTTCCTGTCTGGAAGATGATCTTCGCCCTGGCGACCTCGGTAACGATCCGCCTTCCCTCGGCGATGTTGTGAGTCAGCGGTTTTTCACAGTAAATATCCTTTCCTTCCCGTGCGGCCAGAATGCATGGGATGGCATGCCAGTGATCGGGGGTAGCAATCACGACCGCATCAATGTCCTTGCGCTTGATGATGTCCTCAAAGTTGTTCGTTGCCAGACACCCCTTGAACTCGCTCTTCTTTTCCTTGCCGTAGCGCATCTCGACCATTTTTTTGGCGTCGTTGCGCCGCTCCGCCACCACATCGCAGACCGCCACCACCTGGACGTCGGGCATGCTCAGAAACCCGCCGAGATGCCCGCGCCCCATCGTGCCCACGCCGATGAAGCCAAGGGTAATGCGTTCCGACGGGGATTTCCTTGGTTGTTCGGCGGCCTGTAGCTCTGGGAGAAGCGGAACCGCCATCGCCCCGGCGGTCAGTGAGCCGAGGAACGTACGCCGGGAGAGAGAACCAGACATCGTTGACCCTTTCAAGGTGTGTCAGAGAGAATGCCAGTCAACCATCCGCAGATTACCCGAGCGGCTCGCGGAGAGCAACTCCCTGCGCGAACCATTCTTCATTCCTCAGAATTTCACTGGCATCTGCATGGAGGGATCATACGATGGCCAGAGGCGAACCGCTTTCCTTTCCCTTTCGAAGCCGATTCGCCGAACCTGGATGGTGAAGGAGTCTCGCACCTTCCCTGGACTGGAGGCCACCCATGCGCACCATCACCTTCCCAGTACCGGTTTGCTCCCCGTTCTCTGGCCCCTGTTGCCGAGGATCTGTTTGCCTCGGTTACTGAACGGAATCGCGCACAATCCCGACCCGAAAACCCTTCCAAGAACAGGAGAAACAACCTTGGTACGCTCTTCTGTTTGCCTGCTCGGGCTCCTGGCTGTTCTCGGCGGAGTCTGTCCTGCCAGCGCCGATATGGTTGTCGTTCAGGGGGCAGGAAATGGTCTCTTCCCTTTTCCTGGTGGGGCGCTTGATCAAAGTGGCACCCCATTCTGGAATCAGAAATCGATGGACGGCGCAGCACTGAGCGTGGGTCAGTTTCTGACAGGGTCGGGAGGTTATATCAGCAACCCGGCCGGAGTGCTCAGCCCAAATCTCTCCGCGGGCAACCTGCAGTTCCTGGCAGGCGCTGGTTCGCCCGGGACCCCTGCTGGGCCAGTGACCTTTGGCGGTCCGGTCCATGCCGACGGGGCACTCTTTCTGGCGATGTCCTCCATGTCGGGGAAGAATGAGTTTGGCTGGTATGAGCGCGCGACGGGGACCCAGCATCCGCTTTTTGGTCCCTATCCCAATGCAGACCACCCGAACCTTCCCTCGCTGGGAACGCCGCTCAAGGATAGCTTCACCGCGTTCGACGATTTTGGCTTCTACATTTATACCGGGAATGGGAACCTTTTTCGTTCGGGAGATTCTCCAGGCTCCACCCATTTTGCCTTCTTTTTCGATGGGAACGGCAATCTCTGGGTCGGCGTGGAAGATCTGATCGGCACATCCAGCAAGCCGATTCCAACGGAGGTGCTCGGCGATTTTAACGATATCGTTGCTCGCTTCACCTTCACCACACTTCCCAGTGATCCTCCGGTGCACATGCCCGAACCCTCTACCCTTGCACTCCTGGCGTTTGGGGGGCTCGCCTTGCTGGGGTACGTTCGCCGACAGCGCTCCTCATAAAATACTCTTTTCCCCTCTTGAATATACTCAGAAGGAGGCCAATGGCCTCCTTCTTATTTTGCGCGCAGCCAATGATTTCATTTCGCGCGAGGAGCGAGTATGCTGTTGGCATGCTGGCTCCTGCTTCATTTACTCTGGGGGGATGTATGACTCACTCTCTGGATCGTCGTCATTTTCTTGGGACCGCTGCTTCCACTGGGCTCGCTCTGGGTCTGGCGCCGACACTCAGTACAGCTGCCGACCAGTCGGGCAGCGACCGAGTGGTAGTCGGCATCATGGGGACCGGTGGGCGAGGACAATCGCTCGCCTCCACGTTCCAGAAACAAAAGGGAGTGGAGGTCGCGTATGTCTGTGATGTGGACAAACGGCGAACCGAGCAAGCGGTCGAGGTTGTCAACAAGATCTCCGGGAAACCACCCAAGGGAGTCGGTGATTTCCGCCGCATCCTGGATGATCGCAATGTGCATGCACTGGTAGTCGCCACGTGCAATCACTGGCACGCTCCTGCGGCCATTCTTGCCTGTGCCGCGGGCAAGCACGTCTATGTCGAGAAACCCTGTAGCCACAACCCCCGCGAAGGCGAGCTGATGGTGGAGGCGGCCCGGAAGCACAAACGCTGTGTCCAACTGGGCACACAGCGCCGGAGCCGGACCAAATTGCAGGAAGCCATCGGTCTGCTGCGCGAAGGCGCGATCGGACGTGTTTACCTCGCGCGCTGCTGGTACAATAACCATCGTCCCGGTCTCGGGATCGGCAAGGTGATTGCTCCTCCCGACTGGCTCGACTATGCACTCTGGCAAGGGCCAGCACCGGCACGTCCGCTGAAGGACAATGTGATCCACTACAACTGGCACTGGTTCTGGCACTGGGGCAACGGGGAACTGGGCAACAACGGGGTGCACAGCCTCGACATCTGCCGCTGGGGTCTGGGAGTCGACTATCCCATCCGGGTGACTTCCTCTGGAGGCCGCTATCATTTCCAGGATGATCAGGAGACACCAGATACCCACAATGTCGCCTTTGATTTCCCCGGCCGCCGCTCGATCACCTGGCAAGGATTGAGCTGTGTGCACACCCCTGGCGAAACGGGGGCCGAGGAAGCGTTCTTTGGCGACAAGGGGAGCATGGTCCTGACGGGCACCGGCTACATTATTTACGATCTCAAAGGGAAAGAAATCAAGAAGGTGACAGGGACCGCCAGCGATGCGGAACACGTCGGAAACTTCCTCGCGGGCATTCGTGAAGGGAAGGCACTCAACGCCGAAATCGAGGAGGGATACAAGAGCACTCTGCTCTGCCATCTGGGGAACATCGCCCAGCGCCTGGGGCGTTCGCTCCGTTGCGACCCCAGCAACGGCCACATCCTGGACGACAAGCAGGCGATGGCGCTGTGGAGCCGCGAATACGCCAAGGGCTGGGAACCGAAGGTCTAACGGAAACCTCCGCGGTCGAGGGCGGGTATCAGCTTGTCTTCCCCCTCTGTCCAGCGCGACCGAGGGGGAGGACAATGTTCTGTGGGGGTGTTTTCGCGCGCCGCTGAACCACCTGGTCTGCCCCGTATCCTGAGGTGTTTCCATGCAACGCCAGCTACCGATCGTATGTCTGCTGGTTTTTCTCAGCGCCCTTACCGTCTCCTCCCTGGCGCAGAGTGGCGGGAAAAAAGCCCCTGCACCCGCCCGTCACATTAGCAACTTCTCCCTGAAGGATCCACGTGATAACCGCTCCCTCGCGTTCAAGGACCTCAAGGACCGCAAAGCAATCGTGGTGGTCTTCGTCGGAACTGAATGTCCGGTGAACAACGCCTTCCTTCCCGAACTCATTCGCTTGCACAAGGAATTCTCTCCC
>JAKOSN010000173.1 GCA_029777335.1 Planctomycetota bacterium
ACCTCGAAGACATAGAAATCGTTGATGTCGCGTTCGATCTCGGCGCGACTGCGCCGCATCAGTTCGTCGTTCTCGATTCCTTGCTGGATCAGGTTGAAGAGAACGCGGATGTCCTTCTTCTGCGCCCGCCGAATCGCCTTGTACTCGTTGGCGTGAATCAGAGTGCCCACGCCCTGGTTTGAAAAGACCTCCGCCAGCAGCCCTTCATCCAGACGGCCATCGATGATGTGTACACGCGGCACGCCCCCCTTGGCAGCCCGCACCGCCTGTTCCAGCTTCGACACCGAATCGGCGGCAAGCTCGCTGCGCTGCTTTTTCAGCAGATTCTCCGCCTCCTCGACAGAAAGATGGCGCAACAACTCCTCGCCGCGCCGCACCCCTGCGCTGGTGCTGAGATAGATCAACTTGACTGCGTGGAGCGCACGCGCCACCTCGACCGCCACCGAGTCGGAGTTGAGCCGATAGGTGTGGCCCTCGCCATCACATCCCAGCGGAGGAATGACAGGAACAATGTCATGATCGAGCATCGCCTGCAGCATGCCCACGTCGATCCGCTCCACGCGCCCGGTCATCTTTTGGTCGACTCCTTGCAAAATGCCCGCCGGGTGGGCGACCACCGCATTCCCACAGGCACCGCGCAGATCGGCGACGCTCAACCCTTCGAGGATCTCGTGGGTGACGCGGTTGGCGGCCGTCAGCGCTAGCTGCAACGTGGCCGCATCGGTGATGCCAGTACCATCGCTGTCGGAGGGAACCACGCCGGTCTTCTCGGCCAGTTGACGGATCTGCAACCCAGCGCCATGGACCAGGGCCACCCCAATGCGCAGGCTGCGCAGCAAGGCAATGTCGAGCAAGAGGTTAGCGAAATTCTCCTCCTCGACCACCGCGCCGTCGAGGGCGATCACGAAGATGCGCTCCCGAAACTGAGGCACGTAGCGAAGGATTTCGCGCAGATCCGTCAGACGCTTCATGGGACGGGGGTCCACCTGTCGAGGGGGAAATCGTATCCGGTCGCGCGCCAGACATTGTCCAGACGCTGACTCCCACTATACACTGTCAACAGATTGTAGGACAGGGACCGCCCGCGACGAGCTGAGAAGGATAGATGAACATGCCGGAAAAGGTCGTAATTATCGGTTCAGGACCTGCAGGCTGGACGGCGGCCATCTATGCGGCGCGCGCCGGCCTCACTCCGCTCGTTTTCGAGGGAGCCCTCACGCCGGACAATCAGGACAAGGGCACGCTCCCGCTGGGGCAATTGAACCTGACCACCGAGGTGGAAAATTTTCCCGGCTGGCCGTTTGTCGACAATGCCGCTCTGGGGCAGTTTGCCAAATCGGCGCTCCCCGCGGAACGCTATGTCAACGTCCAGCACAACTACGAGGGGAAACGGGCGCACCAGGGCAAGCGTGCCGCCTTTGGTCCCGAGTTGATGGAGTTTATGCGCCAGCAGGCGCTCAACTTTGGCACGCGCATCATCACCGATGACATTGCCGAGGTTGATTTTGGCAAGCATCCCTTCAAACTGAAACAACTCGAAGGGCCCACCCACGAGGCGCTGGCGGTCATCGTTGCCACCGGGGCGCGCGCGAACTACCTGGGGCTGCCATCGGAGACACGCTTCAAGAACAATGGTGTTTCCGCCTGTGCCGTGTGCGACGGGGCGCTGCCGCGCTTCAAGAGCAAACCGCTCGTGGTGGTCGGTGGCGGCGATTCGGCGATCGAGGAGGCATCGTACCTGACCAAGTTCGCCAGCCAGGTCTATCTGATCCATCGCCGTGATCAGCTGCGGGCCAGCAAGATCATGCAGCAGCGGGCGCTGGAACACCCCAGGATCACGATCAAGTGGAATCGCGTGGTCGACGAGGTTCTGGGCAGCGACGAGGCCGGAGTGACGGGCGTGCGGTTGAAGAGCACCGCCGATGGGACGAAGGAAGAGCTGGAGTGCACAGGGATGTTCCTGGGCATTGGCCACACCCCCAACACGGCGTTTCTCAAGGGGCAGCTCGAACTCGATGCTGCGGGTTACATTGTGTGGACCACCAAGCACCGGACATTCACGAGCGTGGAAGGTGTTTTTTCAGCCGGCGATGTCAGCGATAGCCACTATCGCCAGGCGGTGACGGCGGCCGGAACGGGTTGCATGGCTGCCCTGGATGCCGAACGTTGGCTGGCGGAGAAGGGGTGGTAAGCGCATCATGGTGATGACGGACGCCATCCGCAAGGCTGAAGCGCTGATCGAGGCGCTGCCGTACATCCGCACCTTCCGCGATCGGCTGATGGTCATCAAGTTGGGCGGAAGTGCGATGGAGGATCCCGACTCCCTGCGCACCACCTTGCAGGATGTGGCCTTCATGGCAACGGTTGGCATGCACCCAGTGCTGGTGCATGGCGGGGGCAAACCGATCGATCGGGCCATGGCGGCCGCGGGGATTCAACCGCGCAAGATTCAGGGGCGGCGTTACACCGACGACGACACGCTGAACATCGTGGTGCGCGTGCTCCGCAACGAGATCAACACCGGGATCGTCCGGCAGATTCGCGAACTCGGCGGGCGTGCCGTGGGGCTGCATACCGACTCCTTGCAGTGCCTCTTCGGCCAGCGGCTCTTTCTCCCCGATCCCACGGGCGAAACGGGCGGCATTGACCTGGGCCGGGTGGGGCATGTGACGTGGGTCGACGCCGGGCTGATCAAGGATTTCTGTGCAGCAGGGATCATCCCGGTGATTCCCTGCCTGGCGATGGACGAGGCCGGCGGCTGGCTGAATGTCAATGGCGACACGGCCGCGGCGGCGGTGGCGACTCAGGTGAAAGCGGAGAAACTCGTTTTTCTCTCCGATACGCCCGGTATTCTGGAGGATCGCAACGACGAGGCTTCCCTGCTGAGCACACTTAATGCCGCCCAGTGCCGTTCCCTGGTGGAACGAGGGATCATCGACTCCGGGATGATTCCCAAGGTCGAGGCCTGTCTGGAGAGTTTGCGTGCCGGGGTGGGCAAGACCCACATGATCGATGGCCGTGTACCGCACTCCTTGTTGCTGGAGATCTTCACGGTGCGCGGGGTGGGGACGGAGATTCTTTTGTAAGTGGCCATGCCAGCCTGATTCATGCTGCAGGAGTTCGCGTGGGAATCCCAGAAAGTGACACCCTCATGACGCATTCGCAAGAGATCATCGATCTGTACAGTCGGCATGTGATCGGGAATTACACCCGTTATCCGGTGTGCCTGGTCCGTGGCGAGGGATCGTATGTCTGGGATGCCGAGGGGAATCGTTATCTCGATTTCTTTCCGGGGTGGGGCTGTGGCTTACTGGGGCATTGCCCGCCGCAGGTGGTGGAGGCGGTGCGCGAACAGGTGGGAACCCTGATTCACGTCCCCAACACCTGGTACACCGAGCCCCAGGGCCGTCTCGCCGAGGCCCTGGCGCAGCGCACCGGCTGGGGCGGACAGTGTTTCTTCTGCAATTCCGGCACCGAGGCGAACGAGGCGGTCATCAAGATGGCCCGTCTGTGGGGGGGACCGGAGCGCTACAAGATTATCACGATGTATAATAGCTTTCATGGGCGCACCATGGGAGCGTTGAGCGCCACCGGCCAGCCCAAGTATCATCAGGGCGTCGAGCCGATGTTGGCGGGGTTCGTTCATGTGCCGTTCGGCGATCTGGACGCCGTCGCGCGGCACATTGATAGTGAAACCGCCGCCATCATGCTGGAGCCGATTCAGGGGGAGGGCGGAATCAACCTCCCTCCGGCGGGCTACCTCGAAGGGTTGCGGCAGCTGGCGGATAAACACCGGCTGATGCTCATCTTCGACGAGGTACAAACCGGCATGGGACGCACCGGGCACTGGTACGCGCACCAGGACTGGGCGATCGTGCCGGACGCGGTCACGCTGGCCAAGGCGCTGGCTGGCGGGGTGGCATGTGGCGGACTGATCGCGCGCCCCGAATTCGCCGCGAAACTGCGCCCTGGCACGCATGCCGCAACCTTTGGCGGAAATCCGCTCGCGTGTGCCGCCGCCCTGGCCACCATCGAGACGATCGAGCAGCAGGGGCTCCTGGAACGAGCCCGGCAACTCGAACAACAATTCCGCCAACGCTTTGAGGCGATGCGCGCCCGCTCGCCCCTGATCAAGGAAATCCGCATCAAGGGAGTGATGATCGGCGTCGAACTGACCACCGATGGCGCCCCGGTCGTCGCCAGCTGTCTGGAGAAGAAGCTGCTCGTCAATTGCACGCACGGCACCGTCCTGCGGTTGCTGCCTTCGCTGTTGTTGAGCGATGCCGAATTGAACGAGGGCTGTGACATCATCGAAGAGGCACTCACCAGGTAACCAGGGGGCAAATCGTTTGCGAGCGTGAGACCAGAGGACGGGTTCGTGCCTTTGGTCTCACGCTGGTGCGTTTTTACCCCCGTCTTCTGACCCCCTATCACTGATGCAGCACTTTCGCACCCTCCTGGATGTGACCCCCGATCAGTTGCGACAACTTCTGGAGGAAGCCGCACGCCTGAAAGTCGGCTGGCAACGCGGCGAACGCCCGGCGTTGCTGGCCCGGCGCGTCCTCGGGCTGGTCTTTGAGAAACCATCGCTGCGCACACGCGTCAGCTTCGAGGCTGCCATGGCGCAGTTGGGGGGGAGCAGTATCTTCCTCAGCGAGGCTGATGGCGGCATGGGCCGGCGCGAGCCCGTCCCCGATTTTGCCCGCGTCCTCAGCCAGTACGTCGATGTCGTCGCGCTGCGGGTGTTCAGCCAGAAAACGGTCGAGGAGTTCGCCGCCTGTTCCAGCTGCCCGGTGATCAACGCGCTTTCGGACCTTGATCATCCGTGCCAGGCGCTGGGCGACCTGATGACCATGCAGGAACAGTTCGGCAAGGTGGCCGGGCGCACCCTGGTCTTTGTGGGCGATGGCAACAATGTGGCCCGCTCGCTGGCGCTGGGGTGCGGCATGCTGGGTGTGCGCTTTATCCTGTCTGCCCCGGAAGGGTATCGGTTCGATGCCGCCTTTGAAAAGCTCTTTCACACGTCCTGCCCCCAGGGGGAGTTGCTTCAGGAAGGGGATCCGGTGCGTGCGGTGGCGAAGGCCGATGTACTCTACACCGATGTGTGGACCAGCATGGGGCAGGAGGCGGAACGGCAAGAACGGTTGCAACGCTTTGCCAACTACCAGGTGAACGCCCAGTTGCTGGCTCGGGCGCCGGCACACGCCAGGGTGATGCATTGTCTGCCCGCACGCCGCGGCGAGGAGATCACTGCCGACGTCTTCGAAGGTCCGCAAAGCCTCGTGATTCCCCAGGCAGCCAATCGGCTCCATGCGCAGAAATCGTTGTTGTGCTGGTTGGTTCAGTCGTGAACGTCTTTCGCCCCAGGAGGCGCGGGATCTTCTCTGCGACCCGCTGGAGCAGACCTATTCCAGCTTCCAGCCGTCGATGGTGCGCAGCAGATAAAGCGGATCGAGCGCGGCGGGTTTGTTCTCGTCCAGCACTATCTTGTGGTTGCCGTTGTACAGCTTGAGGCGATCCCGGTAGGCGATGTGCCGATCGAGTTGCCAGAGCGGCACGAACGGCACTTCTTGGTGATAGAGCACCTCGTGCAGGGTCTGGGTGAGTTCGCGCACCTGGGCAAAGCTGCGGTAACTCATTGCTTCGCGGAAGAGGGATTGTACCCGCGCGTTGGGGACATACCCCAGGTAGTTCATGCCGCCCTCGCGATTGCCGCGCGGATCGAAGAGAGGCCAGACCCAGAAGGTGTGATCGGGGTAATCGTGAAAGAAGTAAGCGAGATCGTAATTGTGCGTGACCTGGACGGCCTCGCGTAGTTCGTGCGGTTCCATCTCCTGCAGTTCCAGGGGGATCCCCAGTTCCTTTTGCACCTGGTCGCGAATGGCCTGCATGGCGCCCTCCACCTGGGCATCGCCCCGCGGGTATTTGAGCGAAAGGCGGGCCGCGCGCAGGTTGCTCTTCTCCTTCTCCGCCTGCTGCATCTGATTTTTCGCCAGACCGGAATCAAAGGGATCGGCCTTGAGACGCGGGTTGTACGCCCAGGTATCGACCGGGAAAGGGCCGTTCAAGGGATGATGGACCTTTTTCCCCAGGTCGGCGCGGAAGTGCTCGTCCAGGAGTTTCTCGCGTGGAATGGCATGCACCAGGGCGCGACGGAAGTGGGCATTGCTCAGAAACTGATTGCGATGATTGACCGCCAGGAAGTAGATGCGTCGCATGCGTAAGGGCGGCGAAACCTCGACGTTGCGTAATTCCTTCAGCGCCGTCACCTTGTCGGTGGGGACCTCGAGCACCAGGTCGAGGCGATTCTGGCGAAACTCCTTGACGGGATCGTTGGTCTCGAAGAACTGAATCTCGCGGATGCGGGGCAAGGCCTGTTTGCCGGGGCGATTGCTGTAGAACGGGTTGGCGCGGAATAGCACGTAGGGGCGGCCCTCGACCGACTGCTGGCCGGGGATCATCTGAAACGGGCCACTGCTCACGGGTTTGCGCGCGAAGTCCTTGCTGTCGGGCTGATCGATGCGCGGCAACACCTTGAAGTCCATCAACGACAGCGGTTCCAGATACCCTTGCCGCAAGGTGATCTTCAAGCGATGCGGATCGTTCTCGACGATGGCGCTGTCGATCAGATCGTCGGCCCAGGGGACGTTACGTCCCGGCCAGCTCTTGTTTTGCAACATCAGGACCGTGTTGCGCACATCCAGCGCGGAAAGCGGTTGGCTGTTCGACCAGTAGAGATCGCGAGGCAGAACAAACTCGCGGCCCATTGGGACCTGCGTGGGCCGCCCCAGGGCCAGGGCGGGCACAAAGGTGCCTCCCTGCGTTTCGGGCGACAGTTGCACCAGGCTCTCGAAGAGAAGCTCCACGGCCTGGCGTTCGGAGTCGGTGGTGGCCAGCGCGGGGGAAACGTACTGAGGGAGTTCGCGTGCGCCGATGCGCAAAATGGGATATTTCCCCTCCACATCCAGACGAAACGCGCGCACGCCGGCCAGGTGGGGATAGATGTCCTCGGCCTGGCGGGCCAGCACCGCCGCTTCCTTGAGCTTCTTTTGCAAGGCGAGGCCGCGCGCCTGGGCCATCAGCTTGTCCGCCTGTTCGCGCAGCGTCTTGCTGATCGACTCGGTGGCGTCGCAATTGGGGAATTCCTCGTCGATGGCCCGGAGACGCTTTTGCACCTCGCGATACTTGTCGTCGTCGGCCAGCGGGCTGCGCAACACCTGTTCGACCAGTTTGGCCAGAGGCTGGGCAATCACCTTGTGGTCGTCGCGCGTGGGGAAGCGTTGCGCGGCCTGTTTCGCCAGGGCCAACGCCTCGTCCCAGTTACCGCGGTCGACGAGGATGCTCAGGCGAGCCAGCACCACCGCCAGGAGTTTCTTGCGCAGCGCGGCCAGCACCGGATCCCATTCCTCGCCCTGGCGTCCGCCTCGTTTTCGCTCCGATTCATGGAAGCGCGCCACGGCGGTCAGCGCCTGCTCGGCGGCGAGCAGTTTGTCGGGGATGCTCAGATACCCCGGCGCGGTTTCGACATTGTTTTCCCAGCGTGTATCGAGGAATTCGTTCACCCTGGCCAGCGCCATCTGCTCGAAGTACTCCACGTGAATCTTGTCGCTGACCGGGATGTCGTAGGATTTGCTCGGCTTGTTGTCGGCGGTGAGGGTGTTGAGACGGATCGACCCCTTGATGCGCGAGCGATCCTCGCCGATAAATTGCGGGATCGGCTCGACCCGTTCGCTGCGCGGGCTGATGCTATTGCTGATGGTCACGACATCGTAGGGGCGCGCCAGCGCCTCGAAGAGACGGCGGATGCCGGGATGCCTGGTCTGGCGGGCAGCCACGCCGAGATCAATCACCAGTTCGGGTTCTGCCACCGGCGGTTTGGTCGGGGTGCCCGTGTCGTCCACGCGGATTTCCTTCCGCTTGACGGGGACAGGGGTTTCATCTTCCACCTCAATCCGGCGCGTCGGTTTCTGAGTTTTCGGATCCTCTTCTTCTTCATTGCGCGGCCGTTGCGCCAGCACCGAGGCCGCCAGGCACAGCGCCCCGACGACGAGCAGGCCGAGGAAGACAGTCAACCGACGGCGATCACCCTGGTGCGCGCTCATTGAGGAGAAACCTCGTGGACGAGCCCGAAAAATCCTTTCCTGATGATAACAGCGCAACGCCCTTCTGTTGAGCGCAAAAGTCCACTTTCAGGGCAGCGTCCTCCAACGTGCCCAGGTGCACGAGAAGAAAATCCACCGGGGGAGTCGGAACTTTGCGTTCAGGGGAGGGTTAGACTTTCCAATGGTGCGCTCTCCGGCAGTATTCGTCGGAGCGAGACTGAATCGTGAAACTCGCAAGGAGAACACGCGATGAATCCAACGGCAAGGGTGACACGCTGGGGCTCGCTGCTTGCACTGACCCTGGTCGTGGCGCTTCTGTGCGTGGTTCCCACCACCGCCGCGGACAAGAAGAAGGCGAAGAAGAATCAAACCGAACCGGTGCAGAAGACAGAAACGAAGGTGGTCGCCAGCAGAGCCACCTCGACCCCTGCCGCTGCGACTGCCCTCGCGCAGCGCATCGATACCGAGATTAACAAACGGCTTCAGGCTGAGAAGATCCAACCCTCCGGGCGAAGCAGCGATTCCGAGTTTGTCCGGCGGGTTTACCTCGATATTCTCGGTGTGATCCCCACGGCGGAGCAGGCGAAGGCGTTTCTGGATAGCACCGAGAGCCAGAAACGCAGCAAGTTGATCGATGATTTGCTGACCCGTGAGCAGTATGGCCGGCACATGGCCGATCTCTGGCAGGCCATGATGCTGCCGCGCACCTCGGACAATCGGCGCCTGAACAGCGCTCCGTTGACTGCCTGGCTGGCAGACAATTTCAACAAGAACACCCCCTGGGATCGCTTTGTCTACAATCTGGTGACCGCCACCGGCAACCAGGAAGAGAATGGTGCGGTCACCTACTTCCTGGCCAACGGCACCGTGGACAAGGTGACCGACAATGTCACCCGACTGTTTCTGGGGGTGCAGCTCCAATGTGCGCAATGTCACAATCACCCCTTCACCGGTTGGAAGCAGACCGAATACTGGGGGATGGCGGCCTTCTTCATGAAGGTGCAGCCAGACAATGTGAACAAGGCGGCCAAGAACGGCGGCAAGGCGGGAGTCATTGAGAAGAATGGCAAGGTGAATCCCCGCCGGTTGCCGGAATCGGCCAAGATGGTGCCGGCGAAGTTCCTGCAGGGAGAGGAGCCGAAGCTCAAGACAACCGACCCGTACCGCCCCGTGCTGGCGGAGTGGATGACGGCTCGGAGCAACCCGTACTTTGCCCGCGCCACGGTCAATCGCCTGTGGGCGCAGTTCTTCGGACGCGGGCTGGTCAACCCCGTCGATGACATGCATGACAACAATCCGGCCTCGCACCCGGATCTGCTCCGCGGGCTGGCGCAGGACTTCGCCAACGATCATTTTGATGTCAAAAATCTTATTCGCGGGATCTGCAACAGCGAGGCCTATCAACGATCGTGCAAGCCGACCGCGAGCAACGCCTCTGCGCCGGCGAGTGTTTATGCCCGGATGGCGGTCAAGGTGATGAGCCCGGAACAACTCTACGATTCGCTGACGGCGATTACAGGTTCGGTGAAGCCCGAGCGCCCGGTCAAGAACGCGCAGAAGCGTCCTCAGACGGGGCGTGACGCCTTTGTCAACTTCTTCCAGGTGGAGGAGGGGGCCGATCCCACCGAGTATCAGGCGGGCATCCCCCAGGTCCTGCGATTGATGAACTCCAACCAGTTCAACAACACGGCGGTGGCGGCCTCCCTGGTTCGCGCCGGGAAGAAGCCCGAGGAGGTGATCGAACATCTCTTCCTCACGACCCTGGCGCGGCGTCCGACGGCTGCCGAGAGGAGCAAGTTGACTGCTCTGGTGGAGAAGAACACGGCCAGGGATGCCTACGCGGACATTCTCTGGGTGTTGTTGAACAGTAGCGAATTCACGCTCAATCACTAGGAGCGGGCGGTTTCGGGAACGAGTATTCACCAGGACTATTCGGGCAAGGGCCCTTGCCCAGCCGCATACGAAAGGATCTTTCTTCCATGGCGAGTCTGAATCCATTGAACCATCTCTCGCGGCGTGATTGGCTGAAGTTGTCGGCAGCGGGCGTGGGGGCGACGGCGGCATCGGGCTGGCTCAATGTCCTGGCGGCTCACGCAGCCAAAACTGGGGCCCGGCACAAAGCGTGCATCGTCCTGTGGATGGACGGCGGCCCCACGCACAAGGACACCTTCGATCTGAAACCCGGCACCAAGGACGGCGGCGAGTTCAAGGAGATCGCGACCGCCACGCCAGGGATCAAGATCAGCGAGCACTTTCCCCGGTTCGCCCGGTGGACCAACGAGGCGGCCATTCTGCGCGGCATGAGCACCGGCGAGGGCGCCCATGGTCGGGCACGCTACTATCTGCACACCGGCTACAAGGAAGGGCAAGGGGGGCTGATTCATCCGGCGCTCGGGTCCCTGGTGGCCGCCGAGATTGGCAATAGCGATTCGCCCATGCCGAATTATGTGTCCGTGGGGCGGGCAGGCTATGGAGCGGGCTTCCTGGGCGCCAGGCATCAACCGCTGATCGTCAACGATCCGGCCCGTGGGGTGGAGAACATGCGCCCGCTGGTGAGCAGCCAGCAATTCGACAAGCGCGTTGGGCTGCTCGAAGAGATGGAAAACGCCTTTTTCAAGGACTACAAGGCGACCAGTGGCACCGACCACCGCACCACCTATCAGCGCGCCGTCAACCTGATGCAATCGAAGGAGGCGAAAGCCTTCGATCTTTCGCTGGAGCCGGCGGCCGCGCGCGCCGCCTACGGGGAAGGGAAGTTCGCCGAGGGCTGTCTGCTGGCGCGGCGCCTGGTGGAGACAGGCGTTTCGTTCGTGGAGGTTACACTGGGCGGCTGGGATACCCACCAGGATAACTTCGATCGGGTGAAGAAGCTGTCCGCCCAGGTCGATCCGGCGATGTCGGCGCTGATCAAGGATCTGAAGGATCGCGGACTGCTGGACAGCACCCTGGTGATCTGGATGGGTGAGTTTGGTCGCACGCCAAAGATCAACGCGCGCGGGGCCAAGCCGGGCCGTGACCACTATCCGCGTGCCTGGAGTTCGGTGCTGGTCGGCGGCGGGATCAAGGGCGGGCAGGTGATTGGCAAAACCGATGCCCAGGGGGCCACGGTGGTTGAACGGCCCATCAGCGCTCTTGACTTCCTCTCGACCGTGTGCAAGATTCTCGGGATCGACTACACCAAGGTCAACAACACCCCCAACAGCCGGCCGGTGCGAATTGTTGACAAGGGAGCGAACCCGATCAAGGAACTTTTTTGAGCGATCGGTGTTCTAATTAGTAATGAGGGGTTCGAGAAAGGACTCGAACCCCTTGATAAAGCGGCCTCCTTCCTACCGTGGCACTGTCCGACCCTCCCAACCCTGCCACCCCGCTTTATCAGCAAATTGTCCGTCGATCGTGAGGCCACCCATGGTGAAGTTCCGACGTCTCCTTGTCTGTGGCTTGCTGGCCACGTTTCTGTTCTGCGGAGCGCATCTGGTTTATTCCGCCACCATCGGCAAAACCACCCGCCACCCCGATTTGCTCACGGCAGTCAAGTGGGTTTTCGACGAAACGAATCGCTCCGAGGAAATCCAGGCGGATCAGGAACAGCGCAATCTCATCAATGAGAAAAAATTGCGAGTAAGCCGTGCCTTGCTCGACCACAAAATCACTCTGGCCGAGGCGATCCAGGAGTTTCGGCGCATTCATCACGGCGTGGTCGATCCGTTGATGCCCGGCGTTAATGATGAGGACCGACTCGGACGAAATGTGATTCGCTGGGTGCGGATTGATACTAATCTGCCGGAGAACTCCGGCGACGAGATTATCAAGCGGCTGGAAAATGAATTGAAGGACCACCTGGCTCATCAAAACCAGGATGATCTGCTGCACCCGACGCCCGTGATTTACTGATCCCCGGAGTGAATAGAAGAACACCGGAGGGGCGCGAGGGAACCAGCTCTCGCGCCCCTCGGCGTTTTCCCTTGATTCAGACCAACTCCTCTTCGGCGCCGGGAATCCAGAAGCACGCCCCGGTGCGCTCGATTTTGCACACCAGAAAATCGCAACAGGAACAGTGATATTCGATCTTCCCGTTGCGCTCGTGCAGAAAAACACAATGGCGCGAGTAACACCAGGGACAGGCCTGGTGGCCATCGATATAGTGGCGCGCCGCCTGCTCAAACCAGTGCGGAGCGCTGAACCCCTGTTGTGCCAGCATGACAGCCTTCCGTTCCGGGTTGCGGCCATTTCTGCGCGTGAGCCATTCCAGCCTACTACATTTCTGGCTGTGACGACGGGTAGGTTGGGTAAAACCTTCCTTGTTTTCCCATTCTGTGCTCGCTACCGTGAGTACAGGACGATCTCTGCCTCTCGCCGCGACGATCTGCTCATGCGCTGGCCTCTGCGTTCGCAACTGCTGGTTCCGCTCGGTCTTCTGTTGTGCGGTGCCATGGGGATTACCTTGTGGAGCGCCTGGAGCGCCGCGGAGCGTGCCCGCCAGCAAATTGAAACCAGCATGCGGTTAATTTCTCAGACGCTGAGCGAAGCCCCGCAATTCCCGCTTTCGGCCCAGGTTCTGGGACACATGAAACGTCTGTCCGGAGCGGAATTTCTGCTGGTGGCCGAGGACGGGCGCCGCTTGACCACCCTGCCGCGCGCCGAGTTCGATCTCCCCGCCGATGTGCTTCATGAGGACTGGCAACGAGTGCATCTGGGTCCGCCGGTGAAGGTGGAAGGCGAGGCGTACCTGTGCAGTGGCATTCGGCTGCGTCCGCCTCGTCAGGGCGATCGACTCTACATCCTTTACCCCGAGGCGCTCTGGCGTGATAAACTGTGGGAGGAGATTCGTCCTTCTTTGGTGCTGGGAGTGGTGGCGTTGGCGGCGGTGGGGTTGGCGGTCGGGGTTGCCCAGCGGCTCACCCGGCGCATCCTCGAACTGGAACGGCGAACCCGGCAAATCGCCCAGGGCGACTTCAGTCCCATGCCCTTGCCCCGCCGGAACGATGAACTGCGCGACCTGGCCCGCTCCGTGAACGAGATGACCGAGCGGCTGGTGCTTTTGCAAGAAACAGTCCAGCGCACCGAACGACTTCGCCTGCTGGGACAGGTGGGCGGGGGACTGGCTCATCAGCTGCGGAACGCCGTGACGGGAGCACGGTTGGCAGTGCAACTTTATCAGCGCGAGGTGAGTCGAGCCGCTCCCGATCAGCCGCCGGACAGCACTCCCCTGGAGGTGGCTCTGCGGCAGTTAACCCTGATGGATACCAGCTTAAAACGCTTTCTCGACCTGGGCCGGCAAGGGAACCATGTGAGCGAGCGCTGCTCGGTGCGAGCGATTCTGGACGAGGTGATCGCCCTGGTGCGGCCCCAATGTCAGCATGCTCGAATCGCCCTGCGCGTCCACCCTGGCGAGGAAGACTGGGTGCTCACGGGCGATCCCGGCCAGTTGCAGCAATTGTTTCTCAACGTGCTGGGGAATGCGGTGGAAGCCGCAGGGCCGGGTGGATGGGTGGAGGTCGAGAGCCGGCACGGCGAAGCAGGCCAATGCCTTATCGACATCGTGGACTCGGGGCCGGGGCCTGCCGCGGAGGTGGCCGCCCGCCTCTTTGAGCCGTTTGTCACTGGCAAGCCTGAAGGGGTGGGGCTGGGGTTGGCGGTGGCGCGGCAGGTTGCCGAGGCCCATGGTGGGAGCATTGCCTATTCGCGACAGCAAGATCGGACGCGTTTTCGCATCACCCTCGGCGCCACGACCCCCGTGCCGGGGACAGGACACCAACAGGAACTTGTGCAGCGCTCGGAGCATTGACCTGGCAACGTCATCCGGAACCGGCATGAAACACGTACTGATCATCGACGACGAGCAGGCCGTCTGCTGGGCGCTCGATCGCGCGCTGACCCGCGAGGGGTACAAGGTGGCCGTCGCTGCCTCTGCCGAGCAGGCATGGGGGCAGATTGAGCGTCAGCCTCCCCACGTGGTGATTCTCGATGTGCGCCTTCCGGGGATGGATGGACTGACGGCGCTGGGGCGGTTGCAAGAAATCCTCCCTGCTGTCCCGGTCATTGTGGTGACGGCGTTCGGCAACCTGAATACCGCGGTCAAGGCAGTCGAAGGGGGCGCCTTCGATTACCTGACCAAACCCTTCGATCTGAGCCAGGCGCTCGATGCTGTTCATCGTGCCTTGCAACGGCAACCGCTCGAACCTCCCGAGCCCCTGTCGGAAGAAGTCCGCGAGGAGATCGTCGGGCGCAGTCCCCCCATGCAGGCGATCTTCAAGCGCATTGCCCTGGTGGCGCCGCACGATGCCTGTGTGCTGATCACCGGAGAGAGCGGAACGGGAAAAGAACTGGTGGCGCGGGCGATTCATCGGCATAGCAAGCGGCGCACGGCTCCGTTCCTCCCCATCCACGTGGCTGCCCTCAGTCCGAGCCTGGTGGAGAGCGAACTCTTCGGCCACACGCGCGGCGCCTTCACGGGCGCCAGCCAGGCCCGCCCCGGTCTGCTGGCGCTGGCCAATGGGGGAACCGTCTTTCTCGATGAACTGGCCGATATTCCGCTCGCGGTGCAGGTCAAGTTGCTCCGCGTGCTGGAACATGGCGAGGTCTTCCCGGTGGGGAGCAATCAGGCACAGCCGCTCAACATCCGCATCCTCTCGGCCACCCATCGCGATCTGCCGCGGTTGGTGGCGGAGGGACAATTCCGCCATGATCTGTACTTTCGCCTCAATGTCTTTGAGATTGAGCTTCCTCCGCTGCGTGAGCGGGGGGAAGATATCCCCTTGCTGGCCGAGCATTTTCTCAGCCGACTCGAAGGGGCGGCGCGCACCCTGCAGCCAGAAACGCTGCGCTATCTGCAATCTCAGTCGTGGTTTGGCAATGTGCGCGAGCTGCGCAATGCCCTGGAACATGCCGCCATCGTGGCGCGTGGCGAGCCGTTGCAACCCGAACACTTTCCCCACTCCGCCAGCGATCCGGGGCCGTCCACGCCCACGGAGCAACTGGCGGCCATGGTGCACAGATGGCTGGCGGATCGGATTCGCGCGGCGGGGAACGAGCCTCCGAGCGAACTCTATGACCAGCTGCTGCGCTGTGTAGAGCCGGCCTTGCTGGAGGAGGTGATGCGCCGGGTGCAGGGCAATCGCTGGGTGGCTGCCCAGTGGTTGGGCCTCAATCGAGCCACGGTGCGAAAAAAACTGGGGTTGTATGGCCTGGCGGGGCGAGGGGGAGGAGCGGAGGACGAGAGCGAAGGAGACGGCAACTGAGCGGGAGGGGGATCGGCGCAGGGCACGCGATCCCCATGCGTGCTCTCACGGGTTAACCACCTGGACCAGATTCACCAGGTTACGGCCTCCCAGCACAGGGCGGATCGTTTCCTGGGCCAGTTGTTTCATGTAGTAACTGGAAACACTCCCGAGCAACAAGACGGCATCGTCGGACTCATGTACGGAGAGGTTGCGCAGAGCAGCTCGTTGGCTCTGCTGCAAGACCTCGATCGCGGGGATGCGATCCAGAATGGGAGTAGACATCCACCACCTCCTTCAACAGAGGTTCCTTGCCCGGCCGCCTGGGTGGGAGAGGAAGGCAGCCGGCAACTCTTTCTATCCGTCGAGGGAATGGTGTGTCTGCGAACGTCCAGCGACGATCCACCACACACCAGCAACTCGCAACAGCATCGATGATTGAGATTGGCCCAGGAATGCCTCCTTGCTGGGACCTGACTTTCTCCATGCGATGAGTTCCGTCTCGCCACCATTCCCCGGGAGAGTGATTCGGACGCACTCACCAAAGGGGGCGCTGACGAGACTTTCTTATGCTAGCGCTCAATTCACAGGAGAGCAATCAAAAAGTCAAGAAGTTTGCGCAAGGATTGGAGGGGCGGACGAGAGAGGACATCGGGAATCGAGATTTCCCGACACCAGGGACTGGCCTGCACGGACAGAGGCGCAGAGAGGCGCAGGCGCGCTCGGATTCCGACGTGTTACGAGCGCTGCGCGTTGGTATGCGTCGGGGTGTCCACGTCTTCGGAGCAGATCACTCGGTTGCGGCCCTCGTTCTTGGCGCGGTAGAGGAGATCATCAGCCAGGCGAATCAGGGCGGTCGGCGTCATGCTTTGATCGCCCGAGGTGGTTGCCACCCCGATGCTGATCGTGACCGGATAGGTCTTGCCCTCGTACTGGAAGCGGTGCTTTTCCACCATCTCGCGAATACGTTCAGCAGCCGTTCGCGCGCCCTCGGCATCGGTCTCCGGAAGGACGATGGCGAATTCCTCGCCGCCATAGCGTGCGAAGAGTTCCTCCTTGCGAATGCTGCCCTTCACACAGGCGGCGATCTCGCGCAGGGTGAAGTCCCCGCCCAGATGCCCGAACTCGTCGTTGATCGCCTTGAAGCGATCCAGATCGAAGAGCACAAAGGCCAGGGGACGATCGTAGCGGGCCGAGCGCGAGAGTTCCCGATCGAGGAACTCCATCAGGTAGCGTTTGTTGTGGATGTCGGTGAGGGCATCGATAATGGTCAGGCGATAAATTTCCTCGTGATACTCCGCTTCCACATTCCCGCCCGCGAGGTAGCGATAGATGCAATTGCCCACGCGCAGATAATCGCCATCCTTGAGCTTGCAGATGGAGGCAGGGATGTCGTTGACGAAGGTGCCGTTGGTGCTCTGCAAATCGACCGCGTAGTAGCCATCGGCCCCAGGCTGGATACGGGCATGGCGGCGCGAGACGGAATGATCGTTGATGCGGATGTCGCAATCGTTCCCACGCCCGAGCACCACCGGGGTATCGCTCAGGGGGTAGCGAGCGCCCATCCCCGGGCCAGTGGGATAGATGTGGACAACACAGGCATCGCGACGGGTTGCGGAGAGGGGGCGATCTGGTCCTGTCACCCACGTATCCGTCGCTTTTTCGACTTGCATGGCCATGATTCGAGAGTGCGTCGGTGCTGGCGGTTGTCGCGGGTTCTCAACTGTGCTGAGTTCGCGGCCAAGCGCTGGCAGGTGCTCTATGGGATTCTCCAGGGATCGGCACTACTCCCCAAGTCTAGGTCACGATTGCAGCGGGGAGCAAACGAAAGTAAACAAGAAAGGCGAGCGGCGAACACGAAGTTCACCCCTCGCCTTATCTTTTGGCCCTGAGCGGAGTTTACTTGGGCCCGGCCAGCCCCAGGATGCGCACCTCGGGAGTGTTCAGATCCACCAGCACTGGTTCCGGAGTCTGCGCGACGGCGACGTTCCCCGCGGTATCACGCACACTCAGTTTGAGGAAGACCCGCGGTGGAACATTGGTCGGCACTGTCCAGGAGTGCGTGCCCGTATTGGCCAGGGCCGCTCCGCCGATGGAAAGCCAGGGACCAGTCGGCTGCTCGGCCCATTCCAGAGACACCGGCGTGCTGGCCAGATTCTTGTCGATCGCCTCCCAGCGAATGATCAGCGAGTTTCGTTGGAGCGGATCGGGTTCAGGGCGGAACAGACGACACTTGGGTGGGGTGTAATCGAGTTCCAGCCGCATCTGGGGCGGTTCGTTCGGGCGGGGATCGGGCTTGCTCAAGCCAGCTCCGCTCTTGACCACCAGGTAGAACCCGTAGACGCCTTCCTCGCGCAGATCCACCGAGAGCGTGCGACGCACCACGCCAGAATCCTTGCCGTCGGGCGTTGTCACGGGCGTGGCCGGGCTGTTGTCGGCGACATACTTCTGCCAGTTCTGACCGTCGTCGCGAGTGACCCACAGGTCGGCGGACCCGATTCCCGAGGGACCAAACTTGGCGACCTCGTACTCCAGGGTGACCCGTCGATTATTGACCACCTGCAAGGGGGGCAGGGCTCCCCAGGGTTGCCGCGTGGGCAGGACAGACGTACTCGTGTTTCGATCCGCCATCCCCGACGACATCGCCACCACATTGGTCGCCGGGGCACCATAGGGCGAGCCGGGATTGGCATCGACCTGATCCGGGATGCGACGCTGCATCGATCCGGTCGAGACCGGCTGAATCCCGCCCGCCCACGAAGGAGGAGCAGTGGGGCTCGGCGGGGCAGGGGGAGCAACACTCCCCGGCACGGTGGCAACGTGGGTCGGAATCGGCGAGCCTTCCATCGTTGTGGGCGCAGACAACGACGGGGGCACCGGAGGGTTGTTCGGCAGGGGCGGATTGCTCGGCGCGGCCGACGTGATCGAGGGGCCTCCATTGTGGGGGGTGACCGCCGGCGCACCAGGCAGCGGAGCCATCGGGGCCCCCGTCGCACCGGCAACGCCCGTCCCGGCGGGAGTTCCCTGACTGCTCGGAGTGGGGGTCACCCCGCTCGGGGCGGGTGTCCCAGGAGTCGGGAGCGCGGGCGGCGTGCCACTCGCGCCTCCCGGTGCCGCTGCCGTCAGCGTGTTGGTGGCCGCGGGCACCTTCATCTCCTCGGACTTGCCCTCGTTCGTGGCGGTGTCCTTCATCGACAGGCGCACAATCGCCGCTTGCGGCACCTTGATCTGCGTTTGCCCCATCAGGGCGGGACTCGCGGTGACCGGCGTCCATTCGCCCAGGCTGTCGGCGTTGCGGTATTCCAATCGGAACGTGGCGAGATCGGGATTCTCCTCCTTGATCTCCCATTGCACGCTGATGACATCCCCCTGGCGCTGGGCGGACACCAGCTTGACACTCGGCGCCAGCGTATCCACAAGAATCTTTTGCCCGACTGGTGCGGTCATGATGTCCGGGGGTTCGGCATGTTTGTTGTGATCGATGACGCGCACGCTGAACCAGTACAACCCGTCGGCGGGCGCCGTGAACGCGAACGCCTGCTGATCAGGAGTTGCAGTGGCGACGAGGTCCCAGTTCTTCCCCTGGTTGGTCGAGGCATACAGTTCCAGCGTCTGGATCTCCTGCCTCTTCTCGGGGACGATCCGAATCGGGATCTCGAACTTGTTGTTGTTGAGGGGGATTACCTCAGCGGTACCCGTGCCGACCGCCAGGCACAGGCAAGCCAGCATCAACGTTCCTGCAGCCATTGCCGAACCTCCGTGCCCGCATCGACGTGGTGGCGCCGACGCATCGGCGTACTCGACCCTAACGACTGTATCGGTTGTGTCAGCAGTGCGCTTGAGTCTTTTCGCTTCCGAAGGAGTCGCGCTTGTGCGCATCTTGCCCCAGCGGGCTGAATTGCCTGAGCGAACAGAGCGGATATAACGGGGGGAGCGCGTGCCTACTGGTTCACGGGATCGTCCGCGTCGTTCTGGTGGGCGGCAGTAGCAAGTTCGGCAGCCTGTTTCTTGCGCTCGGCCAGGGCCTTCTCCAGGCGCTCACGGTCCTCGCCCTCGGCCGTTTCGAGGCGTTTTTCCATCTGTTCGATTTCCGCCAGGCGGGAACGATACTCGCGTTCAACGCGTTCGGCCTGTTCGGCCTTGTCGAACATGCGCTCCTCGGGTCGGGGTTGTTCTTCCTGAGGAGGCTCCTCGACGGGAGGAGGGATCATCTGCTCCTCGTGCCGCAGTTGGCGCAGATTCATGAAGTTGGGCGAAACGATCTCCACGTTTCCTTCGTGCAGCGTCTCCAGCACGTGCTTTGCCAGATTGGAGCGGACGGTGAGCAGGCTCTTGACGTCGGGGAGAAACCCAGCAATGCGATAGGTGATGGCAAAATTCCCAAGTTCCATGTAGCGCACAAAAGGCTCTTCCAGTTCCGCACGCCGGGCTGCTTCGAGCAAGAGCGGTTCGATCCGCGCGTGGTGAATGTCGTATCCCAACGACACCGAGACCGACACAATGGTGCCGGAGGATCGCACCACCGTGACCGGCTGCTGGATCAAATAAAGGTTTGGCAAGGTAGTCAGTTCGCGATGCTCGGTCTGAATTTCGGTGTGCAGCAAACCGCGCTCGGTCACTCGGCCAAACTGATCACCGACACGAATGAAATCTCCCGTGTGGAAATTCCGCGTCGAACGGAGCATCAACCCGGCCATGGCGTTGGCCACAAAGGTTGTTGACGACAGCGCAATGACCGCGGTAACAATAAGCCCTAAAAGAGAGAGCAATTGATCGCGAACCGTGGAGGTCACTGGCAGCGCCAGGACGATAACCGCAACGCCGCACCCGACGAGGAGGAGCAGGATCAACTGCCGAGGCAAGCGCTGTTCAGGACCCAGTTCGGGATGCCGGCGCAACAGAAGCCAGTGGGAGGCCCAGAGAAGGCCCACCACCGCCGCGAGAACAAGGAGAAGTGGGAGAAACGTGCGGATGAGGTTCAGCGTGGAATCTAGCAGGGACATCGCTCTCCTCTTCTGGATCCTGTCGAAGCAGGGGCAGTCGGTACAGGACAACTTTGGCGGAGGCCCGAGCGCGGCGATTGGCGAACTCGACAATCAGGCGAGCCTGCTTCGGAGCGCGGCAGACGAGGCTCCTCCCCTTCTTCTGTTTACAGCAGTGGAGGCCCTTCGCCCGCGCTCACCAGCGCGATCAGAGTCAATTCGAATCGTATCGGGAGAAGCGAAGACCTCCTCCAGAGCGCGGGTGTTTTGCGGAGTAAACCCCGCTCGCACTCTGGAAGAGGACCTCTCGGCAAGCAGGATTACTTCGGCTTGTCGTTCGTGGCTGGCTTCTCATCCCTGGCCGGGGGCAGATTATCAGTCGGTTCGGGAGGCTCCTTGCCATATTTCGCGCGATAAAGCGCCACGTACTTCTCCCTAGCCTTGGGATTGCAGATGAAGCACTGCGACAGGGCGCGGTCGTGTTTGTCGCACCAGTCGCCTTTCTTCTTGAACTCGGCCGCAACCTTGGCGCTGCACATGCTGCATTCCGCCTCGGGCACGCCGTGTTCATCACACCACCACCCGCTGTGATCATGCGGAGCCTTGGCGGTTTTACTCGCCTGCGCCCCCTGATCCTTCCCGGTTTTCGACGTGGCCTGGCCTTCCTTGGTGGTCTGGCTACAGCCACCGAGCGTAAGAACGAGTGTCACCACGGATAACATCAGGCCGCCCTGCCAGGGTCGCCAATTCATCGCATCCTCCTCAAGCATGTGCTTGTTCTGCCAGTTGGGTCGAGGGGGTCTCGGTCGGCCTGGGTGAAGTGCCCTCGCCCGCTTCACTCCACCCTTCGCCGTGTCCTCCGAACAGCCACGTCAGCTGCTCGGCGCGCAGGCCCAACCCACGGGTCAGGATCCACTGGGCTCCCAGCGCGACGGAATCGAAGATCACATACAGGACTCGAATAACCAGCAGTGACATGACCATGGCACTGAGTACCCCGCCGATCACCACGGTGGCGAGTGGACGTTGTACCTCCGCCCCCATCCCGGTGCTGAAGGCCATCGGCAGAAAGCCGAGGCTCGCCACCAGTGTGGTCATTAATACCGGACGCAGACGGGTGACAGCTGCCTGACGTACTGCCTCGTCGCGGGATAATCCCTTGCGGCGAAGTTGCCGGATATACGACACCAGAATCATGTCGTCGAGGACGGCGACGCCGGACATGGCGATAAAGCCGATGGCCGCCGAGATGGAAAAGGGCATCCCGCGCAACCACAGGGCAAGGATCCCACCCACCCAGCCAAGAGGCACCCCGGTGAAGACGCGCAGGGCATCCACCACATTGTGATAGGTCAGGAAAAGCAGCGTAAAGATGAGCGCAATCGCCACGGGAATCACGATCAACAGGCGTTTGCGGGCGCTTTCGTAATGCTCGAACTGCCCGCCCCAGGCGAGGTGGTAGCGGCCGGGGGGCAGCACCACCTGCTGTTTGATCGCATCCTGAGCCTCGGCCACAAAACTCCCCATGTCCCGGCCACGCACGTTCGCCGTGATCGTGATTCGCCGTTGCCCCCACTCGCGAGTAATGGTCGAGGGGCCCTCCACGACGGCGATCGTGGCGAGCCGCGCCAGCGGGATGTGTTCCCCCCCTGCGGTTGGGAGCAAGATGGCCCCAATGCTCTCTGGACTCCGCCGACGTTCCTCGGGCAAGCGGGCCACCAGCGGAAACCGTAACTGGCCCTCGACCACTTCCCCGAGCGGTTTGCTCCCAATCGACTCGACCACGTCAAGGACTGCCTTGGCCGGAACGCCGTAACGCGCGATTTGCTCCTGATCCACACGGATCTGGAGCACGGGCTGCCCCGTGACCTGCTCCGTGGTGACATCGGCGTTGCCAGGGATGGTCTTCAGAACGCGCTCAATCTCCGCGGCCTTGGTGCGCAGCACGGTAAGATCGTCGCCAAAGAGTTTGACAGCCACGTCCGAACGAACTCCGGAGATCATCTCGTTAATGCGCAGTTCGATCGGCTGCGAGAAGGAGAGCTTTTGCCCAGGCTGCTCGCGGATCACCTTTTCGATCTGGGCAGTCAATTCCTCCTGTGTGTGGGCCTTTTTCCACCGCTCCCGAGGCTTGAGCGTGAGGTACAGGTCGGTCAGTTCCACCCCCATGGGATCGGTGGCGATCTCTGCGGTTCCAATCCGACTCCAGACATGGCGCACCTCGTCGGGGAACGCCCCCAGAATCGCCTTCTCCAACTGGGTGTTCATGCGGATCGACTCATCCAGATCGGTCCCGGCGAGGCGAACCACGTTGACCGTGATGGCCCCCTCGGACAGACGGGGCACAAACTCCGAGCCCAGCGTTGGCGCGATCAAGCCAAAGGCGATTACCAGGACGCAAACGGCAATCCCAATCACTGCAAACTTGTGCTCCATGCACAGGCGCAGGATGGGATTGTGCACGCGATGGGCGAGACGCATCAGCAGAGGTTCGCGCTCGTCGATCCGCCGAGGGAGAAGAAGGCTGGCCAGCACCGGCATGAGGGTCATGGAGAGCACCATCGACCCCAGCAGGGCGAAGATCACTGTCAGCGCCATGGGGCGGAACAGCTTCCCTTCGATCCCCTCCAGCGTGAGGATGGGCAAATAGACAATCATGATGATGAGTTCGCCAAACAACGTTGGCTTGCGCACTTCCACAGCGGCATCGCGAATCACTTCGAGTTTGGTGCGTGTGCGCAGGTCGCCATGGCCGATGTGGCGCACACAGTTTTCCACCATGACGACCGAGCTATCAACCACCATGCCAAAGTCGATCGCCCCCAGACTGAGCAGGCTGGCGGCAATGCCGAAACGCCACATCCCCGTGAAGGTGAACAGCATCGACAGAGGGATCGCGACCACCACAATGGCCGCCGCACGCCAGTTCCCCAGGAACAGAAACAGAACGGCGATTACCAGCAATCCCCCTTCAAAGAGGTTGTTGCGCACGGTGTGAATGACGTAGTCCACCAGTTCTGTTCGGTCGTAGACCACCTCGATGGCAACATCGGAAGGCAAGGTGGCGGCGATCTCCTCCATCCTGTCCTTGAGCGCCCGGGTGACCACGTGACTGTTCTCGCCCATGAGCATGAAGCCCAGGCCGAGGACTGTCTCGCCCCGGCCGTCGGCAGTAACAGCGCCCCGGCGGATCTCATTCCCCACCTCAACGGTGGCGACATCCTTGACACGAATGGGCACCCCATCGCGCGCGACAAGGACAATATTCTCAAGTTGACCGACGTTCACGGTGCGTCCCAGGCCGTGGACCAGAAGCATCTGGCTATTTTGCCGGATGTTTCCTCCTCCCACGTTGCGGTTGTTCTTCTCGACGGCCTCGATCACGGTGTCAAAGGTGAGTTTGTGCTTGATCAGGCGATCGGGATCGATGCGCACCTGATACTGCTTCTCGAACCCGCCCCAGCTGTTGACCTCGGCGACGCCACGTACGGTGCGCAACTTGGGTTTGATGACCCAGTCGTGAACCGTGCGCAGATATTGAAGTCTCTCCTCGCGTTGTTTTTCGGGAAGTTTGGACAGATCGACGCCCTTGAGCTTCACCAGATAATGAAAGACCTCGCCAAGGCCGGTCGCCACGGGGCCCATGCGTGGATGTTCGATGCCGGGCGGCAGGGCCACGGTGGCAAGACGTTCGTTGATCACCTGGCGGGCGAAGTAAATGTCGATCCCGTCGTCAAAGGTAACCACAAGCTGCGACAAACCAAACTTGGAGACGGAGCGAAGCTGCTGCAATCCCGGCAATCCGCTCAGCACCTGCTCAAGAGGGAAGGTGATCTGCTGTTCCACCTCTTCGGGAGCCAGCGAAGGGGCGACAGTGTTGATCTGGACCTGCACGGGAGTGGTGTCGGGAAAGGCGTCGATATCCAGATGCTGCAGAGATACCGCGCCCGCCACCGCGCCGGCCAGCGCGAGCATGATCACCAGAATCCGATGCCGCAAGGAAAAATCGATCACCCAGTTAAGCATCCAGTATCCTCCGCACGGCGCCTGCGGCGCAGGGCACCACCCTTGCGCGGTCCACGGTGTCCACGCTCTTTTTCACCCGCTGTGATTCAGCCCGACCGGGCTGTTAATGGCCGCAGCCTCAGCCCTCGCCGAGGTTATTTTTCAGCAACTCTGCACGGAGAGTTCCGCTCCCCTTGGTGGCAACGATCTCGCCGGGAAGAACTCCGGCGACGATCTCGGTCCGTTCCCCAGCCACCGCGCCAAGGCGAACCTTGCGGACGTAAAACACCTTGGGAGCATCCTGGGCCAGAAAATTGGCGGCGCGAACAAAGACGACGTGACAGCACCCTTCCCAGTGGACGGCTTCGCTGGGGACGACGATGGCGTTCTTCTCTTCTCGGAGGACGATCTGGCCCTGTCCAAAAGTGCTGGCGCGCAACCCTCCCTCTGGATTCTCCAGGTCCACACGCACCTTGACTGTGCGCGTTTTCTCATCGACCGCCGTGCTGATCCAGGAGATGCTTCCCTGGATCGTTTGGCCGGTGCCGTCGGCACGAAAATGAACGGTCTGCCCAGGGGCGAGTTTCTGGGCGTCTTCCTGTCGCGGATGGAGCATTAACCACAGATGGCGCACGTCGGCGACAACCAGGAGCACCTTGCTCGGATCGACCACCTCCCCGGCGACCACCTCGCGATTCACGACAATGCCATCGAGCGCCGCCACCACAGGGAGCAAGTTCGCCGTGGTCGTTTGCGGATCCAGGGTCTGGCGCAGCGAGGCTGGTAGTCCAAGGAACTGGAGGTGGGCGGCGAGTTGCTTTTCGGAGTATTCCTTCAACGCGTCGGCATCCACCGGCAGCCCAAGATTATTCAGCGCTTGCTGGGCACTCAGCAGACGGATCTGGGCCTCCTGAAGCGCCGTTTCTGCCTCGCGGACACGCTGTTCCGCGATGGCCCCTGGAAGCTGTCGATATTGCTCGTAGGTTTTGCTGCGCAGGCGAAGCAGGACGATCGCCTGGAGAAAGCCCGTCTTTGCTTTCCCGACCTCGGCCGCGTCAACCAACGCCAGAACTTCTCCACGAGTCACCCGGTCGCCGACCTGTTTGGTCACCTTCCACACCGTGCCAGGGGCACGCGACGATAACCGAGCCACGCGGGTCTGATCGTAAGTAACCTCGCCGTAAGCGGACACGGACTCGACGATGGGGGCTTCCCAGACAGGTTGGATCTCAATCCCTGCTTTCTCGACGGCCTCGAGCGAGGCAAACTGAATGCGGCGATGATGGAGCTTGCATTTGCTGTTATTCTCTGGGCGGGCGCGAAAGGCCAGCGCCCGCTCGGCACGGGCGCGGTCCGCCGCCGAAATCGTTGGGGTTTGCGCCAACTGGGCAATCTCGGGATACTCCAGGGGACATTCCGCGACCCCATGTTTCTTGCAAAAGGGGCGTTCCTTTCCTCGTGGGAGCAAGTGGGGGTTGCACTCCACGCATTGCGATTCCGGCACCCCGTGCTCTGCGCACC
>JAKOSN010000001.1 GCA_029777335.1 Planctomycetota bacterium
AGATGCCCACCGTGATCGACACCTTCCACGAGGAATGCGAACAAAGCTATCTCGAACTGGCCCAGGAAGAGTACATCCCCTTGCTTCAGAGCAACAATCTGGGCGGCATGGAGCGCCTGGCACAACAGATACGGGACGACTGGAAACAGGACCAGAAGAATGCCCAGGGCAAACTGGCCGACTTTCGCGCTGCCCTCGAAGGCTACGTACAACTGACTCGGTAACCCCCGCCGATTCGCGCGCCGCAGGGTAGAAGTCTCGTGCTGCGGTCGACTCCTCGCCGACCAACCCCGGATCTCCTCGGCGCCTGGTGGAACCTCCCCTGAGAGGGTTCGCGTCGGTTGCCGAGAGGGGGACAGATTTCTACAACGGGACATCATTACCACGGACAGCGCACAGAGGCGAATCCGGGCAAGGCGACACTTTCACAGGGGGGGACAAACGATGAAACGGATCGCCATTGGCATCATTCTGGCGTGGATGGTTGCGCCGGGGCAGGGAGCGGAACCCATCACCTTGACGAATCTCCCGCCCCTGAGCGCCAACCAGAAGGACGAACCGCTGGCCAGGGTGTTTTCACTGGAAGCCGCGGGGCGTTTTCTCGACACGGCAGCGCTCAACTGGCAAAAACAGAAGAACTGCTTCGCCTGCCACACCAACTACGCCTACCTGACCGCACGTCCGGCGATTCCCGGACAGGCGCCGGCACAGGACATTGTGCGCAAGTTCGCCGAGGAGCATGTGCAGCAGCGCTGGGAGAAAGACGGCCCGCGCTGGGATGCCGAGGTGGTCGCGATGGCGGCCGCCCTGGCCTTCAATGATGCCGCCACCACGGGCAAGCTTCATCCGTTGACACGCAAGGCGCTCGATCGCATGTGGACCGTGCAGCGTCCCGATGGCGGATGGAAATGGCTCAAGTGCAACTGGCCGCCGATGGAATCCGACGATCACTACGGCGCCACACTGGCCGCCCTGGCCGTTGCGGTGGCGCCGGACCACTACGCGCAAACCGAGGCGGCGAAAAAAGGGCTTGAGAACATCCGCCGCTATTTCAAGGCCAATCCGCCGAAAATGCTCCATCACGAGGCGATGTTGCTCTGGGTGTCCACCTCGCTCGACGGCTTCCTGAGCGCTGCCGAGAAGAAGGCGATCGTGGACAAATTGCTGGCCCTGCAAAAGGCGGATGGCGGCTGGGCGGTCGCGACTCTCGGTCAGTGGCAACGCGCCGACAAGAAGGAGCAAGACACCCAGACGAGCGATGGCTATGCGACCGGCTTCTGTCTCTATGTGCTGCGTCGGGCGGGGCTCCCGGCGAACGACGCACGGATTCAAAAGGGAGTCGCCTGGCTGAAGAAGAACCAGCGCGCGAGCGGGCGCTGGTTTACCCGCTCACTGCGGAGCGATGGCAAGCACTATCTGTCTCATGCCGGGACCGCCTTCGCCGTCCTGGCCCTGAAAGAGTGCGAACCGAAGTAAGGCGCGGCGCGTCCGGTTTTGTATTGCCAACCTCGGGCGTCGGTGCTGGATCAGGAGCGAATTCCGGCGCTGACGCCTGCGCTTGTTTTCCCCCCACCGCAGCGCTCGCCTTACCCATGCGGAGATGGTGCCTGATGCCGCCTCTATCCCCGGCTCCTCTGATCGTTCTCGACCATGCCACCATCGTGCGCCCCGGGGACGAGGTTGGTTTGCGCGCGGTGCACTGGACGGTACGCGAGGGGGAGTGCTGGGCGATTGTGGGGCCGGTCGCTTCCGGAAAAACCACACTCGCCGAGGCGCTCCTGGGGCGCTTTCGTCTCGATGCTGGCTCGATCGAGTGGCCGATGCTCGCTCAGCTGCGCGCGCACGGGCGTGCCGTTGCCTGGCCGTCGGAGGTGATCAAACGCGTTTCCTTCAAGGAGGAATCGTGGCGCTTCTCCTACGGTCGGCATTACTATCAGCAACGATTTAACTTTATCGAAGCGCAGGATGATCTCACCCTCGACGATTTTCTGCGCTCGGGAACCGCCGCCACCGAGGAGGCGCTGCACGCCGTTTGTCTGCGCCTGGGGCTGGAGGCGTTGCGGGGCTTGTCGTTGATCAAGCTCTCCAACGGGGAAACGCGCCGTGCGCGCCTTGCCCGCGCCTTGCTGTCGCACCCGGAAATGCTGATTCTCGATGAACCGTTTCTTGGAGTGGATCACGCGGGCCGCAGCGAGGTTGCCACGATGCTCGGCACCCTGATTGACCAGGGGCTGAAGGTTGTCCTGATCACCCGGCCCGCCGTGCTGCCCGAATGGGTGACGCATGTGCTGGAACTCGATCAGCTGGCGGTGCGCTGGCAGGGAACTCGGGCGGAGTTTCTGGCCCGGCTGCCGCGCCAGGTTGAACGCTCCGTGGCGCCTCCCGATCCCCCCCCCCCGCGCCATGGGCCACCGATCATCGAGTTGCGCCAGGTGAATGTGACCTATGGCGAGCGGGCCATTCTGCGCGATGTGTCCTGGACCGTTCATGCGGGTGAGCGCTGGGCCGTGCTGGGCCCCAACGGCTCGGGGAAAACCACCTTGCTCAGTCTGCTGTGCGGCGATCATCCCCAGGCGTACAGCAATGATCTGTGGCTCTTTGGGCGCAAGCGCGGTACGGGCGAAAGCATCTGGGATATCAAGCACAAGGTCGGTCTTCTTTCTCCGGAACTCCATTTCTACTTCACCGAACCGCTGACGGCGGCACGCACGGCTGCCACCGGCTTTTTCGATGTGCTCGTGCCGCGCCACACCACGCCGGCTCAGGATGCCGTGGTGCGCCAGCTGTTCGAGGAATTCGGGATCGCCGCTCTCGCCGAGCGCCCCTTTGCCCGGCTGTCAACGGGCGAACAGCGGTTGGTGCTGCTGATTCGCGCTCTGGTGAAGGAGCCGCCCTTGCTGATCCTGGATGAACCGATGCAGGGACTCGACGATCCCTCGATCGCCCGGGTTCGCTCCTGGCTGGAGGAGCGCCTGCATCCCGAGCAAACACTTCTCTTTGTCAGCCACTACGCCAACGAAATTCCGCGCACGATCACGCACTGGCTGCGTCTGGATAATGGTCGGGTGAGCGCGTCCTGAGGGACGCAGCGCTGGCCCGGCAGCGTCTTTACACCCTGTGCGCCGCATGCTACAGTCGAAATACGGCGTTGCAACACGTGGTTCCTTTCTGAGGGTGTTCATGCCAAAAGCAATTGTGGATCCTGCGGAACTGCGTCGGTTTGCTCAGAACCTGAAGCACTTTGTCAACGAACTCCAGCGCCAGACCGCGGTCCTCCAGGGGCAGTTCGCCGGCCTGGGTGACACCTGGCGCGATCAGGAACACGAGAAGTTCGCCGAGGAATTTGCCCAGACCATGGTGGTGCTCGGGCAATTTAGCAACTCTGCCCAGCAACAGATCCCCTATCTGCTGCGCAAGGCGGAACGGATTGAGGACTATCTGCAATCGCGGTGAGTCGGCCGGGCGGCCTGGAGGACGAATGAGCCAGTCGGCACAGGTGCTGTCGCTCGATCCGCTGCGTGATTTCCACGCCGGGCTGTCTGCCTTCACCTTGCAGGCCTCGTCAGCACTATGCGCCGCGGAGCTGGAAATTCAGCGAACTCTGGACTGGTTGCACGGCCAGGTGGGCTTCTGGCAACGCACAGCACGCGACTGTCAGGAAGAGGTCAATCGGGCGCGCGCCGAGTTGGCCCACCGGCGCTCCTGGGGCGAAGGACGCGGCCCCGGCACCACCGAACCGGAAATCGCCCTGCGCAAGGCGAAACAACGCCTGGAACACGCCGAGGAAAAGATCGCCACCACCCGGCGCTGGATTCGGCAACTGCCCGAAGCAATCAAGCAATACGAGGGAGTCGCCCGGTTGCTCGGTAACTTTGTCGAATCCGATCTGAAACAGGCAATCGCCTTGCTGGAGAAAAAGCTGGCTGCGCTGGAAGCGTATGCCGCCACGGAGCTGGCGCCTCCGCCAACCGCCTCAACCAAGGAGTCTTCGTGAGCCTCAATGCTGCGTCTGTGGAGCTGAGCAACGCCCTGAAAAAGGTGCGCCTGCGCTGGGAAGACGCCGAGCGGCACTGGCAGGACGCCGTTCGCGCCGAATTTGAAACCCGCTTCTGGACCCCGCTTGTGCTGCAGACCGAAGGAACCGTGCAGGCGATGGATCAGCTCACCACGATACTCCTGACCGTGCGCCGCGATTGTGGCCCCTGACCCGTTCACCCTCTCCCGACAGGACTGCGGGAAGAACCGCCTTACCCCGGGATGACACCGCATGACCATCTCCCCCCTCCTCACGCGCCAACGCGATCTCCTGCACCAGCTGTTGGCGGAGCTTCGCCATCGCGCCACCGACGAACCGCTCCTGGATCGCACCACGCAGCAAGAGCGCGAGGCGGTTCTGCAGCAACGGGCCACGGCCGAGAAGCAGGCCACCACCCAGCTGGAAAAGACGCGCGCCCAGCTCGAAGCGGAGTTGCAGCTGGCGCGGGATTCGCTCACCGAACGGTTCAAGGCCGAACAACAGGCGGCGGCCAAGGAACGTTCGACCCATCGCGCTCAGATTCGCTTTAACTATAAAAACGCTCGGGAAACTCTCCGATCTGCAGACCAGGATCAGCGCTGGTCCATCGCGGCGGTCATGGAAGGCGCCCGCACCCAGGCCAGGGAGCAACTCCACCAGGAGGGCGCCCGGGCGGCCGAACGGTTACAGGCGCTGCATCAGATGCATGAACAGGTGGTGGATCAGCTGAAACGCTGGCATCAACCGCTGCTCGATCTGGAAACCGAACCGCTCCAGCAACCGCGTTTGCGCAAGTTCAAGGAGCTGTTCAGCGAGGCGGAGGAGCTGCGCGACGCCCTCGACGACCTCCGCAGCCCCGCCTGGGCGCAGAAACCTCGCCTCCTTGGCGTTTTCACCCTGGTGGCGCTGGTGCTGGTCTATCCACTCGGCTTGCTCCTGGTGCGCCTCCTGGGATGGCCTGCCGAGTGGCCCACCCTTCTCGGCACCGGGGCGATTGGCGCGTTCCTTCTGGCCGGAATGCTGGGGATGATCACCGCGAGCATTCTCACCTCGGTGTCTCGCAAGGCAGTGCGCGCCCTGTACACGCCGTTGCGCCAGGTGTTGAGCGAGGCCAAGTTGTGGCACGATACCGTGCTGGCCGCCGCCGAGGAAACCTCGCAGGAGCAGATCGCCGAGGCCAAGAAGGTCCACAATCAGAAGGTCCTGGAGGTCGAGGCCAAACACCAGGAAAACAAGAAAGCCTTGCAAGCCGAGAAGACCCGGGCCCTGGAGCACAACGAGAAGCGCTTTCGCCGGCGTCTGCTGGCTGCCAAGAAACTGCGCGACGACGATCTGAGTGCGGCGGAGGCTCGTTTTCAGCAAGGCATGGCCCAGTGCCAGCAACAGTTCGAGGCCGCCCGGCATCACTACGAGAGCCGCTGTCAACAACGTCTGCAGGAGATCGAGACAGCCCATCGTCAGCAGAAAGCGGACAACGCCGCCCGCTGGGAGCGTATTCTCACCCAGCTGCGCAGCGAATGCGCTTCCCAGCACGCCACCTGCGCTGCCCTCTTCCCAGAATGGAGCGATCCACGCTGGCAATCGTGGCAGCCGGGTGGGAGTCTCCCCGAGTTTATTCGCTACGGCAGTTATCAGGTCGATCTGGATCAACTGTGGACCGAGGCCGGCGGAATGGAGGGGCCGGCGCTGGGCGCTCACACCTTCCCTCTGGTCTCTTCCTTCCCCGAGCAGTCGTCGCTGCTCTTTCTGGTGGAGGACGAAGGACGTGCGGTGGCCCTGGCCTCGGTGCGCGCCGTGATGATGCGCCTGCTCACGTCCGTCCCTGCCGGGAAGTTGCGCTTCACCATCCTCGACCCGGTCGGCCTGGGGCAGAACTTTGCGGCCTTCATGAACCTCGCCGATTACGACGAGAACCTGGTCGCCAGCCGTATCTGGACCGAGCAGGCCCACATCGAGCAGCGCCTGATTGACCTGACCGCGCACATGGAGAACGTGATCCAGAAGTATCTGCGCAATCGCTACCAGACGATCACCGAATATAACCAGGAGGCGGGCGAACTGGCCGAACCGTATCGGGTCCTGGTGGTCGCCAACTTTCCGGTCAACTTCTCCCTGGAAGCTGCCCGTCGCCTGGTGAGTATCTGCCAGAGCGGCTCGCGCTGTGGGGTCTCCACGTTGATCACGGTCGATCGCCAACAGCCCTTGCCCCAGGGGTTCAACCTCGCCGACCTGGAGAACGCCGGCGCCACCTTGATCTGGAACAAGGGACAGATGGTGTGGAAGGATGCCGACTTCGAGCGTTACCCGCTGCAACTCGAAACCGCTCCCGACGACGCCTTTTGCAATCGCCTGCTGGAGCGTGTGGGCGAAACCACCCGCGCCGCGGGGAATGTCCAGGTGCCCTTCGACTTCATCATGCCGGAACCCTCGCGGCGCTGGACAGGGGATAGCCGCGACGGGCTGCGTGTGCCGCTGGGACGGTCGGGCGCCACCAAGCGACAGTACCTCGATCTGGGGCAGGGCACCTCGCAACATGTGCTGGTCGCGGGCAAGACGGGGTCCGGGAAATCGACGTTGCTGCACGCGCTGATCACCAACCTGGCGCTGCACTACAGCCCGCAGGAGGTCGAGCTTTACCTGATCGACTTCAAGAAGGGGGTCGAATTCAAGACTTATGCGACCCATGAACTACCTCATGCACGCGTGATCGCCATCGAGAGTGAACGCGAGTTTGGGCTCAGCGTGTTACAGCGCCTGGACGCCGAGTTGAAAACGCGCGGCGAGCGCTTTCGGAGCAGCGGCGCCCAGAATCTCAAGGGGTATCGTGATGCCACCGGCGCGGGATGTCCGCGCATCCTGCTGATTGTCGATGAATTCCAGGAATTCTTTGTCGAGGATGATCGCATCGCCCAGGATTCCGCCCAGTTGCTCGATCGCCTGGTTCGCCAGGGGCGCGCCTTTGGGTTGCATGTGTTGCTCGGGTCGCAGACGCTGGGCGGGGCTTATTCGCTGGCACGCAGTACGATCGACCAGATGGCGGTGCGCATCGCCCTGCAGTGTAGCGAGGCGGACGCCGCCCTGATTTTGAGCGATGAAAACTCGGCCGCCCGATTGTTGGCACGCCCCGGCGAGGCAATCTACAACGACGCCAACGGCCGCGTGGAGGGGAACAACCCCTTCCAGGTCGTCTGGCTGAGCGATGAGCGCCGCGAAGAGTTGTTGCGAGAGGTGCGGCAGAAAGCGGAAGGTGCACTTCGCCCGACGAGTCCGCTGGTCTTCGAGGGCCATGCCCCGGGCGATCTGCGCAAGAACGTGCAGTTCCTGGAGCGCCTGGAAAACCTGGGGCAACTCCCCGAGGCGAGAGTGGTTCTCGCGCGTCGACCCACGCAGGTGTGGCTGGGAGATGCCATCGCCATCAAGGATCCGACGGCCGCGGTCTTCGCCCGGCAAAGTGGGAGCAATCTGCTGATCGTGGGCGGGCAGGAACAGGCGACCGTGGGGCTGATGACGGCGGCGTTGCTTGGCCTGGCCACCCAGTGCGAGCCGAGCGGGGCCGGGAATCTCACCCCGGCCGCCCGTTTCTATCTGCTCGACGGCAGCCCCGCCGAAGGTCCGACCGCCGGGGTGCTGGGACGAGTGGCCCGCGTGGTGCCACACCCGTTGCGCAGCGGCGGGTGGCGTGAATTAACGCCTCTTCTCACCGAGTTGAGCCGGGAACTCGAAGAACGGCAACGCAACCCCGATCAGGAAGCGCCGGCGATCCATCTACTCCTCTACAACGCCCAGCGCTTCCGTGATCTGCGTCGCTCCGAAGATGACTTTGGTTTTGGTCGTCGGGGTGATGAACCGGCGACCCCAGCGCAGATGTTTAGCACGCTGCTGCGCGAGGGGCCGCCCCTGGGAATCCACGTCACCCTGTCGTGCGATACGCTGACCAATTTGCAGCGCTTGCTGGATCGCCAGGGGATGCGCGAGTGCAGTCTGCGCGTTGTCTTCCAGATGAATGTGTCGGATTCCACCACACTGATCGACAGTCCGCTCGCGAGCAAGCTGGGAGTGCATCGCGCCCTGTTCGCCAACGAGGAAGAAGGGCGGTTGGAAAAGTTCCGCCCCTACGAGGTTCCGCCCGAGAACTGGCTCGACTGGGTGCGCGACTGTTTCGCCGCGCTCCCCCCGAGTCCGCCAGCCCCCGTGACGGCCAACTCCTGAGGGATTCCCCTGGCCCAGCGCCGATCATGGCGCTGGAGCCGACGTCGGCGCCGGGGGAACTGGAAAATGGCGCACCAGCCACACCTCGCCGGGCTGCCCCTTGACGGTGTAGTTGGTGCAGTAAGGTGCCCGATTGAAGGTCACGGCGAGTTTCTCTCCGCGCAGAGCAGTCACATCGGCGGCATCCCCAGCGCCGATTTCCTGAACGAACGTCAATTCCCCGTCCTTGACCCGGTAGAGCACGAGCGTTTCCTTGCGCACATTGGCGACGACCAACGGTGTCGCTCGCGCAGGAGGTTGAGCCAGGGGATCACTCGGCGCGGGATTCAGGCTCGGGGCCGCGGGGAACCCCGAACCGTTACCAGTCCCTGTGAGCGCCCGAGGGTGTGGGGGTTTGTTGGAATCGCTTGTCCAAGAGGGAGCCGCCAGGGGATCCGCGGGGTAGGCCGGACCAGGCTGGGCTTTGAGGGGCGGCGGCAAGCCCGGGCGCGCGGGACTCGCAGGAACACCCGGTGCCACGGGAATGTACTGCGGGGGATGCTCCAGGTACCTACTTGATGGCAGGGTCACTCCCGTGCTGCGGACCTGGCAGCCGGCGAGGAAGGGAAGGACGATCAGGGCGAAAAGGGGCAAGGCGCGAGGCATACGAGGACTCCTGTGTGCCGATGACAAGGTGTCTCCGAGGGTGCTTCGCCTGGGTGCGGGGTCAGTATCGCCCGACTTGCCGCGGTAATACAAGAGCACTTATCCGCCCTCTCTCGCGCATGCCTGCCAGAGGTCGCAGGCGCGCTTCCTTGCGCTGCAGGCCGGAACACCCCATGCGCCGGTGCGGCCAGACTCGATCCAGACTGCGCAATCCATACAACAGCGAAAACCTGATTGAATGGAGATAGAGCCGATGGATCATCCCCTTGTGATCGTGCTGTTAACGCTTCTGGGAGTCGCCGTGGTCGCGCTGGGCGCGCTCTTTGCGCTGGGAGGCAATCCGGCCCGGCTCGGTTTGGCGCTGCGCGTGCTGCGTGACGCGCCCTTTGCCGACAAGGTGCAGGCGCTCGACACGCCCCCTCCTCCGCCCACCCCGCCCAAACCCTCGGGCTTGCCTGTCCGGATCCTGGCGCTCTTGCAACGCGAAAGCCGGTTGATCGATTTTCTCCTCGATAATGTGCAGAATTACAGCGACGACCAGATTGGAGCGGCCGTGCGCGATATTCAGCCCAAGGCGCAGGCGGCCCTCAAGAAGTATCTGGTGATCGAGCAGCTGTTGCCCCAGAACGAGAACGACGCGGTCGAGGTTCCGCCCGGCTTCGATCCCTCGGCGATTCAGCTGAGCGGCAACGTCAGCGGGCAACCGCCGTTCAAGGGCTCGGTGCGCCACCCCGGCTGGCGCGTCAAGGAGATCAAGTTGCAAGCCACGCCGACCGGACAGGATGAATTTGTCCTCGCTCCCGCCGAGGTGGAATTGCCCTGAAAGTTCTCCGAAGGCCGCCTTCGTCGGGTACAATAGAGGGGTGGTAACGTGCAGAGCCGTGGCTGCCAGGGAGGGCCAGAGAGTCCTTCCCGGCATCCGCGGCTCTGTCTGCGTCTGGACTCGTTCTCGGAGAGTAGCACTGTGGCGGCATCACGTTACGTGGTCGGCATCGATCTGGGGACCACCAACTGCACCCTGGCCTACGTTGATACCGGCGTCCCGGACGCCGAGGAAGCAACGCCCGTTCCCTTCTCCATCCCACAGGTCGTTCAACCCGGCATCGTTGAGCCGCGTCCGCTGCTGCCCTCGTTTCTTTATCTTCCGGGAGCGAGCGAGATGGCGGCCGGCAGCCTGGCTCTGCCGTGGGCGCCGGAACGCGATTTCGCCGTGGGTGAGTTCGCACGGAATCATGGCGGCCTGGTGCCCACGCGCCTGGTGAGTTCGGCGAAGTCCTGGTTGTGTCACCCCGGGATCGATCGCCGCGCGCCGGTGTTGCCGTGGAAGGCTCCCGAAGGCGGACGACAGGTCTCTCCGCTGGAGGCGAGCACGCGCTACCTCAGGCACCTGGCCGAGGCGTGGAATCACGCGCTGGCCGGGAAGGATCAGGAGCATCGGCTGGAAACGCAGGAGATCATCCTGACCGTGCCAGCGTCGTTCGATGCCGTGGCACGCGAATTGACCGTGGAGGCAGCCCGGGGCGCGGGTTTCGAGCACGTCACCTTGTTGGAAGAGCCGCAAGCCGCCTTCTATGCCTGGATCGATGCAAGCCGCAATAGCTGGCGCAAACAGGTCTCCGTCGGCGATGCCGTGCTGATCTGTGACATCGGCGGGGGCACCACCGATCTCACCCTGATCGCCGTGAGCGAGGAAGACGGCCAGCTGTCCCTCACCCGTGTGGCAGTCGGCGAGCACATTCTGCTGGGCGGCGACAACATGGACCTGGCCCTGGCACACACCGTCGGGCAAGCGTTTGCCGCCAAGGGAACCAAACTCGACGCCGCCCAGCAACTGATGCTCTGGCACAGCTGCCGCGCCGCCAAGGAGAAGTTGTTCACCGACGCCACGTTGACCAGCGCCCCAGTGACCGTGCTGGGACGAGGGCGCAGCGTGATTGGCGGAACCCTCAAGAGCGAACTGACACGCGCGGAGGTGGAGCGCGTGCTGGTCGAGGGATTCTTCCCGGTCTGTGCCCGCGAAGCAACCCCCATGCGCTCCCGGGCAGTCGGGTTGCAGGAGCTGGGGTTGCCCTATGCGAGCGATCCAGCGATCACCAAGCACCTGGCAGGGTTCCTGACTCGTCACCAGGAGGTCCTCGCCCAGCGCGCGGGGGGGAAGAAAGGGAAGAAGATCGCGCATCCGACCGCGCTGCTCTTCAATGGCGGAGTGATGAAAGCGGGGCCGTTGCAGCAGCGCGTGGTGATATTGATGAATCAGTGGGCGGAGAAGCTGGGCGCTGGGCCAGTCAAGGTTCTCCAGGAGAACGATCTCGACCTGGCGGTGGCGCGCGGGGCTGCCTACTACGGCCTGGTTCGACGCGGCAAGGGAGTGCGCATTCGGGGGGGAGCGCCGCGCTCTTACTATGTTGGCGTGGAAACCTCCCTCCCCGCGATTCCCGGGGCGCGCCCCCCAATCAAGGCATTGTGTGTCGTTCCCTTTGGCATGGAGGAAGGCACCGAGGGCGATGTCCCCGGCCAGGAGTTCGGCCTGGTCGTCGGCGAACCAGCAGACTTTCGCTTTCTCGGCTCGACTGCTCGACGCACCGACACCATCGGCACCATGGTCGAGGAGTGGGAAGACGAGATCACCGAGTTAAGCCCGCTGACCGCCACCTTGCCGGCCACCGGCGAACAGGGCGAAGGATTGACTGTCCCCGTCCATCTGCACAGCAAGGTCACCGAGGTGGGCACCCTGGAGCTGTGGTGCATCAGCCGTGATGGCAAACAACGCTGGAAACTGGAGTTCAATGTGCGCGAACAGCACGAGTGAGCGGCACAGGATCGCTCCCCACCCTCGGCGTAAGAGACCTCGCGGAGCCTCTCACGCCGAGCGGCTTTTCCAGACGGCAGCTTCTCCTCGCTCTGCTTAACGCACGACCCACCTGGCATCCTTGGGCAAGACAAAGAGGTGAACGTGCCGGCGCAGGTCCTTGGTGCGACCGCGCTGGTACTTGAAGATCACCTCTCCGTTCTCACTTGTGGCGGTCAACTTATCCTGTCCTGAGCCGGCCCACGAGAAGAACAGCAATTGCTGCTTGGTGAAATCCACCTGCTTGCTCAGCGCCTCCTGAACCTCCTTGCTGGGAAACGCCTTGGCGAGTTCGTCGGCACTGGTGATCACCGTCGGTTTGGCAACCTGACCCGGCGCTGCCATGATCTTCAGCCCCGTGAGACTGATCTCCTTGACGCCCTTCTCTTCGGCGCCCCATGCCGTTCCTGCCAGGAACACAGTCAGAACCAGCAAACCAGATGCCAGCGCACGCATGATCATCCCCTTTCGTGACAAGGACGTGACAGACTCCGACCGTTAATCTCCACAGAGGCACCTCGCGGTGAGTGAGGTATCCTACCGAGAATTCAGAGAGATGACGAGAGAGCGGATCTTGCCTGCTTTTGTCCGGTGCGCTCTGTACAATCAGGAGAGGAATGGCTTGGGGTAGGATGCCCGGATCGGTGCTTCGCTCCCAGGAATCGGCTCGACCATGAAGGTTCGCCGTCGCAATCAACTGCCGCTGGAACCGCTGGTGCACGCCTATCTCTCTCCCGGGCTGCCCAGTCGAACTCAACTGGGGCAGATCCCGGGGCTGGGGGATCGCATCCAGGCGATTCTGTCCGCTCCCCGCGAATTGCTCTACGAGACCTTCCTCAACCAGGCCGAGACCGCGCGCTGGCAAAAGGCTCTTGTCGCTTTCTACACCGCCACGGTCTATCCGCCTCTTCACGAGGAGTTCTTGCGGACGCGGGCGGAAATGGTACGGCATGCACTCGGCTATCTGCTGCGCGGTCGCGACCCGTGGCCGCGCAAGTTTGCCGCCTGTCTGTCGGCGGAGGGCGCCTACCACGTGCCGGGGTTGGGGCCATCGTTCTGGTCCGCGCTCATTCAGGCGCTCAATCCCTCGCGGCATCCGGCGTGGACCCCCACGGTGCTCGAAGGGATGCAGCGCGTGGGATTGATCACGCGCCTGGTCCCCAAACGTCCCGAGCAGATCTATACCACGCTGCTGGAACTCCAGGGGCAACTGCAACAGCGCTGGCCGGCTCTGTCCGCCTTGCATGGCGAACATTTCTTTTCGCTGGTGGCGGAGATGCAGGACCGCGAATTATGGGCAGGGGCGCATCGCCTGCGACCTGGTTCGCCTCACCTCGATCTGAGCGCAACTCTGCACCAGATGCGCGCCAGTCAACCGCTGCGCGAACGATTGCGCCAGCGCGGTGCGGAGCTCGCCCAGGCACAACGCTGGCTCGAAGAAGGACTGCGCACCCAGAACGGCAAACTCCTGGGCCAGGCGCTGGCGCTGGCGGACCCCGAGGGAAGCAGCCGCGCTTCGGTGAGTTGGAAACGAGACGCCGAAGCGCTCACGCTCTGGCTGGGGCGCCTGTGGGAGGCGGAGCATCCCGAGGAGGTGCTCGACACCCTGTGGCGCGACCAACCGCTCCCAGGCGCGGGGCAGTGGCTGGCGGCGGCCGTGCTGCATCTCAGGGATCCCCAGCACTATCCGCCCTGGAATGAGACCATGCGCGCTGCCCAGGCCGTGCTCGACGAGAGCGTGGCCTGGATCGACTCTTCCCTGCAGCGCTATCGCTTGCTCACGCGCGCCGCGCATTACCTGCGCGAGCATTTGTCCCTGCATCCGCTGGAGACGCCGGCCTTCCTCGCGGCTCTGACGCATGACAGCGAGCCGTCACACGGATTGCTGCGCACCCCGGAGGCGCTGGCAGCGTCCACGCGCTTTCGCGGCTTCTGCGCCGACACCTTTCGCTTTCTCCGCGAACTGGAGGCCAACAACAATCCGGCGTGGATGGAACAGCAGCGCCCCCGTTATCGCTTTGCGGTGCACGCGCCCTTGCTCGAACTCTGTCAGGCACTCACGGAACGCTATGTCGATCCGGTGCTGCGCGGCGAACACGGCTGGAACCTGGCAACGCGGCCGCGCAAGGGACTGGCTCTGACAAGCATCTGCAAGAATCACTTTGGTCGTTCGTCTCCTTATCAGACAACCTTGTGGATCACCTTCTGCGATCGTGTGCCAGGAGGAAAGCGGAGCGAGTTGCAGTTGGTTGTGCGGCTCAATGCCGCCGGCCTGTGCTACGGGGTGCGCATCGGACCAGGGGCGCGCACGGAGCATCAACGCCTGCAGGAGCATCTGGCTGCCGATCCCACGAGCTTGTTTGCAGCCTTGCACGAGCGCGGCGCCTTCCACACCTGTCGCGCGTACGCAGAGGAGGAGGCCGTCCCCCTTGAAACGCCGGAGGATCTGCGGCAGTGGGCCACCGGCGGCGACCTGCTGCTGGCACGCACCCTTTCGCGCGAGGATCCCCTGGTGCGGAGTGATGCTCTCGTGGGAGACATTCTGCTGACACTCGATCGGCTCTTGCCGCTTTTTGCCCTCTTGAAGGAGGAACAAACGCCGGTTCCTCCGCGCCGGGCTGCGCCGCGACGTTACACGGCCACCGATTTTCATGCGGCAACGTTTCTCGACGAGGGATGGCTGGCGCAAGCGCGCTCCTTGCTCGAACTCAAACGACAGCTGATCCTGCAAGGCGTCCCCGGAACGGGGAAGACACATGTGGCGCGCTGTTTGGGACGGTGGCTCACCAACGACGAGCCGGAAAAGTGTCGCCTCGTCCAGTTCCATCCGGCTTACAGCTATGAGGAATTCATCGAGGGAATCAAGGTTCGCTCCGTCGAGATTGAGGGACGCCATGAAGTGACCTACCCGGTCGAAGATGGGTTGCTTTACACCTTTGCGACCCAGGCCGCGGCCTGTCCCGGGCGCCCTCATGTCCTGATCATTGACGAGATTAACCGTGGGAACCTCCCTCGTATTTTTGGCGAATTGCTCTACTTGCTGGAGTATCGTGACCAGGAAGTGCCTCTTCCCTGCTCGCGCCGACCGTTCCGTCTCCCGGCGAATCTTTACGTGATTGGGACGATGAATGCGGCCGATCGCTCGGTCGTCCGGCTCGATCAGGCGCTGCGCCGGCGTTTCTCCTTTCTGGAGATGACTCCGAACGGCGCCGTTCTCGGCGCCTGGTTGGAGCAGCATCTGCCAAGGAACGGCACCGGATTTGCAACACGAGTGCACTATCTGTTCGAACGACTCAACGAACAGTTGCGTACAACACTGGGACCGGGTTACCAGGTCGGGCACAGTTACTTCATGGTCGAGGATCTCGACGAGCGACGATTGGAAACGCTCTGGAATCATCAGATTCAACCGTTGCTCGACGAGTTTGCCGCCCTGGTCCCCGGACGTTTGCTGGCTCGCGAACTGGCCGAGTATCTTCCTGAGGGGCGCACTCCGCCCCGACGTCGCTCTCGTGCCTCCTCATCTGTCTGAGAGCCGCGTTTCGCCAGGGATCGGTTCATTCGCGACCGGTCAGGATTGTCCGCCCCGTTCGCCGGAGAACTCATGCGGAAGCGCTCGCCGGCGTAACGTGCCCACCGAGGGGAGGCGACTGATGTCGATCAAGGTCCGCCGTATTTGCATGTGGTCAGGAACCCAGAATCTTGCCACGGCGATGATGCGCGCCTGGGGCAATCGCGACGACACCGCGGTCTGGGATGAACCGTTTTATGCCCACTATCTCCTGAGCACCGGGGTGATCCATCCCGGCGCCGAGGAGGTCATTCGGTATCACGAGACCGACTGGCGCAAGGTGGTCAGCCGACTGCAAGGGCCCATCCCGCCTGGGAAGTCGATTCTGTATCAGAAGCACATGGCCCACCATCTCTTGCCGCACATCGATCGCAGCTGGCTAGAGCACGCCGACCATGTGTTTTTGATCCGCGATCCCTACGAGATGTTCGTCTTTCTGCAACGCTTCGTTCCCAATCTCCGCCTGGAAGACACCGGTCTGATCCATCAGTGCGAACTCTTCCGTACCCTCGCAGAACAGTATGGTCGCAAGCCGCTTGTGCTCGATGCGATCGATGTGCTTGAAAACCCCCGAGAAATGCTCCAGTTGCTGTGCCACAAACTGGACCTTCCCTTCACCGAAGAGATGCTGTCCTGGCAGCCTGGCACACGGGAGAGCGATGGCATCTGGGGCAAGTACTGGTACGGGGCGGTCTGTCAAGCGACGACCTTCGAGACCTATCGCCCTCCGAGCACCTCGGTGCCCCGAACGATGCTGCCGCTCCTTTATCGCGCCCAGGAACTGTATGACCAGCTCCACCCCCACCGCCTGCAAGTGATCGATCACAGCTAACCACCCTCCGGCCGACGGGGACGCGCAACAATGCGCTTCCCTCCCCGGAGGACGCCGTTAGAATCGGAGCGTCGCCGTTCCGCTGGCCCGCTCGTCTCACCCCACCTCTGGGAGAATTGCTGTGAAAAACCTGCTTGGCCTTGGTGCGCTGGGCGTCCTCTTTCTGGTGATCACCCTGCCGCGGCTTGTTGCCCCGGTTCACGCCGTCGCGGAAGCCCCTCCCGCCAGGGAACCGGAGCTGAAAGCACAGGTCGACGAGTTGCGGACCGAGATCAAGAAATTGCAGGGGGTGGAGCCCGATCAGGCCGCCGTCATGAGCCACCTGGCCTACCACTGGAGCAATCTGTGGTTCGCCCTCGATCAGGAGAACTGGCCGCTGGCGAGTTTTTACCTCAGCGAAACGCGCTCCAACTTGAAGTGGGCCATCCGGGTCAAGCCGTTGCGCAAGGATCCGATGGGCAAGGAGACCGTGAACGTCAAGGAGATCGGCGAAGCGATGGATAACGGTCCCTTTGCCGATCTGAACAAGGCGCTGACCGCCAGGGACAAGCAGAAGTGTATCAAACTGTACAACGATGCCTTGACGGGATGTTATGCCTGCCACAAGGCATCCTACAAACCGTATTTGAGGCCGCGCGTTCCCACCGCGCCGGAGGTGCGTGTGATCAACTTCGATCCCAGGGCGGACAAACCGGAGTAACCAGCGAACGCGGGCGTGCTCGACTCAGGGCTCGCTCAGCACCTGGATCAGGTCCTGAATCGCCCAGGGTTTTTGCAGAAAGCGCGTGACACCCAGCCGAGCAAAGCCGGCCCGCGCCGGACGGGAACTATTGCCCACGATCTTCCCTTCCGGCCGTAGTTCGCGAATCTGTTTGAGCAGGTGCGCGAGGTCGATCCCGGGCAGATCATACTCCACCACGAGGATGCTGATGCTGGGACAGCGGCGCAACAACTTGAGGGTCAACTCCTCGGTATGCGCGGCGTAACAGGCGCAACCCGCCTCGCTCAACTGGCGAACGTGCGCCCGGCGAATAAGGGAATCGGCCTCGATCAGCAGCACCTGATCCGCAAACGGCCAGGGATGGAGGCTGGTGGTGGGCAGATCGAGCAAGAGACGGAGCAGGGGATTGCGTTTCTGCCAGGCATCTTCGTCGGGCAACAGAACGAGCAATCCCCCCTCGTCCCACAACCTGGAGCGCAGCCACCAGGTTTGCGGGGTGGCGGTGGGAGGCGAGACCTGAACCCAGCCGCGCTGCGCCTCTTCGAGCAGAGTCGGCAGCGTGGGACCAAGGAGAGTCGCCAGCGAGGTGACCTCGCTGCCATGTTCGGTCCGGGCCAGGAGTTGCCAGGCGCACGAGTTTCCCCGCACAATCTCGCCGGTGCGGTTGAATTCGAGCAGGCAAATCTCGGCCAGGGGCGGATGGGTGACGTGCGGCGTGCTGCGCACCAGTTCGCTCATGTGTTTGAGGGTGAACGGCTTCTCCACAAACCGATAAACGCCGACCCGTTCGGCCTCGGCGCGCAAATCGTGGCTGGGAAACCCCGTCATCAGGATGGTCTGCATACAGGGCTGAACCAGCCGCAGAGTTTCGGCCACGTGGATGCCGTGGATGTGATCCTTCAGCATCCAGTCCGCCACCAACACGTCGGGGTGGAAGCGCAAGCCATGATCGATCGCCGCGCGGCCGCTGCCAACCGCCTCGACCTCGTGCCCCTCGCTGCGCAGCGAGCGCGCGAGATACTCCTGAAAAATCGGTTCGTCATCGACCACCAGGACCTTCATGGTGCACCTCGCTCCTCCCCGTGGGTCGTGAAAGCGGCAAATCTACCTTAACAACCGTTCCCTGCCCCGAACCACTCGTCACACTGATTGCGCCTCCGCACCCCACCACAATCCCGTGAACCATGCTCAGACCAAGCCCCGTTCCCCCTTCCGCTCGGCGCGTGGTGAAGAAGGGATCGAAGAGATGGGACAGATCCTCGGGAGTGATCCCGCGACCATCATCCTCAACGCAGAAGCGAAGGGTATCATCCAGGGTTTCCTCCGCGCTGGTGACGATGCGGATCTGGCGCGCCCCGGCCTGCATGGCGTTCTGGATCAGGTTGGCCACCACCATGCTGATCTCGATGGGATCCACCCACACTCGGGGCAACCCGCGGTGGGGGTGGAAGACCACGTCGACGTTGGCCTCCACTCCCTGCTTCCGTGTCAGATCCACGCCAGCGCGAATCACCTCGTTGAGATCACACGAAACCGGGTACGAGGTTTCGTGCCGCGCAAAGCGAAGCACGGATTGAACAATGCGCCCGCAGCGCTCGGCCAGCGCCATGATCTCACCCAGTGACCGATTTACCTCCGCCGTGGCGTTCGCTTCTTCCAGCCGCTGCAAGGCCCACTCGGCGGCGATCAGGATGCTCCCCACGGGATTATTGATCTCATGCGCGATCCCGGCCGCCAGGGTGCCGATCGAGGCCAGGCGTTCGGCGTCGCGCAGGGCCTGTTGCGTGCGCCGTTCCTGTTCCACGCGCTGCCGGGTCTGGGCCTGGTGCAACGCATCGACCAGCGACGACCGCAGTAACCGGGCGAAGAGAAGCGTGGCAGCGCTCCAGGGGGCGGACTTCTCGCGCACCACCTGACGCCAGCGAACAAAGGACCGCCGCGGGGAGAGCAACCCCGTGCCAACGTTCTCTTCCACAGGATGACTCGGATCGCCTCCCCAGTCAACCTCGTGCGGTTGTTCGGCGCGAAACCACAGAACGTAGATCGCCTCCTCGCGGTTTAACTCCAGCGCCAGCACGCCACTGGCGACCGCGGTCAGGTCTGCAAAGCGACGCTCATGCTGCGCCAGACTGTCGGTGCAAAATACTGGACGTTGATTGGTCTGGATCAACCAGGCGAGGAGGGTGTTCACCTCGGCCTGGGAGGGAACAACGCCAACGTGCTGCATTGTCTCGCCCTGAACCAGCGCCATCCCTCGGGCCGGGAGTAACTCCAGCAGAGCGGGCGCCTGGTCCAGCAGCGCGGTTTGCCACTCGGGCGCATGAGTGAGTGCCGTGGCAAGACTCTGTTGTCGTTGCCACTGCGCCTGCTGTTCGCGGGCCTGAGCGAGACTCTCCAGAGCCATCAGACGAGCCGCGAAGACCTGCGCCAGCAAGGCACACGCCGAACGCAGCTCACGAATACAGTAGCGCGGCGTCCGATGGTGCCCGACCAGCATCCCCCACAGACGGCCATGACAAATCACCGACATTCCCAGCGAAGCACGCACCCCCATGTTGTGCAGATATTCAATGTGTACCGGCGAAAGGGCGCGCAGATCGCAGTAGGTCAGATCCACGGGGGGAAGAGCACTCTCGGGAAGGGTCAGCAGGCGCGCGGGGGGCGCGGCGCAGTCGGGAATCATCCGCACCGGATTCAGCAGGTAGAGTTCGCGAGCACGCTGAGGAATGTCGGTCGCAGGATAGTGCAGGCCGAGGTACGGTTCCATCTCCGGTTCGCGTTCCTCGGCGATCACCTCCCCATGTCCCATCTCATCGAACCGATAGACCATGGTACGATCGTAGCCGGTGAGTTGCCGCAGCATCTGACAGGTGACGACACACAGCTCGGCAGGTGTCGCCGTCTGCAACACACGGGGCATGAGGGCGCCCAGACGCGACAGAAGCGGGGTTTCGTCCGCCCGCGGCGGGACTGCCGGCTCCAGTTCGAGCAGAATGGTGTCGGTCTGTCGATGGAGCATCACCTCCATCAGGGCGTTGTTCACTCCCACCGAACAGACACCCACGGGCATCGGCGGTCCCTCGGCAATTTGCTCGAAGAGAGTTTGCCATTGATCCACAAAACGCATCGAAAACACCTGCGTCAGTGGCCGCCCGAGAGAGGCAAGGGGAGAAATACCCAGGTATTCCTGGCTGTTCGCGCTGATTTGCTGCACGATCCAACCAGGGTTGAGCACGAGCAACACGCCATGCGGTTGGACGGCTCCCGGGAGATGGATCGGTTCGCGCTCGCAGATATCCAGGTAAGAAGGGATAACAACTTCCTGGGTCATGAGAACCCTCCAGAAGTTGTCATTTTAGCAAAAGGAGGCGTGGCGACCAGCACGGCAAGGGTCCGCCGGGGGCGCCGCGGGCGCTTGCTCAGGGAGTATTTAGATAATTCATCTCGTTTTTATCCTTGAGCGATCCCTCCCTGCGCGGATCGTTCAGGCAGCGCCACTGTACGCGATCGTTAACAGTGTTGTCGTCATTCCGTTAACCCCTCGCGACATGAAGCACGCGAAAAGGGATGCTGGCGGCGCGGCGCGGGCAAGGGCGAAGAACAAACTCTACGACATAAAACATTACCTTAAAACAATTTGAGTAAATACCATATTTTCCCCCGTGGCAAAAAGAGCGCGCGGCACGGCGGATGCATTCTTGAAAAAAGGACACACGGAACACGGGGACGCTTCCATGATGCCGCCGCATCCATTCTTTCCCACCCCAGAGTTTGCCTGGGTGTTTTATCTGGTACTGGTGGGGTTGACCGCCACGGCCGCCGTGATCGATCTGCGCAAGATGTCCATCCCCAAGAGCATCACGTTGACGATGCTGGCGGTGGGGGTGCTCTTCAACGTGACGCGCACGGCCTGGCTGGCGGCTTCTCTCCCGGAAGGGGAGAGCGGAAGTTTGTGGTTTGGCAACCACGGGCCATGGATCGGTGCTCTGGAAGGGCTCCTCTTCTCGCTGCTCGGCTTCGCCGTGGCCTTTGCGGGTTTCTTCCTGATGTGGATCCTGGGCACCTGTGGGGGGGGCGATGTCAAGTTGTTCGCCGCCCTGGGCGCCTGCGTGGGCTGGCTGTTAACGCTGTGGCTCTTGCTGGGCACGATGACCTTTGTGGTCGTGCTTGGCATGGGCAAGATGGCGTACAAGATTCTGCGGGGCGGAATGAAGCAGGCGATGCAGGATTACTCGATCAAGAAGAATCCGAAATCGACCAGGAAAAATCCTCTGGCAACACCCAAGCGACGGTTGTTGACCTACTCCCTCCCCGTGGCCCTGAGCACGGCCCTCTTGCTGCTGTGGGCCTTTCGTGTCGAACTGGGATTGATGCCGCCGCGGCCGCCGCGCTCGCAGTCGAGCATTGCTCAGGTCAGCAGCGCCGCCCGCGTTCCCAGCACTCAACCAGCAGAAACCAACCGCTGACTTGCAAAGGCGAATCTCGTATAAAGGAGGGGAGGGGGATGTTTCTTCGGACCTTGCACAACCTGTGGAAAGACGACTGTGGCGCCACCCAGGCCGTGGAGTGGTTGATTCTGACCACGATCCTGGTGCTGGGCATCATTCCGGGCATTGCCATCATGCGGAATAGCCTGAACAAGACGCTGGAACATAGTGCCCGGATGGCCATGGCGGGCATCGACGACGACCAGAGCAATCGGGACCAGAACGGCCGGCCCCGTGGGCGTACCTCCGTCCAGCAAAATCATGGGTCGCAGAACAACGGTGGCGTCGGCGACCTCTGCAATTGACGGGAGCCCTGGCCATGATGTACCCGAAAGCGACTCACCGGTCTCGCCAGGGCCATGCGGCGGTGGAGATGATCCTTCTCTTTCCCCTGGTAGCTTCTCTCCTGCTGGGGATGATTGAGTTCAGCTTGCTCCTCTCCGCCCGCCAGCAACTGCTGTCGGCCAGTCGCCTGGGAGCGACCATTGCCGCGCGCGGCGGAGACGAGAACGAGGTGCAGGAAGCCATCACTGAAGCCCTGGAACGCTCGGTTGATGTGGCGGTGGATCGTCTCCCTGGCGAGGCGCCCCACAGCCGCGATAGTGTGCGGGTGGTGGTGAATGTACCCGCCCGAGACATGGTGCCCAATCTGCTCCCGTTTATTCTGGATCTGTCGGAGCAGAATTTGTCGGCCGCCACGGTGATGGCGGTGGAATGGTCCGAGCCGGCCAATGTGCCGATCGGCCGCTAAACAACACCCACCCCTCCCCATCGGGTGGAGAGCCGGTCGCTGCCTCTGTTCTCCTCGGGGCGGATGACCTGGTGAGATCGGCTTGATCTCAGGCTCCTCCCCCAAACGAGACCACCTCGAGCAAGGACACGGGAAAACCCTTGCTCTTGACCACTGATTGTTGCACAGGTTGGCCTGGGGGCAGACTGCACCCACCAGGATCCACCCTGGCCTCTGGACACAGGAGCCAGTAGCTCATGCGCACCCCGTTGACTTCCTCGCACCGACCAGGCGCTCTCTCTGCGGGAGGCGTCTTCGCCATTACCATGGCCATGGTCGCGGGTCTGATCGTCGCCTGCGCGGTCAAGATCCTGATCCTCGACAAGAAGCCGACTGCCCCTGAGGCTCCGCCGGCCACGCGACAACTGACCGTTGCCGCCACCAACATCTACGACAAGATCGAAATAACCGCCAACATGATCAAGACCATCACCGTTCCCCAGAGCGAGTACGACAAGTACGTCGAGAAGGGAAAGAAGCGGGGCGGTCTGCTCACCGGCAAGCAGCCCGTACTGCGGCTGACGCGCGAGCCGATCCGTGCCGATGAGCCCATCTTCGAGGATCAGCTGCAGCCGTTCAGCTTCCCCGAAACGTTAACCCAGCGTGTGCGCCCGGGGATGCAGGCCGCGGTGATTTCGGTCCCCGCTCACTCGACCATGGCCCAGATTGGGGAGAAGGTCGATCTGCTCGCCACTCTGAGCAACACGGGCGATGTTTTCGGGCGCCGGGCGGGCGCCAATGCCACCGCCATGCTGGCCGATCGGGCCGAGGTCGTGGCTCGCTTTGGCACCCTGCGCACCGGTGTTCCGCCACCTCCGGGAGCCGATCGCACCTACACCCTGGAAGTGGAGCCGTGGCAGGCCGCCATCATCGAGCTGGCCAAGCGTGCGGGAGCGACCTTTGCCCTGAGCGTCTCCAACCAGGGGACTCAGGGAACTGGCGATGTCTCCCCTGCCGCGGGAGGCATCGATACGGCTCAGCGGGAACGCTACAACCTGGTTCGCGCCAGCTATCGCCGCAACAACACCGTGAGCGAATATGATCTGGCGACCCTCTTCGGCGTGCGTGAACCCGACCCGGTGCCCCGCTTCTATCAGGAACGCTGGGCCGGTAACACTCCGCTGGCGCCGAATGTCTACGCGATTGGCGGGGGCACGAATGGGACACCTGGACCGACGGGGCCGAACGAAAGCCGGGGGCCCAACGGCACTCCCGAGCCGATCGCCAGCACCCCTCCGCCGCTGCGGCTGTTGAAGCGGCCGGACGTGGGCCCCGCGATGGCGGATGAGAGTCAGCGCAACAATGTGTACGCTGGCTTCCAGGCGCCCACCGGCGGCAGCAACAAGTATTGCCCCACCTGCGGGCAGAAGCAGTAACCGCATCCTGACAGTCCGGCAACCTCAGTGGGCAAGGCGGTGGCAGGATTCAGGGGAAGAGGACAGCCTCTTCCCCTGAGTCGAGCCCCGGTCACCTCTGCAGCTGTTTCCCCGAGATGACACCATGCTGAAGCCCTCATTGGTCACTACCCGACGTCCTGGCTCCATTTCGCCGCTGTTTCTGCTGTCGTTCCCGCTGCTGTTGACGGCGTTTGCCGTTGCGGTCGAGGTGAGCAGTCTCCACCATCGGCAGCTGGAATTGCAAGTATCCACCGACGCAGCCGCCCTGTCCGCCGCCACCGCCCTGGTTCCGACCGACGATATTCTCTTTGCCACCGCCACCCCGGCCCAGGGGCAAAGCGTGTGGAATCGTTTGCTCACCGAAAGTCGAGCCGAGGCCCGCTTCTATGCCTTGGCGAACCGGATGCGCGGGACCGGCGTGGAACTCGCGGAGGACGAGATTTCCTTCCGTCCCCTCGACGAGGACACCCCTGCCTTTCATCCGCAATCGCCGTTTCCTCCGGGCCCGGAATATGTCGACATCACGCTTCGACGTGATCGTGTGGCTGCACATGCCACTGCCTTCATTGATCATCATGTGCGTGGTTTCAAGGTTCAGGGGAGTTCGCATCGGCTGGTCCTTGGTGGCCCTGCCGCCATCCCGGTGCTCCCAATCGCCATCAAGCGCCAGGAGTGGGAGCGAGCCATCCTGCAGCGCCAGGGCACCGACAACTATCGCCTGAACTGGCTGGAGCGGCGCAATCCCCGTTCGCAGCAGAACGGCACCAACAGCGACGACAGCCAGAATCCGCAGGACGAAAACCCGGGGCTGCCCGAAGATAGGCAAGAAGTCCCCGGCATCGATCAAACCAATCAGGATAATCAGAACAATCAATCGACGAGCGACGGGATTCGCGAACTGACCCTGCGTTTCACCGAGGGATCGGGGGGAAGCAGCGCGAGCATCGTGCAGATTGGGACTTTGCGGAACGCCGCCAGCCAGGTCCTTACCGGGTTGATGGGGGAGGATCTGCGTACTCAGCCCGTGCCCGGACAGTTGCTCCTGCAGCGCAACCCGACCACGCAACTGAATCAACTCCCCCTCGCCGTCGGGGGAACGGGCAACCTGGCCGACCTGGCCGACGCCTTGCAAAGTCTGATCGGGAAGAAGCGCATCTGGCTGTTGACCAGCCAGGAACCGGGGGCCCAGGTGATTGTCGACGGTTTTGTGGCAGCCCGCATCATGGATGTGCGTTTTGGTGAAGTCAAGGACGACGACAAGAGCAAGGGAGAGAAGGACAGCCAGAAGAAACGGGCCACGGCGCTCGAAGTGGTTCTGCAACCGACGTTCCTGGTGACACCGACGGCGGTGACCGATCGAACCCCAGCGCCTGGGGCGCCAGCCCCCCTGTGGAATCCGTACATCTGTAAAATTCGGCTCTTGAAGTAAAGTTTGTGTGGGGGCGAGCGACACAAGATTCAAACTGCTTGCTTGCCCGGGTGACCAATCTCGGCGACAATGGACACCACACGGACCGCCCAGGGAGAGGAGGGCTGGTCAACCACGAACGAATATCGCGAGCAGCACACGGGGGATATTCATGCGGGTTGTCGTTGCACAGCCGCCGGGGGAAACGAACGAAACCATTCGGCGCATGCTACTGGGGATGGGACTGGAGTGCTCGGGCGAGGATTGTGTGGCCCTGGCCGAATTGCCGGTGCGCCTGGCGCGCGGAGGCACGGACCTGGTCCTGGTCCGGGCCGGAGCGGAACCGCCCGCTGCCCTGGAGGCCATTCGTCAGGCGATGCCTCTCACCAGTGCACCGATCCTGGCGATGGGTCCGGCCAACGATGCACGCCAGGTGATGGAAACGGTCAATGCTGGCGCTCGCCATTACCTCGACGAGCAAAATCTCCAGATCGCTCTGGAAGACGCGCTGAAAAAACTCCACGCCAGTGGAGCCGTCAAGGGAGATGTCCACCAGGTGATCGGGGTGCTGTCGGCCAACCCCGGAGCGGGGGTGACCACGATCGCCACCAACCTGGCCTTTCTCTGGGGACAACAGGCCAAGGGACGCATCGCCTTGCTCGAACTGGGGCGTGGTGTTCCCACCATCGCCCTGTCGCTGGAGAATTTCGAGCCCAACTTCAGCCCAGCCGACATGACACGCGAGGTGGACCGCATGGACACCTTGATGCTCCGGCAAGGAATGAAGGTCCAGGATGGGCTGGTCCACATCCTGGCGTACAAGCCCGAAACCCTGGAGACTTCCGCGCTGGAGCCCCGCGCGGTCCGCAAGATGACTCTCCTGGCACGAGCCGCCTTTGCGGTCACGGTGCTGGATCTGGGCTGTACCCTCGGCGAGGAACAGATCGAGGCGCTGCGCCTGTGTGATCAGGTGCTCCTGGTGGTGCGCCTGGATGTGCCGGGTCTGCGCCTGGCCCGTCGGCTTCGTCCCGTTCTGGTCGAGAAGGGCATTCCGGCCAATCGGATCCGGCTGGTAGCCAATCGCTACGGCGAACGCGGACAGATTGCCTGGGGAAAAGCAGAACAGACGCTCGGCGAAAAGTTTACCGATTATTTACCGGATGATCCGGGGCGGATCAACAAGTCCGTCGATTTTGGTCGGCCCGCTGCCCTGGAGGGAAGTTTCGGCTATGCGGGCCGCATCCAGAAGCTGGCACGAGCCATTTTGCCCCAGCCCGCGCGCTGAGTCACGCAGTTGCCCTCTCGATCGCGTGCTGGCCGAGTTTCTACCGAGACTCGGCAGCGCCTGTTCCTTCGTCGTTTGCCACTAGGACACGGGAGACCCTGGTATGGCTACGTTTACACAAACCAATGGCGATCCAGCGCTCGCCTTGCGCTTGCAAAAGCTCAAGGCAACCATCCACCGCCAACTGGTGGAAGGGCTGGATCTGTCGCGCCTGGGCCGGATCAAGCCGGAACGGTTGCGACGCGAGGTTCATGCCCTCGCCGTCAAACTCACCGCCAACTCGTCGGAGATGCTCAACGAACTGGAACGGGAGCGTCTGGTCGATGAAATCATGGACGAGGCCTTCGGGCTCGGCCCCCTCGAAGGGCCAATGAAGGATCCGACCATCAACGATATCCTGGTGAACGGTCCGCGTGAGGTTTATCTCGAACGCAACGGCGTGCTGGAGAAAAGCTCCATCATCTTCGCCGACGATGCGCATCTGATGCAGGTGATTCAGCGCATTGCCGCCAGGATTGGCCGCCGCGTGGATGAGATGTCGCCGATGGTCGATGCCCGCCTGCCGGATGGCTCGCGTGTGAACGCCATCATTCCACCGCTGGCACTCAACGGACCCATTCTGTCCATTCGCCGGTTTGGGGTGCGGCTCAACTCCGAGGATCTGGTC
>JAKOSN010000174.1 GCA_029777335.1 Planctomycetota bacterium
ATGAAAGAAACGATCGGTTTTATCGGCCTGGGCGGAATGGGGCTGGCGATGGCGGCCAATGTCCTGCGCGCGGGCTTTGGCCTGCGCGTCTACAACCGGACCGCCTCCAGGGCGCAGGGGCTGCTTGACCGTGGAGCAACGTTGGCGCGAACACCGGCAGAGGCGGTCGAACCAGGCGGAATCGTGGTGACAATGGTTTCCGACGATCGCGCACTGGAGGAGGTGACGCTGGGAGCGAACGGTCTGCTCGGTCGGCTGGGCGACGGGGTGCATCTGTCGATGAGCACGGTCGCGCCGCGCACATCCCGGCGGCTGGCGGAGATTCATCGCGAGCATGGCGGGCACTACATTGCCTCGCCGGTGTTCGGCAAACCAGAGGTTGCGGCGCAAGCGAAGCTCTGGGTGGTGACCTCGGGCGACCCCGCCGCGCGCGCACGCGTCCAGCCAGTTCAGGAAGCGATGGGGCAACGCCTCTTCGCCTTTGGAGACGATCCTGGAGCCGCCAATGTGGTCAAGTTGGCGGGGAATTTCCTGCTCGGAGCCGCCGTGGAGGCGATGGCCGAGGCATTCACGCTCGCGCAGAAACAGGGCGTCCCGCGTCAGGAGTGCTACGACTTTTTCACCCAGACGTTGTTCGATTGTTTTGTCTACCGCGGCTATGGCAAACTGGTCGCCTCGGAGGATTACCACCCCGTGGGAGCGAAGCCGTCGTTGATCCGCAAGGACTACGGCCTGATTCTGGATGCCGCCAACGAGGGGCTGGTGCCGATGCCGCTGGCACGGCTGATTCACGAGCGGTTGACCGCGACGGTGGCGAAGGGGCGCGAGGACATCGACTGGGCCGGCTTTGCGCGGGAGGTCTCCGAGAGCGCTGGCCTGTAACCCGCGCCGCATCGGGAACTGCGAGTGAGAGAAGTAGTTGCGTCAGTACGCCCGGAGGGATTCGAACCCCCAACCTATGGTTCCGAAGACCATTGCTCTGTCCAGTTGAGCTACGGGCGCAAACGTGGCCCTTTTCTTTCTACGCGGTCCGCCTCGGGATTGCAACCCCGCACCAGCACACTTCCGCAGGCTTCCGCTCGCCGTTGACACCTTTTCTCATGCCAAGTACGCTACAAAGGATTAATTTCGCAACTCGCTTCTCTCCCGCGAGTTGTTCCCTGCAGGGAGGAGCGTTTCGTGCAGTCACGGCCTGTCATCGGCATTGCCACCCAGACCCAGGAGCCCATCCCCGGCGAACTACCGCGCGTGTGGATCATGGGTCAGAAATATATCCACGTCCTCCGGACCGTCGGTGCCCTCCCCTGGCTTATCCCTCTGCTGCAGGATGACGAGGATACCCTGCGCGCCATCTATGAACGCCTCGATGCAGTTTTCCTCACCGGCGGCGTCGATGTCGATCCCAGCACGTACCAGGAAACCAGAACCTCTCTCTGTGGGGTGACTGATCCCGAACGCGATTGGACCGAGGTGCGGCTCATTCGCTGGGCCCTCGAAGACGGCAAACCCCTCCTGGGGGTCTGTCGTGGGATTCAGGCCATCAACGTCGCCTGTGGGGGAACCCTCTACCAGGACCTCACCGCTCAGTATCCCAACGCCATCAAGCACGACTACTTCCCCACTCCCACCCAGTGGAGCCGCGACTACCTCGCTCACGACATCACCATCGACCCCCAGTCGCGCCTGGGAGCGATCCTTGGCGCTGAGCGCTTGCTCGTCAACAGCATGCATCACCAGGGCGTCCAGCGGTTGGCCCCGGGGCTGCGTCCCTCGGCGTTCGCTCCCGATGGGTTGATCGAGGGATTCGAGGGGACCAACGGTTCGTTTGTGCTCGCCGTGCAGTGGCACCCCGAGGAACTGGCCGCCACCCATGAACCCATGCGCCGCCTGTTCAGCGCCTTTGTCGAGGCCGCACGCGCGTTCGCGCATGCTCCCACTTCTCCCTAGGTGACCCCACCCGTCATGCTCCGCCATTATCACCGCTGGTTCAGCCCCGCGCTGACCCGCGACATGGAACTCCTGGTCTTCGGGCATCACGGCGCGCGCGTCCTTGTTTTTCCCACCTCCAGGGGACGTTTCTACGAATGGGAGAATCACGGGCTGATCGGCGTTCTCAGCGAACATCTCCACCAGGGCTGGCTGCAGCTCTTTTGTGTCGATAGTGTGGACCACGAAAGCTGGTACAACTGGCACGCGCATCCCGCCGAGCGGGGGCGACGCCAGGCTCAGTATGATCGTTACCTGACCGACGAGGTCCTTCCCCTCACCCAGCAATACAACGCCAACCCCTATCTGATCACGACCGGCGCGAGTTTTGGCGGCTACCACGCGAGCAATTTCGCCTTGCGCCATCCGCACCGCGTCCATCGCCTCCTGAGCATGAGCGGGCTGCACGATATCAAGCGGTTCAGCCTCGGCTGGTATGATGAGAATGTCTATTTTCACTGCCCGGTGGATTTTCTTCCCGGCGAGCACGACCCGGCGCGTCTGGACGCCCTGCGCCGCATGGATATCATCCTTGCCGTGGGGCGTGACGATGGGTTGCGGGCTTCCAACGAGCACCTGTCCGCGGTGTTGTGGAGTAAAGGGATCGGCAACGCGCTGCGCATCTGGGACGGCTTCGCTCACGACTGGCCAGTCTGGGCACGGATGCTGCCTCTGTACATCGGTGGGCACGACTGAGGGGAGGAGCCTCATGGGAACCTGGGGAGCCGAGAACTTCGCCAACGCTGGCGCCCGAGACTACCTCGCCTTGCTGGCCGCCAAGCTGATGGCCACGATTAACGAAATCTTCATCGACGACGAGCGGCTGGCGCTGGACGAAGATGGCGAATCGATGTTCATGCCCAGCGTGGAGTTGCTCGCTCTGCTGTGCGAACGCTACTTCATTGTCCCCCCCCGGCCCAACATGGTCCGCCAGTGGCACGAACGGTATCTGGAACGCTACGACGCCACCATCGATCAGCTCATGCCCGAGAACGACTTCAAGGTCGAGCGTCGCCAGGTGATCGAGAAAACCTTCCGCTGGCTCGAAGGGCTGTCCGCCACGTACTGGGAAAGTTGATAATTACGAGCGAACATATCTCTTGAATCCGCCAGAATGTCAGGAGCAGGGGAGTTCTCGGATGCGCAAGGTGGGTTTGCTGGTGGGGCGTGAGGGATCGTTTCCGCCCGCGTTCCTCGACGAGGTCAATCGCCGCAATGCCGGGGTGGTGGCGGAGTACGTCAAGCTGGGTGGTACCCGCATGGACGAACCCTGCCCCTATGCGGTCCTCATTGATCGCATCTCGCACGAGGTTCCCTACTATCGCTGTTATCTCAAAACGGCCCTCGTGCAGGGGGCGACGGTCATCAACAATCCCTTCATGTGGACCGCCGACGACAAGTTCTTCGAGGCCGCCCTGGCGACGCGTCTGGGCGTGGCGCATCCCCGCACCCTGGTTCTGCCCAACAAGGACTATGTACCCGGCATTGTGCCCACCGAGAGCCTGCGCAACCTGATCTATCCACTCGACTGGGAGGGAATCCTCGCCTACGTTGGTCTACCCTGTGTGCTCAAGGATGCCCACGGAGGCGGGTGGAAGAACGTCGCCATCTGTCACTCACGCCAGGAACTGATCGACGCCTACAATCAGTCGGGATTACTCACGATGATTGTGCAGGAATTCATTGCGTGGGAG
>JAKOSN010000026.1 GCA_029777335.1 Planctomycetota bacterium
ACCAGACGATCTACCTCCCCGAATCCGGAACCGGCCCCGGTTTGTTCTTTGCGGGGGAGAAGTTGCTCGTGGTCGGAGATTCGGCAGGACTCACGCGCGTGGTGGGTCATGTGATGGCCCGCGAGCAGATGGCACAATCCTCTCTCCCTCCGCCTCCTCCCGGTGTGATGCAACCTCCCGGGGGCCCCGGGGGACCTGGTGGTCCCGGTGGTCCTCGTGGACCGGGAGGACCCGGTGGACCGCCCGGACCGGGAGGACCTCCGGGACCTCCAGGGATGCCGCCTCCTCAGGGACAACCCACACCCTCCGGCGCCCTGCAACCAGCCATCGAGCTGATGAACAATGAGCAGACGCATCTTCTGCTGGCCGTGGCCGCTCCGGGGAAGTTGGTCGCCGGCAACCCCGACCTCCCCCAGGAAGTCGTGAAACAGTTCGGCAATCTCTCCCTGATGACGATCCGTGCCTCGGTGGGCAAGGACGTGACCTTGACAGCCGACTGGCACTGCTCCAGTCCCGAGACCGCGCTCAACCTGGAGAAGACCCTCACCCCGAACAGGAAACTGCTCAGCGACAGCCTGAGCAAACTCCCGCTTCCCCCGACAACGATTCAGATGCTGCAAGAGGCGCTGCAAGGCGCCAAGGTGGCCCGCGAGGAGGCGCGCGTGTCCTACACCATCGCCGTTCCCCGGACCGCACTGATGGCGGAGCTCACTGAAGCCTTGCCCAAGCGGTGAGCCCCCTGCGCATCACCCACACCCTCAATCCCCCGGCGTCGGGACGCCATCCTGACACCGGGGGATCTTTCTTCTCCTGCCCCACAGGCGCCGATGACCGATCCCTCCTCTCCCTCATTGACACGTGGCCGTCTTTACATCCTGCTGGCAGCCGTGCTCTGGAGTCTGAGCGGCGGTTTTTCCAAACTTCTGACCCGGCCCACCGGCCTGGGATTGGAAATTCCCGAATTAACCCCCATGCAGATCGCTTGCGGGCGTGCCTTCTTCGCCGCCCTCGTCCTTGTCCCGACACTGCGCGGCGGGGACTTTAGCTTTCGCCCGATGATGGTCGTGATGGTCTTGACCTTCACCGTTATGAACGTGCTGTTTGTCTCGGCCCTGACGCTGGGCACAGCGGCCAACGCGACTCTGCTGCAATACACGGCACCGATGTGGATGTTTCTGGCCAGTGTGTGGTGGCTGGGCGAAAAGGCCGATGCGCGGAGTTTCAAGGCGTTGCTGGTTGGACTCGGGGGAATTACGCTCATCGTCCTCGGCGGATGGCAGCAGGCGGATTTGCTGGTGATCGCCTTTGGGCTGGGCAGCGGCCTCACCTATGCGGGAGTGCTGATCTGTCTGCGTGTGCTGCGGAACTGCTCGGCGTCGTGGCTCACGGTGTTGAACCACCTGTGCGGCGCTCTGGTGCTGCTGCCTCTGGTGTGGGGGTTGACCACGCCGCGCCCGGCGCAATGGCTCGTCCTTTTCCTGTTTGGCGCGGTGCAGATGGGGATTCCCTATCTGCTCATGGCGCGCGGCCTGAAGGCCGTCAGCCCCCAGGAAGCAGGGACGATCACCTTGCTGGAACCGATTTTGAATCCGATCTGGGCGTATGCGGTGGCTGGCGAAAAGCCGGATTGGTGGACCGCTCTGGGCGGGGCCTGTATCCTGGGCGCGCTGGCCTGGCGCTACTGGCCAGGGGGTGTCACTTCGAAGGCAAAAAACGCGAACGGCTGAGAGAAAGTGCCGGAGCCTCTCCTCTCAGCCGTTCGTGGTCACTCCGCTGCGCGCTTAGCTGGCGGTGGTGTTGACCTGGTCGCCAACGTAGCTGAAGGTGTTGCTGGCGTTGCTGCCCAGGGCGCTAATGGCCGCGATGCAGACCACGATGATCAGGGCCAGCATCACCGCGTATTCGACCGCGGTCGGGCCATCTTCTGCCTGCAGGAAATTCACCAGACCGCGAGTCAACTTCGTCAACATGAGACACATCCTTTCCGTTAGTCCTGACAAAAAGGACCTAACTTGGGAAACAAAATCCATGCACGTTGAGCGGAAGCGGAGTGACTGCTGGCCCGGATGCAAAAGCCACATCCGGGTGATTCCCGGGTGGACTACACCTTTCGGTAGCCTGGCGATCCCGTAGGGATCCATGGCTTTGCGTCCCATCCTTGCGAATGGTTTGCTCTTATCGAGGAACCCGGCAGATCCGTCCGCGCCAACTGGCACGGTACAACGCATCGTTGGTTGAGGGGAGTAAAGTCGAGACCGGGAAAGCGGTGGGGATGTCTTTCCCGTTGTTCCTTCGAAAAAAAGATGGTTCACGAATGGCGGGTTGTCAACGAGCTTCGGCAAATTTTTCTCATTCTGCGGGTCCCACCTGATGAGCGAACTGGGACGAATACAGCGATCTCCTCGATTGCGCCTGTTGCGACCCAACGGGGCGCGACCGCTGCCACGCCCCGGGAAGTGCGGTGGTCACGACCGCGTGGGAGCAATCCGCCCTTCCATCGGGCTGGAAGCCTGGGCGTAGAGTTTCCGGGGAATGCGTCCCGCCAGGTAGGCCTGGCGGCCCGCCAGACAGGCGTGCCGCATCGCAAAAGCCATCAGCAGCGGATTCTGCGCGTGGGCGATCCCGGTGTTGAGCAACACGCCGTCGCAGCCGAGTTCCATCGCCACGGTCACATCGCTGGCTGTGCCCACCCCCGCGTCCACGATCACCGGATAATCCAGATCGCCCTCCTTCAAATATTCCAGGATAATGCGAATATTATTTGGGTTAAGAATTCCCTGCCCGCTCCCGATCGGACTCCCCGCCGGCATCACACTGACCGCTCCGGCGGCCTTGAGCCGTCGCGCCTGAATGGGATCATCGCTGGTGTACACCAGAACGTGGAACCCCTCCTTCACCAGCGTTTCGGTCGCGCGCAGGGTGTCGAGAGGATCGGGGAGGAGGGTGCGCGGATCGCCCAGACACTCCAGTTTCACCCAGCTGGCGCCCGGATTGTTGAGGTTGGTCAGGAGTTCGCGCGCCAGACGGGCATGGCGCACGGCATCTTCGGCCGAAAAACAGCCCGCGGTGTTGGGCAGAATTGTGTAGCGCGACAGATCGAGAAAATCAAGGATATTGCGCCCTTCCTTGTCCACCAGGCGTTCGCGGCGAACCGCCACCGTGGTCACCTCGCACCCGCTGGCGTCCAGGCAGTCGCGCATCACGTCGTAACTGCTGTACTTTCCCGTGCCCGTGATAAGGCGGCTCTGGAACCGAAACGGCCCGATGGTAAGCGCGCGATCGGCTGGCTCGGCCGGCGACGTCGGCGCCCCGCCACCGACAAGGGTGACGATCTCGACCGCATCGCGCTCGCTCAGACGCCGGTGGGGATGTTCGGCAGCCGGCACCACTTCCTGATTGACCTCCACGGCAACGCGGCGACGATCGAACCCGAGTTGCTGGAGCAACTCCGCCACCGTCAGGGGAGCCGGGAAGCTGCGGGATTCATCGTTGACGGTCAAGGTGAACATGATGGCATTTGGGGGTGTGAGGTCAGGGGTTCCAGCGAGGAGAGAACGCCGTCCAGAACGACTCCTCCCCTCCGACATCATGATATGGAATGGCCGTTTACTCCGTCACTGACTAGGCTAACCATCTGCAAGAGCACCGCGAAACCCGACCCCTGACCCCTGACCCCTGATCTTCACCATGTCTTCACGCTACCTGCCCAATACCAAAGTGCCCACCCTGGTTTTCCCCACGAGTTCCCAGGCAGTTCGGCATGTGGCGCTGATGATCGAGAGCCTGATCCGTCAGAATAACTCGGCGGGCCGACCGACCGTTCTCGGGCTCCCCACGGGATCCACACCGGTCGGGCTCTATCGTGAACTGATCCGTTTGCATCGCGAAGCACAGCTCGATTTTTCGCGCGTCATCACCTTCAATCTCGATGAATATTATCCGATGACGCCGGACGATCCCCACAGCTACAACCGCTGGATGCACGAAACGTTCTTCCAGCATGTCAACATTGCGCCCAGCAACATCCACATCCCCGATGGATTGATCAAGCCGGAAGAGGTCGAGGATTACTGCGCCCGCTACGAGCAGAAAATCCGCCGCGTTGGCGGGATCGACCTGCAAGTGCTTGGCGTGGGTCGGACAGGCCACATCGGCTTCAACGAACCCGGGTCCACGCGTCAGTCGCGCACCCGCTTGGTCACCCTCGACCCCGTCACGCGCAGAGATGCCGCCAGCAGCTTTTTCGGCGAGGAGAATGTCCCGCACCAGGCCATCACCATGGGGGTGGGGACCATTCTGGAAGCGCGTCGGATCGTTCTGCTTGCCTTCGGCGAACACAAGGCAGCCACGGTGCAGCGCGCTGTCGAGGGATCGATGAGCGATGCGGTTGCGGCCAGTTTTCTGCAGCAGCATCCCGATGCGACCTTCCTGCTCGATACGGCCGCTGCCGGGAGTCTCACCGCGTTAAGCCGTCCCTGGTGCCTCGGGCCAGTGGAGTGGGGTTCCGCGTTAATCCGGCGCGCCGTGATCTCTCTGAGTCTGACGGTCGGGAAAGCGCTGTTGAAACTCTCGGACGACGATTTTCGCGAGCATGAGCTATACGAACTGCTCCGCGAACATGGCCCGGCAGAAAAACTGGGGCAACTCGTCTTCGATCAGTTGATGCGAACCATCTGTCAGGAACCGGGAACGCTCCTGAGCCAGGATGCTCAACACAAACAGGAGAAAGCCCCCGTGTTGGTCTTCAGTCCGCATCCGGACGACGACGTGATCAGCATGGGCGGCACCATCATTCATCTGGTGCAACAGGGTTATCCCGTCTACATCGCCTACATGACCAGTGGGAATATCGCTGTGTTCGACCACGATGCCTGGCGCTTCGCCGACTTCGTGGTGGAATTCAACCGCCTGTTCAACATCGATCAGGAACACACCGAGCGCGTCATGGAACGGGTGCAGGATTTCCTTCGCAACAAGAAACCGGCCGAACCTGACTCGGAAGATTTGCTCCGCATCAAGGGGCTGATCCGAGCCACCGAGGCGCGCGCAGCGGCGCTCGCGTGCGGGATTCCCCCGGAACAACTCGTGTTCATGGATCTGCGCTTTTACCGCACCGGCACCATCGCCAAGGCGCCCATTCACACTCAGGACATCAGCGACATCGCCAATCTTCTCAAGCGGTTAAAGCCGGGGCAGATCTATGTGGCGGGGGAGATGTCCGACCCCCATGGCACACACCGGGTCTGTGCCGAGGCGATTTTTGAGGCGGTCCGCCAGGTTCGCGCCGAGGGAGTCAGCTTCGAAGTGTGGCTCTATCGCGGTGCCTGGGAGGAATGGGCGCCCCACATCGTGGAGCGCGTCGTTCCCCTCAGCCCGGAGGATCTCGAACGGAAGAAGATGGCCATCTTCCGTCATCAATCGCAGAAAGATCGAGCGATGTTCCCGGGCGGGACCGATCGCCGGGAATTCTGGCAGCGCGCCGAGGACCGCAATCGCGAGACGGCGCAGGTCTACGATAAACTGGGACTGCCGGAGTTTTATGCGCTCGAAGGATTCGTGCAGTGGCGCGAATAAAGAAGCGTCGCCGTCTCTGACAGCTCGTGGTGAGAACCCTCCCAGGGAAAGGGTTCTCACCACGAGCCGTTGTTCCTTGAGAGTAGAGATTTTTTCCTCTGCGGGATTTTCTTCCCCCTGTCCCCGTCGATTCTTCGGACCAATCCACCGAAAGCGTTTTGCCCGCACCGGAGAAAACTATCGGATATTCTTTGCGCTGGAGGCACGCGCACTTGATCTCCGACGTATGATATAGGTGGGAACGCAATTGATGGCTCTCTCCTAGCCAGAGGGGGAAGTGAAATGAACGGGTTCACCGAACACCAGGCTTCCGGTGCCTCCGAATCAGCCGGAAGACGAGATATGATCCTGACCTGGGCGACTGCTCAGGATATGTTGCCCCTGGTGGGGCATATCGTCGGAGACATTCGGGAGTCGCACCACAACCTGCAGAAGTTGCGGCTCGAAAAGGAAGGCCTTGATCAACGGCGACGTACCCTGGCCTGGCCGGATCGTGCCCGCCGCTATGAGGTCGGCGAAGAGATCACGCGGCAGGAAGCACGCCTGCACGCGGCCTGTGAAGAACTCCACGCCCTGGGGCTTACCCTGATCGATGTCGAGACCGGGCAAGTGGGGTTCCCCACGATTGTCAACAATCGGCGGGCCTTCTTCTCCTGGCGTCCTGGTGAAGAAGGAGTTCATTTCTGGCACTTTGCCGAGGACCAGGCGCGGCGCACCGTGCCCCCGGCCTGGAAAGAACCGAGCGACAAGGTCCGCGCTGGTAAGGGCAACGCCTGACGGCTTTTCCCCCCTGCGCTTCCCAGGCCGAGAGCATTTACCCTCGCGGGGGTAAATGCTCTCGGCTTTTCTATTTCGGGGCGAGTTCCCGAAAATTCTGCTTTTCGCGTTTGCGTTCCCCCACTTTGCGACCTACGTTTTGAGTGACAGCGATTCGGTCACCGGTCGCGGTCCCAGAGGCGGTGAGATCTATCGGCCGTCCTCGACAAAGGCAAACCCGTCGTGAGGCGGGGACGCAAAGCTATGGGCTCTTAACCGTCCGAGGGGGGACGGTTCAAGGCTGCCAGGCTACCGAAGGGATGGACGGGACCCGTAAGTAAGTCTGGTCGTCCGGACCTCCGCAAGGAGGTCCGGATTTTTTTGCGCGCGGTGCTTCACAGCCCACGTCGATTCTGTTTCATCACGCGATAATAGCGCCACGCCCGCCCAAAGTCCCGCTTCACCAGCGCCTCCACTGCCCGCGCCCGCAGTTGCTGACGTAGGCTGAAGAGGAGACTCAGATCCGCCTTGCAGCGCCGGCAAAAGGGGCCCTGCGCGTTCTCTGCCTTGCACACCGGACAGGACAACTTCTCCATTACGCATCCTCAAGATAAAAGAGGACGTCGGCCAGTTCATTGCTCGCGGCAATCACCCGATCCCACTGCCGATCAGTGAGCGAGGTTCGCACTCGTTCCATCAACCGCTCCACCTCGGCGCGATCCTCGGGAGAAACGCGCACCAGAAGTCGGTCGGCTTTTTCCAGCAAGGCGCGCGCCTGAACCGCCTCGCGCTGCCCCTCACGAGGACCGGGCGCCAGTTCGGGCATCAACTCGGTGCTTTCCTCCTCCGCGTCCTCGGACTCCTCCTCCTCGTCGTCCTCCTCCGCGGCATAGGCAGGAGACCGATCGAGCCAGAGACGATCCAGGCGCTCGCGCGCTTCGTCTCGTTCTTCTTGCTGATAGTGAGCGAGGGCGTTTTCAATCACGACCTGTTTCTGCAGCCCGGTGGCGCGTTCCCGCGCGGTGACCTTCAGGATGCCATCAAGGTTGAGATCGAATTGCACCAGCAGTTGATTCCCGGCAGGAACGGGTGCCAACCCCTGAACCATGAAGCGGCCGACGCGATGATTGCGCCGAACATCGTCGTTTTCCCCCTGGTAGACATCGATCTCCACCTCGGTCTGCCGATCGCGGAACGTGTGAAAGAGATCGCTGCGGGAGGCGGGAAGCGCACTATTGCGCGCGATAATACGGGCAAACTTGTATTCGTTAAAGAACCCCTCGGACTCGTCCAGGCACTTGATGCCCAGGGTGTGCGGGGTAATATCGACCAGGACAGCACCGACATCCTGGTGGCCAATGATCCCTGCCTGGATGGCAGCTCCCATGGCAACACAGAGATCGGGATTCACTTCCTGATGCGGGGCCTGTCCCAGACGTTCCTGGAGCATTTGCCCGATCAGGGGAGTGCGCGTGCTTCCCCCCACCAGAATCACCTTCTCCAGCGCCGACGCGGTCAGGTGGGCATCGTCCAGAGCCCGCTGCACACAATCCATGGTGCGGTTGAGCAGCGGTAAAATAAGTTCCTCGTAGGTGATGCGGCTGATCTCGAGGTTCAGGTGCAGCGGCTGCCCCTCTTTTTCGGCGATAAACTCCTCCTCCACGCGGGCGAAGGGATGAGAGGACAGCTGGCGCTTGGCTGCCTCGGCGGCACGGAGCACACGCGCGCGCGAAACGAGGTTGTCGCGCAGATCGATGCCGTTATCCTCCTGAAAACGATCGCAAATATACTTGAAAAGCAACTCGTCGAAATCATCCCCGCCCAGCTGCGTATCCCCGTGGCTGGACAGCACCTCGACCACCCCCTCCTGGCTTTGCACTATCGAGACATCGAACGTTCCGCCCCCGAGGTCGTACACCAGTCGGCGGCGCAGTTCGCGGTGGGTGGGATCGTAGGTGAGCGAGGCAGCGGTCGGTTCGTTCAGGATGCGCAGCACTTCCAGCCCGGCGAGTTCCCCCGCTTCGCGCGTGGCCTGGCGCTGGGCATCGTTGAAGTACGCCGGGACCGTGATCACCGCCCTGGTGACGGTCACCCCCAGCTGTTGCGAAGCGCGTTCCCGCAAGACCCGCAGAATCATCGCCGAGATTTCCTGCGGGCGGTATTCCTGGTCGCCCAGGCGCACCTTCACGTCCTGTCCCATCTTGCGCTTGATGGATTTGATGGTCCGTTCGGGCGCCAGCACCCACTGATTGCGAGCCGCCTTTCCCACCAGCAACCGTCCGTCCTCTGAGAGCCCCACAAACGACGGGACGATCGGATCGCCATCCTCGGCGAAGACATGCGGCTGCCCGTCGCGCAGGATGGCGACCTCGCTATTGGTTGTTCCCAGATCAATGCCGATGATGGGTTCTGTCATCTTGTCCTCCTGGCTCGCTGGTCCGGTGGTCCCTCACGATTTTGCCACGCGCACCTGGGCATACCGAAACACCCGACCGCGCCACAGATAGCCGCGCCGCACCTCCTCCAGCACCTGACCGGAAGGATGACCGGTGTCGCTGACCGCTTCCAGCACCTCCATTCGCTCTGGATCGAAGGGATGCCCCACGGCGGGGATCGGCTGAAGGGACTGTTGCTGCAGGGCTCGTTCGATGCGCTGTAATCCCATTGTATAGCCGGTCACGATCGCCTGGATGGTCTGGTCCAGGCGTGCGCGAGTCTGTTGCCGACGTTCTCGCTCGGCTGTCAGCTCCGCGCGATGGCTCTCCAACCGCTCCTGAAGGGTCCTCTCCACCATGTTCTGAACCTCCTTCTGCCAGCGCTCGATGGCTTGCGGATCGGGAGCCCTGGCCCCCAGGAGCCGTGCCCAGGTCGAGACCGCCGGGATGGGGAAAGGAGGGAACGCGAGCGGGGAACTCGTGGGTGGGGGCGCCGGGGTGTCTCCGGATACTTCTGGCAAGGTCGCCCTGATCCCCTCCTGAACACGCTGCACCTCGCGTGCTCCCAGCGCAAGCGCGTCGTGCAGCTCAATCAGGGCCTTGAGTTGCGGACGAAGTTGTTCCTCGGGATCCTGTAGCACTGCGGGGGGGGCAGGACGTGACGGTTGCTGCAAGGCATCGAGGGCGCGCTGCACCAGGGTCAGGGCCTCGGCCATCTGCTCCTGCTGAGCCCGGGTGGAGCGCGTGTGCAGATGGATTTCATGCCGGAGCGCGACAAAGTGGTCGAGCAGAGAGGCAAGGTCAATCTCGGCGGGTTCGCCCGGAGGAGATTCGCCCGGTTGCTCCTCCAGCCAGCGGCGGAAATCGGCCAGGAGGGAGTCGATCTGGGACGGAGTCAAGGCTTGCGCATCACGTTCAGAAGCATCTGCAGGGACAACCTCCGGCGCGGACTCCGACATGTGACCTCCTCGATGATGGGTTCCAGCCCCTCGGTGCGAGCGATCTCAAAGAGACGATGGTGCAACCGCGTCTGAAGATCCTTCAACTGTTCATACGCACTTCGAATACTGGCAAACTTCTGCGGATGATGTTCGGGGGAGAACTGGCGCACCAGCTCAAGATAGCGACGACGAATCGTCTCATCGTCGCTGTCGGGAGGAAGGCCGAGGATTTCATACGGATCGTTCACGTCACATCTCGCTCACGCAAAGTCATCGTCCTCGTCGAAGCCCCCGAAGGGATCGAGCGGTCCGTTGTCGAACAGACGGGAAAACGGGTTGAGCATCTCCACCAGTTGGTGCCGCTGATGGACGATATCCAGCAGTTCCTGGGTTTTGGGATCGGGAGGGAGGGCCCGCAGCCGTTTCTCCGCCTCGCCCAGCACCAGGGAGAGGGCAAACGGGGAGAATCCCCCTGGACCGCGCGTCAGCATCGCTTCGGATTCGAGCAACCAGAAGGCCGGACTGGCCGGGAAGCGGCGTTTGCCCAGTTCCACAAAGCTGTCAAACAGGCGCGGCGCAGAGAGAACCGAAAGCGCATTGCACAATCGTTCGAGTTGTTCCTCCGTGAACCCCACCTGAGCCGCCTTTTTCACATACGCCAGCACTTTTTTTTGATGGGACTTCTGGCCGACGTAATCCACCGCGCTCCGCACATGGATGGCTGTGGTGCTCGCCAGCGCAGTGACCGCGAGGGGAGTGGGGGACGCGGCCAACCCGTCGGTAAACTCCCGATCAAAGCGCTTTTTTAGCGTGGCCGGGAGTTTGATGCGAATCACCTCGATCAGCATGCTGTAAGCGACCGCCAGGCGATTGTCTGCCTCCGCCAGCGCTTCGTGCAGGAGTTCCTCGGCCCGGCTGGGATCGCCGGCCTTGAATTCACAGGCTGCCCACTTGCAATAGATCGGGCTGTTGTCGCTCGCCTCGCTGATTTTCAGGGCTGCCTGGAACTCCGCACGCGCGGCGTCGAACCTTCTCTTCTCGGTGTGATCGCGCGCGGTGAGCAGATGCGCCTCTGCCACCTGGCGACGCAATTTGCGATCCAGGGGGTTATGTTGCAGCGCACGCTGAAACTGAAGGAGCGCCTCGCTGTATTTCCCGCTCTTCTGCAGCAGGTGTCCCATTTCCTGCAGCGTGGGGACATCGTCCGGAAAGCGCTGGAGCAGTTCGGCCCCGGCCTTGAGCGCCTTGGCATCGAGCTTGCACGCCACCAGATGTTGAAAGACCGCCTGGTGCGTCCGGAGTTGATCGGGCGCCAGTTCCAGACTTTTGCGATAGCATTCCTCTGCGTTTGGTTTCAGGGGTTTGGGCAGCTTCCCGCGCTCACGGAGAAATTCGGGCAGCGCGCGCATCTGCTCGGCGGTCGGAATGCGCGCCGCGTTGTCGCCCATGTGCTTCCAGACGAGCGCACGAGCCAGTTTTCCCTGCTCGCCCGGATAAATCTGGGGCAGAGCGCTGATATCCTTCTCGTAATTCTGCCAGGAGCGATGGGATTCGTCGAAGGCCCCCGCGCGTTCCCACCCGGTGGCGTGCAGGCGATTGAAATGTGGATCATCGGGCGGATTGCCGAAAACCCGACGATAGCGCGGCACATCTTCCGGTTCCCCCCCGGTGATCAGGACCCCGTAGAGCACCTTCGCCAGGCGCGGGACGAGATGAGGCGCCTCGGTTCGCAGTTGAGGGAGAATACTCTCGGCCAGGCGAAAGGCCTGGGCCAGCGAACCTTGCCCAGAGATCGCTCCTTGCAGCTCGCGCAGTTTGCCTGCCAGAAGAGACCCTGCCTGCAGACGCGCGAGCTGTTTTTGCAGAATCGTTTGTGTGGCTGGCGGTTGCCTTACCTGGAATTCCTGATCGAGGGCAAACCGCAGGGGAGCGATCAGACGATAGGGGAGACGATCGGTCTTCAGGCGCTGCCAGTTCTCCAGCGCTCGTACCTCGTCCTTCTGGTAATAGGCCTGCAATCCCCGCAACAGCACTTTCCATTCCATGAAGGGCGAGCGCAACCCAATCCCCTGCAGCGTTTCTCGGGCTGATTCGTCGTGCCCTTTCTCCTGCTGATTGAAGGCGAGGAGAATGCGCTCAAACTCGGCCTGAAACTCCCTGGGCACCAGTTGCCGCCCGTTCTTTTCCTGACTGAGGGCGGCATCGACCAGGTGGGCCACCACCTGCTCACGCAAAGCCGCATCGCCCCCGAGGTCTACCAGTTTCATCGCCCCGGGAGCATCCCCATAGCGAGCGAGGTCGAGCGCGACCTGAGCCGTCCATTCTGCCAGAAAGCCGGGCGTTGCCACATCGGCGTTCAGCGTGCTGGCCGCATCGTGTTCATGCCCTTGCAGGGCCAGTTGCCTGGCTCGCCCGAGAGAGACCTCATGAAGGAGGGCTCGGTTCGCGGGGGTCGGTTCGCTCTTGTGAAGATTCTTGGCCAGTTCCAGGGCCTGTTGATACCGGCCCTCGTCGACCGCTGCGCGAACGCGTACCGTCAGAGATTCCTTGACCGGCTCCCACGCCCAGCCACTGCGCTGTGGTTTCTTCTTCATGGAAGGGTCCGTGCCTGCCACAGGCTTGCAAGACGCTCGGAGTTCGAGCCCTGTTTCTTTTTACAGGTTACACGATTCTCCGGGCTGGGCAATGGGCATTCCTCCGGGAGGCCAGTAGAATGAGAGCCGGCCCAGTCTGTGATCCGGGAGCCCTCACCCACCAGCAGCGAAACACCGATGTCCAGCCGCGAGTTAATCCTCCTCACTCCCTTTCGTTTGCCCGCACAGAACGCTCTGTACCTGAGCAACGAGGACGTCGCCTGTCTGCTCAATGGCTACCTGGTGCTCTGGCATCCGGCCGCGTTACGCCACGCCGCCAGTCCTCCGCGCATTGGTTCGCCCTACGATTACGAGCAACCAACGGCGGGACATCTCTACGCGGTTCCCGAAGCGCCACCGCTGGTCCTCCCCGACGACTGGTACGAGCGCGTGCGGGGCGAGGGCGCCCTGGCGGTGCAGGTTCCGGAGGATCGCTCCGCCACCTTCGCCAACCTCCGCGAAGCGCTGCGCAGCCAGCTTACCGACGCCCAGGATCTCGCCCTGGTCGATCTGGACCAGGCCCGAATCGCCCCGTTTCTTGGCCTCGGCTTCGGCTATGCTCATCTGGAAGCGCTCTTTGAGGCGATGGACCATCAGCCGGTGCTCGATACCGAGGCCTTCTGGAACGAGGTTCAGCAAGCGGTGGCCGCACTCTTCGAGCCCGATCCCGAGGCGTATCGTCCCCCTCTCCAGGCCGCGGCGGAACGGCTGCTGGCGGCGCGCGAGGTGCTCTACCCCTCGGCCATCCATCTGATCAATCTCTACTTGCCCACCGAAAAAACCCTGAACGAAGCCCTCCCGTTCGCGCTCGAACGCGGGCTGGCACCGGTCAATGTGGTCGCCTCGACCGCTCTGCTTGAACAGTTGGCCCAGCATCACCCCGAGCGGCTTGCCCTGCTCAAGGAACGTCTCGCCAACGAGCTTGCCGAGGTGTGTGGCGGTTGCTACCTGGAGCGCGAGGACGCTCTCTTACCGCTCGAATCACAATTGTGGAATCTGCGGCACGGGAAGAAACACGCCGAAGCATTGCTCAACCACGAGATCCGTGTTTTCGGGCGCCGGCGTTTTGCCTTTCATCCGCACACCCCGGCGTTCTTGCAGACGATGGGACTGTCACGGGCTCTTCTGCTCCCCTTCGACGAGGCGGTGGTACCAACCCATCGCTCCACGTCGATCAACTGGCCAAGCAGCGACGGCAAACAGGTCGATGCGCTGACGCGAACCCCGCATGCGACCGACAATCCGCAGGTGTTCTTCCACGCCGCCCATCACCTGCACCAAACGATCATGCAGGATCAGACCGCCACGCTGGTTCTGTCGACGTCGCACGCCACGGGTCCGTGGCTCGAGGACTGGTTGGAACTGACTCGCCTGGCGCCGGTGCTGGGGAAGTTCACCACCCTTTCCCGCTACTTTGACGAGGTCTATAGTGGTGAATACACCTCGCCGGCCAGTGCCGACGAGTTCCATGGCGACTACCTGACCGAGCGCACCGCGCCGGACGAAACGCTGCCCACGGGAGATACCCCGGACGATGTCGCTGCCGCGTCGCCACCTCCGGCGCCACGCGTGACAGCCCCCTATCACTCCTGCCCGGTGAGCGGATTTGCCCACCAGGTGCGCGCTCGTCGCCAGATCGATACGGCCTGGTCTCTGGCCGCACTTCATCGCAGCCTGGCCGGCAAGAGCGATACGCTGCGACTGGATGGCGCGCTCGCTGAAGCGGAGGATCGCCTGGAGCGCGAGCCGGTGGTCCCCCCTTCCGCGGCGCTGACCACCGAACTGGAGCGCCTGGTTGAGCGCAGCGCCGAGGCACTCCGTGAACAACTCCTGGCCCGGGCGACGGCCTCCACGCCGGGCTATCTGGTTCTCAATCCCTGCTCGTTCACGCGCCGCACCGTGCTGGAACTCCCCGATTTCACGCACGCTCCCGCAGCAGTCGGCCCGGTGAAGGCCAGTCAGCTGAAGGAGGGGATCGCCCAGCTGGTGGTCGAGGTGCCGCCTTTGGGTTTTGCCTGGTTTCCGCGCAATCCTGGCGATGCAGCGGGGAAGGAAAAGCCTGCCCGGATGCGCCTGGCCGACGAGCGCTGCGTGCGCAATGAATTCTTCGAGGCAGAGGTGGACCCGACCACGGGCGGCCTGCGTGGGATCCGTGATCAGCGCACGCGCATCAATCGCCTGGGGCAGCAACTGATCTTCAACCCCGGAAGCACCAGTCGCGTAACTCAGATCCGCACCACCTCGACCGGGCCTGCCCTGGGCGAAATCATCACCGAGGGTGAACTCCTCGACGAACAGCAAGAAGTCCTGGCGCGGTTCCGCCAACGCTTTCGCGCCTGGCTCTCCCGGCCCGTCCTGGATCTGCGGATCGAGATCTTCCCGGTGCATAATCCAGTGGGCTATCCGTGGCACTCCTACTATGGGGCGCGTTTTGCCTGGCGCGATGAGCGAACCATCCTGGTGCGCGGTGTCAATGGGTTGCCACAGATCACGACCCAGACACGCCCCGAAACGCCCGATTTCCTCGATCTGCGCCTCGGGCCGACGAGCACGACGATTCTTCCCGGAGGGCTCCCCTTCCATCAGCGTCACGGCTCGCGCATGCTCGATTTGATCATGGTCACCCCAGGGGAGACCGCGACCACCTTCGACCTCGCCCTGATGCTCGATCGCGACTACCCGGCACAGACCGCCCTTGGTCTGGTCACCCCTGTCCCCGTGATCCCCACCCGCAAGGGTCCTCCACACGTGGGAGCCAGCGGCTGGCTCTTCCATCTCGATGTCCCCAACCTGCTCATGTCCAGTTTTCGCCCTGCGCCCGAGGGCGGGGATGGCGTGGTGGCGCGCTTCATGGAATGTGCCGACCACAGCGGATCGGCGGAACTCCGCTGTGTGCGGAACCCGCTGCGCGTGCAGTCGCTCGACGGTCTGGGCCAGGCGCTCGCCGAGCTCCGGATGGAAGAGGATACCGCCCATCTGGACTACCTGGCGAGTGAGCTGTTCCAGGTGCAGATCGACTTCTCGTAAGAGGCACACGCGTCGGTTGTTTCCCCCCCACAGACTGCGTACCCTAACTGGAGATGGGGAATGTACGAGGCCATGCGACCTGAGGCGGTCATCGGGACACCCGCTCGCGCCCGTATCCCTGCAACAATGAGATGGAGACCATCCCCATGGGTGGTGTAAACCCTTATATCACACCGGCGGAAGCACCGCTGCCAACGCAGCGCTACACCATCACCTTTCTCCCCATGGGAAAGAAGGTGGAAGTCAACCCCAAGGATCTCCCCTGTGGCCGTACGGGTCTGCCAGGGAGCATCCTCGATATCGCCCTTGGTGCTGGACTGAGTGTCGATCACGCCTGCGGCGGCGTGTGTGCCTGCGCAACCTGTCATGTGATCGTTCGCGAAGGGCAGTCGAGTTGCAACGAAGCCACCGACGATGAACTCGACCAACTCGAGGAGGCCCCCGGGCTCACGATCGACTCACGCCTGGGTTGTCAGTGCGTCCCCAATGGCACCCAGAACGTCGTGGTCGAGATTCCTGGCTGGAATCGCAATCTGGTTCAGGAAGGTCATTAACAGGAGCGGACCCTCCGCGCGCCCGCCGAGGGTTCACTTCCCTCCCAACCGCTCCATCGTGACCTCGGGCTGCCAGAGATAGAGGAACGTGGGGAGTTTGCTGCGCTCATAGCCGGGGAGACTGAGCGGGAGCGCCGTCGCCTGCAATGGGGTGTTGGGAGTGACCGCATACGGCGAACGCGCCGGGTCATTGGCCCGATGGTAGAGCGCGACCGCGGCCTGCGCACATCCCCCTCGCTCGCGGGCCATCTCGATCGCTTCCTCCAGATACCCCACCCGATCGATCAGCCCACGCTCGCGCGCCTGCCCGGCGGTGAAGATCCGCCCGTCGAAGAGCGGCCCCTTGGAGTCATCCAGTCGCGGCCGGCTTTGCTTGACCTGCTGCTGAAAGCGCGCATGCATCTCGTCGGCAATCGCCTGGAGGAGTTTGCGTCCCTCCTCGTCGAGGAGTTTGGTGGGGGTCCCCAGATCGATGTGCTCCCCCGCCTTCACCTCCTGGGTCGTCACGTTCACCATCGCCATCGCATCGCGCAGATTGTACAGGTTCAGGATCACCCCCATCCCGCCAGTGATCGTGGTCGGATGGGCCACGATCGCATCGGCCCCCGTCGCCAGGTAGTAGGCCCCTCCTGCGCCCACGTCGAGCAGACAGGCAATCACGGGCCGGTGTGTCCGTTCGCGATAGCGCTGCAGTTCGTGCAACATGATGTCCGACGCCGTCACACTCCCTCCCGGGCTGTTGATGCGCAGCACCAGGGCACAGACACACGGATCAGCAGCGATCGCATCGAGCTTTTCGCGGAAGATCGCCACCGGATTCTCCCCTGTGGAGAACGGCCCCGTAAAGTCGGTGTTGAGCAGCAACCCATCGACATCAAGAAGGGCAACCCGGGGCCCCTGGGCGGAAAGCACCTCTCCGGAGAGAGACATCGGCACCACCGGGCTGTCCTTACCAACAGGAGCCGAATCGAGACTGACTCGTGCGTGGGCCACAATGGGATTCTCAATCGTCAGGGCATCTCGGGTGATCAGGTGGAAGGGGCGTCCACACCCAGCGACCAGGATCAGCACCACAACCAGAGGAAGTTGGCGTCGCATCGCTGCCTCACCCCCGTACGTTCGGAGAACCCGCGCAAATCCGCACATCCTCTCTATCGACCATGTCCGGCCTCCTCCTTTGACTGCAGCGGATAGTTGCCAATTGCCAAGCTAGGAAGTTCAGGTAATCTTAGAGCGTCCAGGCAAAATGCGTGGACTCGATCCCTTCGCTCGGCGCAAACCTCTGGGTGCCGGTTGGTGATTCCTAACCCGTTTCGGGAAAGGATGTAATGATGAACCGCTCTGATGTTCTGGCCCTCACTCCCCCTGCCAGTGCCCATCCTGCCGTGGCAATCGCTGCCTGCCGCGCCGGCGCCTGTGGGGTGCTCGACCTGGAGTACCTCAACGATCCTGTCCAGGCTCGGGATGCTCTGGATCGGCTGACTCGCTTTACCACCACGAGCTACGGGATCAAGGTGGGACCAGAGAGCGGAGCCCTCGTTACCGCGTTGCTGGCCAACCTGCCCACTCGGTTGGAAGTGGTGCTCCTCGCGGGTGGAAATCACCCTGCCCTCACGGAATGGATCCACGCCTTCCGCGCTCAGGGGAAACGGGTGCTCCTGGAGGCGATCAACCTGCAAGAGGCGGCTCTCGGCGCAAGCCTTGCGGTCGATGGGTTGGTGCTCAAGGGGCAGGAGGCCGGGGGACGGGTGGGATCGGAAACCACCTTTGTGCTGCTCCAGCGCTGGCAGGATCACCGCGCCGGTAAAACGGATGCAACTCTACCGATCTGGGTGCAGGGAGGCGTGGGGCTGCACACTCTGGCGGCATGTGAGGTCGCCAATATCCGTGGAATCGTCCTCGATGCCCAGCTCCTGCTTGCTCGCGAATCCCCTCTTCCAGAAAGCGCCCGCCAACGACTGGCTTCCAGCGATGGCAGCGAAACGATTCTGCTCGGGGAATCGCTGGGAGAGGTGTTCCGTGTCTACGCCCGTCCGGGGTGGCCCGCCGCCGAGGAGGCGGAGAAGGAGGAGAACCGCCTGGCTGCCTCACCGCTGGATGCCTCGTCGAAACGCCTGGCCTGGCGGGAGGTGATCGCGGGGTTGGTTCGCCGCCCTGGTTCGCAGGGGTTATGGCTTCTTGGACAGGATGCCGCCTTTGCTCCCACGCTGGCCGAGCGGTTTGGCACCGTGGGTGGAATTATTCAGGGTTTGCTGAACGAGGCCGAACGCCATCTGGAACTGGCTCGCCGCCTGGAGCCTCTTGCGGAAGGTTCGCTTCTGGCCACCCGGCATCGCACGCGCTATCCGATCGTTCAGGGACCGATGACGCGCGTGAGTGATACCGCCCCCTTTGCCGAGGCGGTGGCGACTGCGGGGGGATTGCCGTTCCTGGCGCTGGCTTTGCTGCGCCAGGCTGAGTGCGAAACCTTGTTGAAGGAGACCAGCGTTCTCCTCAAGGATCGCTCCTGGGGGGTGGGTTTGCTCGGATTTGTGCCCCCCGAGATTCGCAAGGAGCAGATTGCCGCCATTCTGACTCATCGCCCGCCGTTTGCCCTGATTGCCGGCGGGCGTCCCGATCAGGCGCGCGAACTGGAGAAGGAAGGAATCGCGACCTATCTGCACGCCCCCTCGCCTGGTCTGTTGCGCATGTTTCTACGCGACGGGGCCCGCCGGTTCGTCTTTGAGGGGCGCGAGTGTGGGGGACACGTTGGCCCCCGAACCAGTTTTGTGCTGTGGGAATCGATGATCGAGGTGCTGCTGGAGCATCTCGGCCCGAGTGGTCGCGGCGAGGATCTGCACATCATCTTCGCCGGGGGTATTCACGATGCCCTGTCGAGCGCGATGGTCGCCGCGCTGGCGGCCCCGCTGGCGGAGCGCGGCGTGGCGCTGGGCGTCCTCATGGGAACCGCGTACCTCTTCACGCAGGAAGCCGTCGCCAGCGGCGCCATCGTCCCGCGCTTTCAGCAGGAAGCGCTCTCGTGCGAACATACCGTGCTCTTGCAGACCGCCCCTGGCCACGCCATCCGTTGTCTCGAAACGCCCTACTACGAACATTTCGAGGCGGAGAAACACCGTCTGCAGAGCGAAGGACGCACACACGAGGAGATCGTCAAGGCCCTGGAGTGGATGAACATTGGTCGGTTGCGGATCGCCTCCAAGGGAGTGGACCGCGCACGCGAAGGGGGAGCGCGCCTGGTCGCTCTTCCCGAAGCCGAGCAGTACGACCGTGGCATGTACATGATCGGCCAGGTCGCGACGATGCATCGTCAGGTCTTGACGATGTCCGCCCTGCACCAGTCCGTCAGCCAGGGCGCCACGGATCTCCTGCGTCAGCGCATCCCCGCCGTGCCAGCGGCTGTGGAGTACCCCGAGAAACCATGTGATATCGCCATCATCGGCATGGCGTGCTTCTACCCGGGCGCGACCAGTGTCGGGGCCTATTGGCGCAATATTCTGAACAAGGTGAACGCCGTCACCGAGATCCCCGCCGATCACTGGGACTGGCGCCTTTACTACGATGCCGACCCACGGGCGCGCGATCGCATCATCTCGCGC
>JAKOSN010000175.1 GCA_029777335.1 Planctomycetota bacterium
GCGCCCGATTACGGCATTGCGCCAAACCGCGCCTACGGTTCCTACCAGGAAATGATCGCCGCCGAGCTGAAATTACCGGCAGACGAGCGAGTCGATTTTGTCTCCGTCGCCACCCCCAACCACACACACTTCGAGATCGCCAAGGCCTTCTGCGAGGCCGGCTTCAACGTGATGTGTGACAAGCCGTTGACCTTCGATCTGACCCAGGCGGAAGAACTCGCCCGCGTGGTGCAGAAGACCGGGGTGGTCTTTGGCGTCACCCACAACTACACCGGCTATCCGCTGGTGCGGCAGGCGCGCGAGATGGTGCGCAGCGGAGAACTGGGCGAAATCAACGCCATTCGTGCCTTCTACATCCAGGGGTGGCTGCGCACCCGCCTGGAAACCGAGGCGCAGAAGCAAGCGAGCTGGCGCACCGATCCGCGCAAATCGGGCGCGGCTGGCTGTTTTGGCGATATCGGCACGCACGCCTATAACCTGGGCCGCTTCATCACCGGCCTGACCCCCGAGCAGATTTCCTGTCAGCTGAAAGCCTTTGAGCCGGGACGCCAGCTGGATGATTACGGCACCGCGCTCATTCGCTACCAGAGTGGCGCCCTGGGGACGGTGACGGCCTCGCAGATCTCCCACGGCCGCGAGAACGATCTGTGGATCGAGATCGACGGCACCAAGGGCGCGCTGGAATGGCACCAGGAAGAGCCGAACAAGATGCTGGTGCGCCGCAACGGGCAGCCGCACCAGATCTACACGCGCGCCGGGGGGCCCTATCTGGGCGCCACCGCGGCCGCCTCCACGCGCATTCCCAGCGGTCATCCCGAGGCGTTCCTCGAAGCGTTTGCCAACATTTACGTGGCTGCGTACGAGGACATGGTGAAGCGCGCCAGCGGGCAGCCCGTGGATGGCGCTAACAGTCTCTATCCGAATGTGGCCGATGGCGTGGATGGGATGCATTTCATCACGCAATCGGTGGCTAGTTCGAAAGAAGGGGGGGCGTGGCAGAAGCTCGCGCACCCGGCCTGTCGGAGTTGAGCGGAGCATACAAGCAACGAGGCGCGGGAAGGATCCGGCGCCCCGTTGCCGCGCGGTGCGCGTCCTCAGCGAGACTTGTTATTCGTCGCGGCGGCCTGGGCTCGCTGCTGCTTGCGCGGCAGACGGCCTTCCTGGCGGCGCGGGTGCGCGTTGGGGCTGGCGCTCAAAATCTGGCGGGCCTTCTCCAGGTTGGTCACCTTGAAGACCCCCATGACCTTCCCATTGCGCCCTCCCGAACTGCAATAGGCGTAGTCGATGTTAATGCGCTCAGCAGCCAGCTGTTCGCACACATGCGCCAACGCCCCGGGTTGATTGCGCAACTCGACGAGCAAAACCTCGGATTCGGTGTGCGAGATATTCAGAGTCCGAAGCACCTCCAGTGTGGGAGCAAGTTCGCCGGTCACCAGACGAAGCACGCTGTGCTCGTGGCTGTCCATGATGGTCATGGCGGTGACGTTCACCTTTTCACGCGCCAGGGCCGTGAGGACGTTGGCCAGACGCCCTGGCTTGTTTTCCAAAAAGACCGATACCTGCTTGGTGGTTTCCATGCGACAATCTCCCAGATCGAACCGGTTGGCGGAGCCGCCTGCGCGAATGGTTGTTCGCAGCGCAAAACGCATTGTAAGCCGCCTGAGCAAGAGATCCACTAAATCTTGTTCGGGATTTTGGGCAGTCGGGGGGATCCCGATTGTAGTGGTTGAGCGGATCGGGAAAGTGGAAGCAGGAAAGGGCTGGGCTATTGAAGAACCCTTTCCCCCCAGTTACAATTTCTTCACGAGTCAACCCGTTCTCCTGCCCGCCGGACCGAGGAGTGAACGACTATACTCCCAAACGTGTGGCTCACCAGTGAACTCGTGCCGCGTTTGGGTTTCCTAGAAGGAGTGGAGGCAGTGCAGATCAAAATATCCGCCAGACACGGCCATCTCAGTGAGGCAAGTCAGGAGTTCATCCGCGACAAGGCGGAAAAGCTGCTGCACTTCTTCGAACGCCTCACCATGATTGAGGTGACGGTGGATCTGCAAAAGGACATCAAGGAAGTCAAGTTCGTCATTCAGGCGGAACACAAACACGACATTGTCGCCCGTTCCGAGCATCACGATTTGCTCGCCGCAGTCGATCTGGTGATCGACAAGGTGGAAGCGGAGTTGCGCCGCTACAAGGAAAAGATTCAGGATCACCGCCGGACTCCGCCGGCCGGAAAGGTTGCGGGCGCGCCCGTCTCCGAGGAAGCCCACGAAGAGTGAGAAAGCATCCATGCGCATGTCTGACTTCGTGCTGCGGGATGCCATTATCCCGGATCTGAAAGCCACCTCCAAGGAGGGGGTGATCCGGGAAATGGTGGAGAGCCTTCTGGCCGCCAGCGCGTACAAAAATGGGGATGTCGAGGAAGTTGTCCGCGCCATCCAGAAGCGAGAAATGCTCGGTTCTACCGGCATCGGTCGCGGTGTTGCCATCCCGCACACCAAGCACAGTAGCGTGGATCGCCTGATCGGCACCATTGCTGTGTCGCGCACCGGCGTGGCCTTCGACAGCCTCGATGGCGAACCCGTCTACGTCTTCGTTTTACTCGTCTCTCCCCAGGACCGTCCCGGCGATCATCTGCGCGCGCTGGAGAATGTGTCTCGCTCGCTTCGCGATGACAGTTTTGTCGGGGCACTTCGCCGGGCGCGCACTCGGGAGGAGATCTGGACCTTGCTTGAGGGCGGGGCCAACCCCTGAGCGGCACGAACTGCCCTTCGCGGTGCCGGTTCTTCCACCACCCGTTGGAACCTCCGCGCTCCTGGCGCTCCTGCCGGAACTGGAGACCCCAGATGCCATGACGGAACGTACCCTCGAAAAGAAAGTGGTGATTACCAATCCCATGGGGTTTCACATGCGCCCCGTGGCCGCCTTTGCGACCCTGGCTCGACAGTTCCAGTCCGATGTTTATCTCCGCCGCGAGGATCAGCGCGTCAACGGCAAAAGCCCGCTCGACCTGCTGCTGCTCGCTGCGGAGCAGGGGACGGAGTTGACGCTCGAAGTCTCTGGCCCCGATGCGGCGACTGCGCTCCCGGCTCTCGTGGAACTTCTCACCAACTATGCCGCTGATCCCGATCCCGAGCCCCCTCTCCCCACCAAACGCCATTGATACGCTTCACCGAACGTGGGGATAAAATGCTGCCAGGCGATTCGGATTCACTCCCGCTGCCGCCAGCGCAGTCAAGGTCCAGTTGCGCAGCGTTTGCCGCACCACGCCCACCTTCGCCCAGCGCCGCGCTGACACCTCAATGTCATAAGGCACCACCACCACGCGCCCCTGGCGGCGCACTCGCAAACTGAAAAACACGTCTTCCATCAATCGCAACGGCGGAAATCCTCCCCAGCGTTCAAAATCACGCCGGCGCACAAACACTCCCTGATCGCCGTAGATGATTCCTGTCCACTGCACGCGTAACGTGGCGAAGAAGTCGATCGAACGGTAGAGCAGTCCGGGGGCGGCCACCCGCATGCGAAAGCAACCGGCCACCACGCGCGGGCGTTGCAAGCACGCGCGCACCGCGTCCAGGCTGCCATCCTGCAAACGACAATCGGCGTGGAGAAACAGGAGAATCTCCCCACGGGCCTGTGCAGCCCCGTGGTTCATCTGGGCCGCGCGCCCGCGGGGGCCGTGCAGCACTCGATCCGCACCCTGCGCTTCGGTCCAGGTGGCGTCGCTACTGCCGCCGTCGACCACCAGAATCTCCCTGGGGTGCTGGCGCCGCAACTGCGCAATGCACATCGCGATCCCCTGGGCCTCGTTCAGGGTTGGAATGATTACCGAGATGGTCATCGTCGTTCCTTGCTCGCCCCCTCGTTGTCCGATCCTTACAATCCTATTGCCCCCTGACTGGTGAGACAGCAAAGATGAGCCACCCATGGTATCAGGACGGACTGGCGTTTGAGTGCACGCGGTGCGGCAAGTGCTGCACCGGCGAACCGGGGTATGTCTGGGTCAACGACGAGGAACTAGCCGCGATCGCACAACTGCGTGGCGAGGATCTCGCCGAGGTGCGCGCCCGGTACACCAAGAATGGCGGGCGCCGGGGGCTCAGTCTGCGCGAGAAGGCCAATGGGGATTGTGTTTTTTATGAACGCGACCAGGGCTGCGTGATTTACGAGGTTCGCCCGCGCCAGTGTCGCACCTGGCCGTTCTGGGCCAGCAATGTTAAGACGCCGAAAGATTGGGAACATACCTGTGCCGTTTGCCCCGGTGCCGGCCAGGGGCCGTTGATCTCCGTCGAGGAGATTACCCGCCGCATTCAACTGATCCGGATCTAAGCATCCCAAGAGGTCGGGGTGATGTCCGAGGCCATCCGCGAGCAGGTGCGTGAACTCTATCGTCAGGTGGACCAGGAGGTGGCGGCCGCCGGGCCCGTGTGCCTCGCCAGCGGACGCTGTTGCCGCTTCAAGGAGTACGGCCACGTGCTCTTTCTGAGCAACCTCGAAGCCGAGGTCCTCCTCACCAGCGCCCCCCGCTACGAACTCCCCGTGACCACCGACTTCTGTCCCTTTCAGCAGGGGAACCTGTGTACGGCGCGCGAACCGCGCCCCCTGGGCTGTCGAATCTACTATTGCGATCCGAATTATCAAGAAAAAGCGAGCGAATTGAGCGAACGCTCTCTGCAGCGCCTCAAGGAACTGGCTCGCACCCAGGGCTTGAACTGGATCTATGCTCCGCTGCACCACTTCCTCAACCATCCCGAGGAAGCGACCACTTTGCCCGAAGGAAGCTGCGCTCCTGACGAGACGGCTCCGTTGAATGGAGGCTGACATGCACGCTCTACGTTCGTTGCTTGTGCTGCTGGCAACCGGGGGATTGCTCCAGGCGGCCGACTGGCCGCAGTGGCTCGGTCCCCGCCGCGATGGCAGCAGTCCCGAGAAGGTGGCTCCCTGGAAGAAGCCTCCACAACTGGTCTGGAAGCAAACTGTGGGGGTGGGCCACAGCTCGCCGATCGTGGCGAACGGCAAGGTGTTCTTGCATGCCAAGGTCAAGGACAAAGACGAGGAGGAGGTATCCGCGTACGATGCCGAGAGCGGCAAGATTCTGTGGAGCAAGTCGTATGCCCGGGGGACGTTCACCAGCGAGTTTGGTGTGGGGCCGCGTGCCACTCCCGCCGTCGATGGCGACCGCCTCTACACCTTTGGTGTGACCGGGATTCTCACCTGCTGGGATACTGCCAACGGCACGCAACACTGGCAGATTGACACCCTCAAGGAATTCAAGGCCAAGAATCTCTTCTTTGGCGCCTCGTGTTCTCCCTTGATCGAGGGAAACCTGGTGCTCGTCAATGTCGGTGGGAAGGGGGCCTCGGTAGTCGCCTTCGACAAGATGAACGGCAAGGTGGCGTGGAAGACTGGAGACGACCCCGCCAGCTATTCTTCCCCGATCGCTCTGGGCAAGGGGAAGGAGCGGCAGATCATCTTTCTGACTCAGCAAGGGTTGGTTTCGCTTGATCCAAGCGAAGGGAATGTCTTCTGGAAGATCCCCATGGTCGATCGTTTGAACGAAAGTTCGACCACGCCCGTGGTTCTGGGGGAGATGCTGCTCGCCAGCTCGGTCACCTTCGGCAGCATTGGGGTGCATCTGGAGACGAAGGAAGGGAAGCCCGCCGCCGAGCAAAAGTGGAAGCAAGGGGCCCTCACCTGCTACTTCTCGACTCCTGTGACGGTGGGGAGCGAGCACGTCTACATGGTCACCGGGGCCGTCTTTCCGCCGAGTGCCACCCTTCGCTGTGTGGAGATGAAAACCGGCAAGGAATTGTGGCAAAAGGCGAAGGTGGGGAAGTATCACGCGGCCCTGCTGCGCACCGGAGATGATCACCTTTTGATGCTCGAGGATTCTGGCTCGCTGGTGTTGTTCGCGCCGAGTCCCAAGGGATACATGGAGAAGGCACGCTCGCAGGTGTGCGGACCGACCTGGGCGCATCCGGCCTTGTCGCAGGGGAGGATTTATCTGCGCGATGATCGGAACAACCTGATGTGCCTGCAACCAGGGGAGTAAGGCGCCAGGATTTTGCCAGGGGTCCCGGGGCGTTTGGCGAAACTTTTTTCCAGCGTGAGAAAAGGGTGGTCCTGGTCGTCTCTAGGGGATAACCTGACGAAGAAATAGCCAACAGTGGCGTTTTTCTGAGCAAGGAGACCCTGGAATGAGAACGCTTGTCGCCGGCGCCGCTTTCGCGTGGGCGCTTCTGACGCTACCCGCGACTCCCCTTCGCGCCGATGAAATTCCAGGCAAGTACAAACCAGCCATCGCCAAGGGGCTGGAGTGGCTTGTCAAGCAACAGTACAAGGATGGCCACTGGGACGCCGGCCACGGCCAGTATCCTGTCACGATGACAGCCATGGCGGGGATGGCCCTGCTCTCCGAGGGAAGCACCATTCGCGAAGGCAAATATGCCGAGAACATCAAGAAAGCGGCCGAATGGTTAATGTCGCGCAGCATGCCCAACGGCATGCTGGGTAATCCCAACATCCCTGGCGAGGCGGGCCGCTACATGTATGGCCACGGGTTCGCCCTGCTCTTTCTCTCCTGTGTCTACGGCGAGGAAGGCGATCGCGAACGGCGCAAAAAACTGGAGGACATTCTGACCCGTGCGGCCAAGTTTACGCGCGACGCCCAGACGAACCGTGGCGGCTGGGGGTATATCTCAGCGCGCGACGGCAACAACTTCGACGAAGGCTCGGTGACGATCACGCAGGTGCAAGCTCTGCGGGCGGCGCGCAATGCTGGGATCATTGTGCCGGCTGAGGCGATCAAGGATTCGATCAAGTATCTGGAACAATCCACGGGCCCCGATGGCGGCGTTCGCTACAGCCTGGCCAACGGTGGGGGGGGAGCAGGTCGTCCTGCCCTGACGGCGGCGGCCATTTCCTGCGGGTTCAGTGCCGGGGAGTACAACAATCCGCTGGTCAAGAAGTGGTTCCAGTTCTGCCAGACGCGCATTCCCCTGATCGGGGGGGCTCGTTTCGGTCACGATGAGTACACCCACTATTACTACGCCCAGGCGCTCTACGCCCTCGGCGACAACGGCTACGAGAAGATGTTCCCCGGCTCCAAGGAAGCCGACAAGCTCAGCTGGAAGAAGTATCGCGAAACCACCTTCGACGCGATGATCAAGAGCCAGCAAAGCGACGGCAGCTGGACCGGCGGACAGGTGGGCCTGGTCTTCATCACCTCGGTTTACCTGACCATCATGCAGATGGATAATGGCGCCATTCCGCTCTATCAGCGGTAATCTCCCGGCCCGCACCCCGAGGCGGATTGTCAAGTGGTTGACAGTCCGCCTCGGGTTCTTCGCAGCGATCAGGCCCGATCACTTCTCCGTGCGCGGTTCGGTGTAGTAATAGTCGACAAAACCGATCATCATCTCTTCCCAGGTTTGTTCGCCCCAGCGCACTCGTTCCCTGGGATTGGGATTGTTCAGATTGTTGCTGGAATTGTCGAAGTAGGCGGTGCATTCCAGGCGTGTGCCACTCGGCAGCGGCACGGGCTTTTTCAACCGATAGATCGTCTGCCAGTTGAAATCATACTGCGGCACGCTCAGCAGCGTTTCGCTCTTGCCGTCGGGATAGTAGGCGCGATACTCGAAGCTCTTGCCGCGCAGATGCATGTGCGGCAGGAACGACAGCAACTGCGCATCCTTGGTGAGCGTGGTCTGGGAAACCACCTTGTGATTGTCGGCCCCGGGGGGAATGACAAAACTGCCGTTGGCGATGCCACGGGTGCGCGCCTCGAACTTTGGCGGTTTCTTGCTAAAGATCAGGCCGACCGAGGAGCGATCGAGCTGTTCCGTGCCAATCGGCGTGTAATGCATCTGGAAGGCGAGCAAGGCGCCCTTGGCGACCTTCTTGGCAGTTTCCTCGGGGAAGATCGAAGGCATGTCGCCCGGGGCGTAGGCGACCAGCATGCCGTTGCCGATGCCGTCGGGCCGCCCCCCGCCCGGCCGTCCCCCGCCCGGATTGGCCACATAGACGATGATGTGATGCACGACGGCGCGATTGCCCGGGCGCGCCTCGGCGGCCTGTACCCACATGTCTTCCTTGAAATCGGTCGCCACGATGAAGGTCTGGTAGCGAATGCTCGCTTTCTCGGACTTGGCCGGCACCTTGTAAGTGCGGGGCATCTCGAAGACCACATCCGGTTTACCGATTCGCCATCCCTCGGCGAAGCTCCTTGCTGCGGGCATGTCCTTGCTTTCGCCGCGTGGCATCCCGCTGTTGAGCCACGTTAACAGTGTTTCACGCTCTTGGGCGGTCAGGCTGCGGTCATTGGCGAACTGGCCATGTTTGGGATCGGCGTGCCAGGGCGGCATGCGTTTGTCATTGATCACTTCCTCAATGGTGGACGACCAGGCGACCACATCCTCGTAGGTCAAGAGCGCCATCGGGCCAATCTGGTTGGGCCGATGACATTCCTGGCAATTCTTTTGCAGGATGCGCGCCACATCCCGGGTAAAAGTATATTTGCCCTCTGTTTTGGTCTTCACAAGGCGAGCGATGAAACATCCCTCGACCTCGGTGCTGGCCGTGGTGACGGGCTTGCCGGCGAGGATCTCGTCGAGCGCGGCAACCAGTTCGCGCCGGGTTGGCTCGGCGCGGCGATAGCGATAGCCGAACTGATCATCGATCCGGCCGCGATACAGCACTTTTCCCCGGGCATCGAGGACAAAGGCCTCGGGGGTGCGCTCGGCTCGGAACTGATCGGCGACCACGTTGCCCACATCCTTGAGAACGGGGAAGGGAATCTTGTGCTCGCGGGCATGGGTGGCCACCATCTCTGGGGTGTCCTGGTGATTGGCATTCACGGCCAGGAATTGCACCCCACGCGGAGAGTAGGTTTTGTGCAACTCGGCCAGGCGCGGCGCATAGGCGTTGTTAATGGGACACTGGGTGCCCAGAAAGAGCACCACGAGCGCCTTGCTGTCCTTGTAATCGCTCAGCGAATGTGCCTTCCCCGTGGTGTCCTTGAGGGTGAAGTTGGGCACCGGATAGCCAGTGCGCGGCCCCTTCTCGACCGGGGGGGCCGCCACGCCATGGCAAGTGAGTCCCAGAACGAGGCATCCGACGACCACCCAGGTGCGCAACCCAGAGCCAGCCATGTGCAATCCTCTCGAAAGAACCTCACGGGAGGGAGCATCGGTGCGACGCCCCGACACTGATACTTCTGGAACCCCGCAGCGGTTTCACCCGTGGTGGTTTGCGCCGCGATTCACTCTTTTCTCACCCAGGAGGAACGCGCTCCTGTTGTTCGGAATCCACGCCGCTATAATAAGGGAGCAACGATCGATGGACCGCACAGGATGTCCCCTCATGCACGCCGCCCCCAGTGCCTCGCCGCCAGCCGGGCTGTTGCCTTTGTGGCCTCGCCGTACGCAGGCCGCGGTGGGGGGATTGCTTCTCCTGGCCGTTGCCTTGCTGGCCTTGCACGGCTGGAACACCTCGCGCTACTCGACACGCCCGGCAGACCTGGTGCGTGCGCAACCGCAGGGGGAACCGGTCGATCTCAACCGTGCCGATCACGCCCAGCTGGTTGCGATCCCGGGGCTCAGCGACACGCTCGCGGAGCGCATTCTCGCCCAGCGGCGGACTCAGGGGGCCTTTCGTTCGCTTGAGGAGTTGCGCAAAATCAAGGGAATTGGCCCGGCGACATTGGAGCGATTGCGCCCCTACCTGATTGTCGAAGGCGAGGATTCTTACGAAAGCGAGAAACCATCGCCGGGGCGGGGCGTAACTACCGTTAGCACGCCAGCCCCGACCATCTCTGGGCCCCGAACGCAGCGCAAAAGCGAACCCCTTGAACCGATCGACATCAACCTGGCCAGCGCCGAGGACTTGAAACGGCTGCCCGGGATCGGCGAGGTGCTGGCCCAGCGCATCCTTGCGACACGGCGGCAGAGTCCGTTTCGCTCGGTGGACGAACTGCGACGGGTTTCAGGGATCGGTCCCAAAACGATGGAGCGCCTGCGCCCTTATGTGACGGTGAATAGCAAACGCGTCGTCTGGCGCGAATGAGGTTGGCACACGGAGATCTCAACGCGCGGAGCGTGGCGGGCGTCCGGGGAGCACTTCCCTGGGGCCCGCCATGCTCCGCGCCGCTTTTCGGGTCGTCTGCAAGGAGACAGCGCGATGGGCGCGAAGTTCGAGCTGGTCAGCCAATTTCAGCCGGCGGGCGATCAGCCCACCGCCATCAAGCAGCTGGTGGAGGGGTTCCAGAATGGGCAAACGCGACAAACGTTGCTCGGCGCCACCGGCACCGGGAAGACTTTTACCTGTGCCAACGTGATTGCCCAGATCGGCAAGCCCGCTCTTGTGCTCGCTCACAACAAGACCCTGGCCGCGCAGCTTTACAAGGAATTTCACAGCTTTTTCCCGCGCAATGCGGTCCATTACTTCATCAGCTATTACGACTATTACCAGCCCGAGGCGTACATCCCCCAGCGCGATATCTACATCGAGAAAGATGCGCTGATTAACGAGAACATCGATCGGCTGCGTCTGGCCGCCACCAGTGCCCTGGTGAGCCGGGAAGATGTGATCATCGTCGCCAGCGTCTCCTGCATTTACGGCCTGGGTTCGCCAAGCGATTACAAGCGCATGATGGTGCGCGTGGTCAAGGGCGAGACCGTCGAACGCAATGAACTCCTCCTGCGCCTGATCGATATCCAGTATCAGCGCAATGATGTCGCCTTTACCCGCGGCACTTTCCGGGTGCGCGGCGATGTCATCGAGGTCTGGCCGGCGTCGGAGGAATTCGCCTTTCGCATTGAGCTATTTGGCGACGAGGTCGATGCCCTGGCGATCATCAACCCGACCAGCGGAGAAACGCTGCGCGTGCTCGACGACGAACTGTACATCTACCCGGCCAAGCACTTCGTCACTCCCGAGGATCGCATTCGTGAGGCGGTCGAGGGGATTGCGCGCGAACTCGAAGAACGGCTGGCGCAGTTGAACAAGGAGGGGAAACTCCTCGAAGCGCAGCGGTTGGCGGCACGCACCCGGTTCGACATGGAAATGCTCCAGGAGGTCGGCCACTGTCCGGGGATCGAGAACTACGCGCGCTGGTTCAGTGGCCGAGCCGCGGGAGAGCCGCCCTACACCCTCATTGACTTCTTCCCCGAAGATTTCCTGATGGTGGTCGACGAATCGCATGTCACCTTGCCCCAGGTGCGTGGCATGTTCGCCGGCGATCACAGCCGCAAACTGACGCTCGTCGAACACGGCTTTCGTCTGCCCAGCGCGCTCGATAATCGGCCTTTGCGCTTTGATGAATGGGAGAAACGCGTCAAGCAGGTGCTCTTCATGTCGGCCACACCGGCGGCCTACGAGCTGGAGGTGTGCGGGGGCGAGGTGGTCGAACAGCTGATTCGTCCGACCGGTCTGGTCGATCCGCAGTTGCATGTACGCACCGCGCTGGGCCAGGTGCCCGATCTGATCGAGGAAATCAAGAAGCGCGCCGCGCGCCAGGAGCGAGTGCTGGCCACCACGTTGACCAAGCGCCTCGCCGAGGATCTGAGCAATTACTTCCGCGAAGCGGGGTTGCGCTGCAAATGGCTACACTCCGAACTCGATGCCATCGAACGCGTGCAGATTCTGCGTGAACTGCGCGAAGGAGCGTTTGATGTGCTCGTGGGGGTGAACCTCTTGCGCGAAGGGCTGGATTTGCCGGAAGTGTCGCTGGTGGCGATCCTCGACGCCGACAAGGAAGGCTTCCTGCGCAGCGAAACCTCGCTGATCCAGACGATTGGCCGGGCGGCCCGCAATGTCAACGCCGAGGTGATCCTCTACGCCGATCGGGTCACCGACTCCATGCAGCGCGCCATCACGGAGACGAACCGCCGGCGCGAGTTGCAATTAAAGTACAACGCCGACCACGGCATCACGCCGGAGACGGTGAAAAGTGCGATCAACATGGGGATTGAGGACGAGATCGCCGCGCACAAGTTTGCACAGGAAGCGGCCGGGCAAAGCGCGGAGAACTACGTGACCCAGGAATACCTGGAGGAACTGCACAACGAAATGTTGGCGGCCGCGGCCAATCTGGAATTCGAGCGTGCTGCTCAGTTGCGCGATCGCATCGCGCAACTGAAGGGACAACCAACGCTGGCACCGCAGGTGAAGAAACCTCGGCGGCGCAAGGCGCGGTGACCGAGCGACTCAACGCCATTGTCCCTCTGGCTTGGGCCCAAGCAGGCGCCCTCTACTCTTTGCAGGGACTGCGGGGCGTTGTCAGAGCACGTCCCGAGGGGCTTTTATTAATTTCCCCACGGGTCTGAAACCGATCTAAGAGTTGTCGCTTGCGAGGCTCGACCTGAGCGACCCCGTCGCACCGCACGACGGGTTAGTGAGCAGACTCGCGCCGCCACAGAGACGGTTCCCCTGGCCCCTGACAGGCCTCCATCATCGTCTCTGTCCCGTGCCGACCCCCGAGGTGCGGCGCGAGTCTGCCCGGGAAGGAGGACGGAGTCTCTCTCCAGTTCCAACGGGTCCAGGGGCGCGCTTCTGAGGGTTTTCCCCGGAAGTGCGCCCCTGGACCTGTTTATTTATTCCCCCCTCTTTTCAGGGAGGATGCGGATCTCCTGCTCGCGTGAGCCCCATGCATTGGCGCGCCGAGGCAGCGGTTCACGAAGGGCCTTCGCTCAGGGGGTGCTTTCCAGGGGCAGCATCAAGCGCTCGGTCGCTTCGTCGTAGTTGAAGAGATTGCCAAAGCGCGCCCAGCGAACCAGGGTGCGAAAGATCGTTTCGTAATTTTCCTGAGGCATGTGCAACACAATCATCTCCAGCACATGATCACGGTCCAGTGTGTGATCGGGTTCCTTCTGCAGAATGGCCTGGGCTTCGCGAAACAAGCGCAACTTGAGCAGTTGCTCGCACCAGATAGCCTTGCGCGCCTCGGGAGTGGCCTTGAGGAAGTTCTGGCCTTCGGTATCGAGTACCACCATGCGCCGGGGAGTATCGACAAAGTTGAGGAGTTCGGCCGCTTCCACAATGTTCAGCACATGTCCAAATTCCCGATGGGTGTCGCTGGCGATGCGAAAGAGTTCCTCCTTGCCGCGGCGCGCATCGAGGTATTCCAGGAGTCCCACGATCTCCGCGGATTCCACGGGGGGCAGTGGTTCGTAGGTGATGCTTCCTGGTTCGACGGGCGGCGGCTGATCGGGGAGTTCATGGCCGGTGATGATGTCATGCAAGCGATCAACCAGATGTAAAAACTCCGGAGAACGATAGTCGCGCGGCCGGGGCAGATGATTCTCCACAATGGTGCGCACACATCCCGGGTTGGCCCCCAGGATTACAATGCGATCGGCCATGTAGACCACCTCGGCGATATCATGGCTAACCATCAGCACCGACGCGGGATGGCCGTGTGCCGCGGCCCACAGATCGATGATCTCGGCCCGCAGACTCTCGGCGGTCAAGGCATCCACCTGGCTAAACGGTTCGTCGAGAAAGAGAATCTCGGGGTCGACGGACAGGGCGCGCGCCATTCCCACCCGTTGTTTCATGCCGCCGGATAACTCGCGCGGATAGGTTCCCTCGAACCCGGACAGCCCGACGCGTCGAATGGCCCGTTCGGCCTTTTCCTCTGCCGCGCGTGCTGCCAGTCCCGCCGCCGTTAGAACCACCCGGACGTTTTCCCGCACCGTCAACCAGGGATAGAGGGCAAAGCTCTGAAAGACGATCGCTGCGCCGGGGTTCAGTCCTTGCAGAGCTTGATCGTGATACAGAGTGAGCCCGTGCGTCGGTCGGATCAGCCCCGCCAGGATGCGGAGCAACGTCGATTTGCCGCACCCCGAGGGGCCGAGCAGCGCCACCACCTCGCCGGAGTGGATCGTCAGCGAAATGTTCTCCAGCACCCGGAGTGGGCGACCGTTGGGCAAGGTGAACTCGTGCGTGACCTCGCGCACCTCGCACAGAATCGCCCTGGTGGGCAAAACGCCGGACTCCGCCATTGCAGCCCCCTCTCGATGCGGTCATTTGCTGAGCGAAAAGCGCTGCTCCGCCAGGTGGTAGAACCGACGCCACACAAGCCGATTGAACGCCACCACGACCACCGCCATCACCAGCACACTGGCCGCCAGCAGCGGAAAACGGGCATGTTCGGCAGCCTGGTTGATCTGGGCCCCCAGCCCCCACGCTTGCAGCGCCTCGCCCTTGAAGGTGACGTACTCCGCCACAATGCTAGCATTCCATGCCCCACCCGCCGCTGTCACCCACCCTGTCACCAGATAGGGGAAGACCGCCGGGAGATAGAGCACGCGAAAGCGTTGCCACCGCGACAGGCGATACCCGGTGGCCGCTTCGCGCAGATCGGCCGGGATCGCCATCGCCCCGGCGATCACATTGAAGAGGATGTACCACTGCGTGCCCAGAAGCATCAGCAGAATACTCCCCCAGTTGAGCGAGATCCCTCCCCAGCGAAGCGCCGCGATCAAGAGCGGAAAGAGCATCGGCGCCGGGAACGAGGCGAGTACCTGAATGACTGGTTGCAGGAGACGCGACAGACGTGGCGATAACCCCACTGCCAACCCCGCCGGGAGCGCCCACAGCGTGCCGAGCGCGGTCGAGAGCAGTACACGCCCCAGTGTTCCCCCTGCTGCCAGCGCCGTCTCGCCCCACTCCGCCAGAGTGACATCCTGGAGCAGGACCACCAGTTGCCAGCAGCCGTAACTGAGCAGTCCCAGGAGTAGCAGCAAGCCGAGCAGACCCACGAATGACGTCCCTTCTGTCCGCGGGGGTGCTGGGTTGGCGCGCGGAGTAAGGAGCGCGGTGCGTGGACCGTTTCCGCGGCGCAGCAGGCGATGACGCCACCAACGACGCAGCGCGCGCACCAGCTGCGCCCGGCGCAGCCAGGTGAGAAACCACGACTCCATCTCGGCAACCGAGCCGCCTTCTTCCACCCGAAACTTCTGCGCCCAGACCACCACGGGGCGCCACAGAAGTTGATCGAGGGCGACAATCATGAGCACCATCGCTCCCAGGGCCCAGAGCATGGCATCCACGCGCCCCTGCTCGACTGCCACGCTCATGTACGAGCCGATCCCCGGCAGCCGAAAATCCTCGTCACCCAGGCGAAAGGATTCGCTGATCATCAGGAAGAACCAGCCGCCGGCCATGCTCATCATGCTGTTCCAGACCAGGCCGAGGGTGGCAAACGGCAGTTGCACCCACTTCAAACGCTGCCACCAGCTAAAGCGAAAGATGGTCGCCACCTCCAGCTGATCGGTCGGGATTGTCCGCAGGGAGTGGTAGAAACTGAACGTCATGTTCCATGCCTGGCCGGTGAAGATCATCACCACCGAGGCCAGTTCCACGCCCAGGTTGCTGGACGGGAAGAGGCTCTCCAAAGCCAGCAGAACGCCGGGGAGAAAGCCGAGCACGGGAATGCTTTGCAGGATATCAAGGAGGGGAATCAGAATCCGTTCGGCGCGGCGATCACTGGCCGCCCAGTAGCCATAGACCAGGGTGAACCCCAGCGAAATGGCGTAGGCCAGCATCCCTCGCGCCAGCGAGTAGAAGGTGTAGTGCAGGAGCGCCCAGGGAGATAACTCGATGTCTGCCCCGGGCCGATGCGGGCCGGTCCATTCCTGCCCGAGGTCGAGCACTCCGGCGAGCAATCCCCCCAGCGCCACCATGATGAGCACATCCGGCCAGCCCAGAAGGCGCACCCGCGCAAACCGTGCCTTGGTTTCTTCCCAGATGATGCGCCAGGCAGGCAGGTCTGCCATGGATCGGTCCCATCGTGAATTAAGGCTGCTCTCGTCGAGGCATGACTGCCTCTCTGGCAGACGATCGAGGCGAGGGAGACATCCTGGCACGTGCGCCGGCGGCAACGTCCAGAGCCAAGAGTAGCAGTCGCGAGGCAAATGGAAAGCGACGTGAACTCAGGGTTCGCCGTTTCTCCTTGTCTCCAGGTGTGTTGCGTGTTGCAGAGTCGCGCGGTTCGGCGGAGGGAGAGCCGCGGGGGAATGCTCGGAATCCTCGAACAAATGTGCACTCCGGTGGCACGAACTTTGCTCTTTGCAAGGTAGGTAAGCCCGTGTGGCGTCTCTGACACCGGGGCGCGGGAGTGTCTTGGCCCGTCCCTTCGGGTGCGTTAAAATAGAATTGTTCCAATCCAGCGAACCACTTATCGCCCTTGAGAGTAGCAATCACCATGCCCCGCGACTATTACGAGGTTCTGGGGGTAGCGCGAACGGCCACCGACGACGAGATCAAGAAGGCGTATCGCAAACTCGCCCGCCAGTATCACCCCGACCGCAACCCCGGCGACAAGCAAGCGGAGGCACGTTTCAAGGAAACGCAGGACGCTTACGACGTGCTGAGCGACAAGACCAAGCGCCAGCACTACGACCAGTACGGCTTCAACGGACCGGAAAGTTTTGGCGGCTTTGGCGGGGGGGGCCACGCCGAGGGGGTCGATCTGAATGAGATCCTGCGGCGCTTTGCCGGCGGTTTTGGCGGGGGGCAGGCAGGCTTTAGCGAAGAGGGGGCCGAGGATCTGTCCCACCTTTTCTCGGGGATGCGCAGTCGGCGAGGGCGAAGTCGGCGGACCGTGCCCACGATGGAGCCGGTCGAGACCGAGTTGCCTGTCCCGTTCCTCACCGCGGCGCGCGGCGGGAGCGTTTCGTTTCGGATCGAGGATCGCACCCTGGAAGTGAAGGTGCCCGCCGGCGCGGAGGAGGGGAAGAAACTGCGCCTGCAAGGCCAGGGGCCCGGCGGGGCCGATCTGGTCGTGAAACTCAAGATCGAACCGCATCCCTACTATCGCCGCGAGGGCAAGGACCTCTACCTGGAAGTTCCGCTCACCGTCTCCGAGGCGGTTCTCGGCACCAAGATCGACGTCCCCACGCTTGGCGGCGAACGGTTGTCGGTGACCATCAAGCCCGGTGCCTCCAGTGGCTCGAAACGCCGTCTGCCGCGTTATGGCATCGATGGCGGCGACATGTACCTGGAGATCAAGATCGTCACTCCCAGCACGCTCGATGTGCGTAGCCGTGAACTCATGGAGGAGTTTGCGCGTCTGAATCCTCAGAATCCCCGCCAGGGAGCGCCGTGGGCGTAATGGGAGAGATTTGCAATGACCAGCATCGATCGGCCGCGCCAAACCTTTCGCAAGCATGAGCACCTGCGCCGCTCGTCTGACTTTCGCCGAGTCTACGACCGGCGTCGCTCGGTCAGCAATGAGTGGCTGATCGTCTATGCCTGCGAAAACGGTTTGCCGCATCTGCGCCTGGGGCTCTCGGTGTCGCGCAAGGTGGGCCAGGCGACGGTGCGCAATCGCCTGCGGCGACTTTATCGCGAGGCCTTTCGGCTGGTGCGTGCCGAGATGCCGTCGGGGCTTGATCTGATCCTCATTCCGCGCAAAAGCGAGGAGCCATCGCTCGAAGAACTGAAGAAGGGACTGGCGAAGCTTGTTCGCCATGTTGCCCGCAAGATCCAACAGGACCCGCGTTGATGCTCGCACGCCTGCTGTTGCCGTTGCGCTGGCTCGCCAGCAATCTCCTCATCGCCGGGGTGCGCTTCTATCAGATCTGTTTGCGCCCGGTGCTGCCCTCGGTGTGTCGGTTTGAACCGAGCTGCAGCGAATACATGATCCTCTCGGTCCGCAAATATGGACCACTCCGCGGGGCGTGCAAGGGAGTGTGGCGTATCTGTCGCTGCAATCCCTGGACGCCCGGCGGGATCGATCCCCCCTGAGTCGCCGTCACTTCAGCACAAGCGGAAGCGCCATCGCCTTGCCCTGGCGCAGCACATTCAACGTGACGCGATCCCCCACCAGATAATTCTGCCGTACCTGGGCGAGAAACTGCTCCATTGTGCCGGACAACGGCCTGTCATCCAGTCCCACAATCACGTCTCCCGCGCGCAGCCCCGCCTTGCGCAAGGAGGAGTGAACCTCGTCGTCCTGGCGAAACGCCAGTCGATTGGCCGCCAGTCCCAGTGTTTTTTTCTCCGCGGCGGTCAAATCCTCCCCGCTCAGACCCAGCGAGGGCAATTGCGCGAGCATCGACGGCCGCCAGGTGAGATTGGTCCAGCGCCAGCCCTGGTGCACTGCGAGCCGCGCCGATTGCACCTTCCCCGCATGTTTCCACGTGAGAGGAATCGTCCCCTCGGCTGGTGCGCGATGAAGTGCATATTGCAGATCGCCAAAAGATGCTATCGGCACCCCGTTCACCGTCTGGAGCAGATCCCCTGGCTGGAGGCCCACGCGGGCGGCGGGCGAATCGGCTGCCACCTTACTCACCTCGTCGCCCCGGTCGCGGTGCATGGTGAGGCCCACATTTTCCGGCAACGGATAGACCCACCGTTCCTCGCGCTGCCACACCCCCCGGGTTTGGCGATCGTCGCGATGAAATTCGTTGACCTCGTGACAGTGAATGCACTGTCCCTGGCGGAGCTTCCTGGCGCGCGGATACTCCTCGACCAGTCGCGGTTTCGCCGGGCGCGCGGGCGGTTTGGCCGTCGGTGCCTGCTGGTGGGTGGCCAGGGCGCGTTCCAGGGCGTAGCGCAGGCCGGCGAGCGAGTTCCGTTCATCGGGCCCGCGCGCATCGCGCCCGCCATAGCGCCCCAGGATTTTTTCCTCTGCATTGAGGAAAAAGCTCATCCAGGTCAGGTCGTAATCAAACTCGAAGAGGTTGAGATCCATCCCCGTGATGCGCAGCAGACGCACGCGCACAAACTTGTCGGCGACAGCGGCGATCTGTTTGTCGAGACGAACAACCTGCTCGTCGAACACGCGGCAATCCGTTCAGGGCTCGCAGCGAAAGACCAGGAAGAGAGGCTTGCCGGTGCGCCGCGCCTCGGCGCGCGCCGTCGCGTAGTCGGTATGCCACCCTTTGGCGCGCGCCACCGTCCGCAAGGCTTCGTTGGCCTGGGCGGGAAGGAATCCAAGGAACACGACAAGGGACGCGGCGAGCAGGGAGCGCATAACTACCTCGATGCTGTTCGACTCGATTCCGCAGAACACCTCGCCCTGCGAGGTGTTCTGCATCTGCCGGGGATCACTGCTCCTTGTTCTTTTTGAGCACCTCGATCTTTTCGACCCGGGGGCGTTCCTGGAAACTCCACTCCAGGCGCACCCGACTCTTGAGGGGGATCATCTTGATCTGTGCGAGCATCTTTTTGTCCAGTCCGCCGCCATCCTTGGGGAGTCCGCCCACCCAGTGCGGCACATAGCGGCGCCCCTTTTCCTCGCCGTCCGCCTTCACCTCGATCCAGTTATCGCCCTTGGCGGTCACCACCCCCACCACCGTCCCCTTCTTCTCCTTGTTCTGCTCTTCGCCGGACTTCTGCTCCTCCGCGTGAACGCCTGTGGTCAGCGCCCAGACCAGCCCCAGGGCCAGCAGCGGAGCGATCCATCTGCGCGTCATCGAACCCTTCTTTCTGTGAGCCGGGAGAGATCCTCGGGAGAACACCCCAATGTGACTCCGCGTCGATTTATACTCGGCGCACCGGGCCCGAGGCAAGGGCCCCACGATGAAAACCCGCTTCGGAGCCGCTCCTGTTCGCGCACGGCGGTGTTCTGTACATCCAAGAAGGAAGGATGCGGGCTGTGCACTCCTCCCAGGAGATCGCTGATGAACGAGAAGGCTCTCCACAACGCCTGTGTTTTTCTGACGGTGGCGCTGCTGCTCGCCGGTTGCAGCGGCCAATCGTCCTCTCCCACCGCCGTCACACCCGAGGCCGAGGCGACCGGCAAACAACTCCCGGTGGTCAGCGCTCCCCCGGAGGTGGTCGCCGTCGAGGCCGACCATCTGATCAAGGAATACCTGGCGAACGAACATGGCACACTCACCCGGTACGACCACAAACTCCTCGATGTTAGCGGAACGGTTCTCTTCGCCAATAGCGATAACCTGGGCGAACTGCCTCAGGTCGCCTTGCACGATCCCAACGACAAATCGCTTGGTCCCCTCGATGTGGTCACCTGTCTCTTCTCTCCCCAGGACGAGGAACGAGTGGTGCGCCTGGTCGAAGGGCAGAAGGTGAAGATTCGCGGGAAACTGGGTGGGTTCACGCTGGGCGTTCCCCTGGTGGAGTGTCAGTTAATCGATGCGGGTGCGGAGATCGCCCTGCGCGTCAGCGCCGAGGAGTTGACTCGGGAGGCCGCCCGGGACTTTGCCGAGGCCAAGAAGAAGTACGACGATAAACGCCTCCTGCTGACGGGGGTGGTTCAGGCGGTCCAGTTCGATCCCGACGGCAATGGCACCTGTACCCTGGAGGGGTGCAACGAGAAGGAGAGTGCACCTCTCCGCGTGCAAGTGCGTCTCAACCGCCCGGTGAGCAAGGCGATCACCGAGAAGTTAAAGGATCTGAAAAAGGGACAAACGGTCACCTTCAAGGGGTTGGCCAGCTTCACGCAGACGGGTGGCAAACCCACCCTCATCCTCTTGCGTGGGTATCGCCTCAACTAAGCGCGTTCGCCCTCCTGGTTCGCTGTTGGAGAATCGCATCCTGCTCGTCTTGCATGCGGTGTAAATTAGTTTACTATCGAATCGAAATGATTGGCCAGAAGCCAACGGGTTCGACACAACTCTCCACTGGCAGTAATCAGGAGTTTCAGCAGTGGCTCGCTCCACCTCCTCTGCACGCAGCAAGAAAACCCCATCTGTCACCTCGTCCGTCACCCCACAGACCCAGACGGAGGCTTCACCCAGGACCGCCTCGGAGCAGGAGGTCGTTCTTGTGGGGGGAATGCCTGCCGGGGGGAAGACCAGCCTGACCCGCGCCCTCGTGGAAAAGGGATACGAACGGCTCAATCGCGACACGGTAGGGGGGAAGGTCGATGATCTCCTGCCCAGACTGGGCGAACTCCTCACGGCGGGCAAATCGGTGGTGCTGGACAATCTCTATGCCACGGCGGAGAGCCGCGCCGGGGCAGTCAAGGTGGCCAGGCAACACCAGGTGCCGATCCGCTTTGTCCTGATGAACACCAGCCTGGAGGAGGCGCAGTTCAACGCCTGTCTGCGCATGATGGAGCGCTGCGGGAAGGTTCTGCACCCCGAGGAGCACAAGCAGGCGCAGTATCGGGAGGATCCCAACCTCTTTCCGGTGGCGGTCCTCTACAAGTATCGCAAGGAGTTTGAACCTCCCTCCCTGAGCGAGGGGTTCAGCGCCGTCGAGTCGGTGGCGTTTGTGCGCAGGTTTCCGTCGGAGTGGAAGAACAAGGCAGTCATCTTCGATTTCGATGGCACGTTGCGCACCCACGAGGGCAAGGAGAAGTATCCGGTGAAACCGAGCGAGGTGCGCGCCATGAAGGCGCGCGGCGCCCAGATCAAGCGCCTGCAAGCAGAGGGCTATCTGTTGCTTGGGGCGTCCAATCAGTCGGGGATCGCCAAGGGCACCTTGACCGCCGCCGCTGCGGAGGCGTGCTTTGACGAGACCTTGCGACAGCTGGATGTCACTTTCAAGGAAGTGCGTTACTGTCCGCACAAGGTGCCACCGATCTCGTGTTACTGCCGCAAACCGGGACCAGGGATGGGGGTGGAACTGATCGTGAAATATCAGCTCGATCCGCGGCAGTGCATCTATGTGGGCGATCTCGGCACCGATGCCTCGTTCGCCGCCCGGTGTGGGTTTCAGTTTGTCGATCACAACGAGTTCTTCCGTGGGTGATCATGACCGAACCAACCCCTGTCCCCGCCGTGCGCACGGTTCCGATCATGGTGCCGCGCGCGAGCAATCCTTATGCGCAGCTGAATACCAACGAGGAGGTTCTCCGCAACGTGCGGCCAGGATTGCCGCCCTCGATCCTGGTTCACAGTGTGGATGAGGCGATCCGCTCGCTGGAACGCGCCTATGCGGAGAATGCGCAGCAGCCGGTCCATGCGGTGATGGTGGCGCACGGGGAGCCTGGCGCCGTGGAAGTGGGATTTAATCTCGAAGCAGAGACGCGCTTGCAGGAAAGGAACGAGGCGGTTCTGCGCTTTGTGGGAGCCCTGTGTGGCAAAATCAGGCGCCTGAGTTTGGTGTGCTGCAACACCGCCCAGCAGGCCGAACACGACGACAACCACCTGATGCGCCAGCTGGCGCAGGGGTTGGCCTCGCCCGACAATCCGACCGTGACGATCGAGGGCTACGATGGCCCGATTGGCTGGCGCTGGAGGCCGCGCTGGTTAGCGCTGTTGCTGATCCGAACCACCACGAGCTGGGTTGATCCCGCCACGCATCTGGTGGTCGTGGAATACAATCAACGCGTGGGGTTTACCGGGTCACGAACCTGCCTGGGAGATGGCGTGTGCCGTCCGCTGTGGCAGGGGTGACACGGCAGGAGAGCAACGATGGCTTCCGTGGTGGCCCGTGTGGAAGAACTCTTCGCCGCGCGTGGCGACGCGGCGTACTTTGGCGAGGCGATCAGTCAGACCGAACATGCGCTGCAAACGGCGTGGCTGGCGGAGAAGTCCGGCGCGAGCCCGGCTCTGATCGTGGCGGCTCTGCTCCATGATATCGGGCATCTGCTCCATGCGCTCCCGGAGAATTGTGCCGAACAAGGGATCGACGACACTCACGAGGAACTGGGCGCGCGCTACCTGGAGACGTGCTTTGGTCCGGCGGTCAGCGAACCCGTGCGGCTCCATGTGGCGGCCAAGCGTTATCTGTGTGCGGTCGATCCCCGGTATCGCGCCACCCTTTCTGCGGCCTCGGAGCGGAGTTTACAGCTGCAGGGCGGTCCCATGACCTCGGCAGAGATCGCCAGCTTCGAGACTGCGGCGGGCGCGCACGATGCAGTCGCGCTGCGCCTGTGGGACGACGAGGCGAAGATCAACGGGCTTCTGACTCCACCACTGGGACATTTCCGCCGCTATCTGGAAGAGATGCTCGCCGGGAAGTGAATCCCGCGCCGGGGCCTGTCATCGGACCTGCTTGCAAAACTGGCGAACCGCGTGGACGAACTCGTCTTCTTTCTCCAGCATCAGGAGATGTCCGCACTCGGGAATGTATTTCAACTCGGCGTGGGGCAAATGGCGATGATAGGCGTCGGCATAAGCAGGTGGCACCAGGCGATCGTTGGCGCCCCACAGCAACAGCGTTGGACACTGGATGCGATGGAGCCGTCGCGCCAGTTTCGGATCATAGGGACGTTCCCAGACCAGGCGCGCCAGCACCGTCAACGACTGGTAAGCGAAGAGCATGCGCTCCTCATCGGGATTGTCGGCCAGAATGAGCGTTGCCATCGCTCCGGCAGGGTCATGGAACAGAAATTCACGCAGTTTCTCGCGATCTTCGACGTAGCGGAACAGATCGGGCAGCGGTTCCTCCTCGACCCACAGGCCAGGCGCTGCCGACAACCATAATGACTTCACGCGTTCGGGCCAGCGCACCGCAAACTCCGCGGCAATCCATCCGCCCAGGCTGACTCCGCCCAGGTGGACCTCCTCCAACCCCAGGGTGTCGAACAACTCCAGGTAGTGAAAGGCCATGTCCTCGATGTCGGCGATCTCGTCGAA
>JAKOSN010000176.1 GCA_029777335.1 Planctomycetota bacterium
ATCACTCATCACGACCACGGCGTGGCCAATGTGCAGACGATCGTCAACCTGGCCCTGCTGCGCGGGATGATTGGCCAGCCGCATTGCGGAGTGCTCCCCATTCGCGGACATTCCAATGTGCAGGGGATGGGCACCATGGGCGTGGTCCCCAATCTCAAGCAGGCGTTTCTGGACAATGCGGAGCGATACCTGGGTGTCAAGCTGCCGACCATGCCCGGGCTGGACACCATGGCCTGCATGCAGGGCGCCGCGAACGGCACGATGAAATCCGCCCTCTGCCTGGGGGGCAATCTGTATGGGAGCAATCCCGATGCGCGCTTCGCCGAACAGGCGCTGGCGAAGCTGGAGCAGATCACCTACCTCAGCACCACGCTGAACACCGGCCATTTTCGCGGTCGGGGTCGAGAAACGCTCATCCTGCCCGTGCTGGCGCGCGACGAGGAACCGGAAGCAACCACGCAGGAATCGATGTTTAACTTTGTGCGACTGAGCAATGGCGGACCGCGCCGCTGGGAAGGACCGCGCAGCGAGGTCGATCTGATCGCTTCTCTGGCCGAGCGCGTTCTGGGGTCCAAGCCGGTGGACTGGGCGGCGCTGCGCCATGCCTGCAGCGTGCGCCAGATGATCGCCAGGATCGTCCCCGGCTTTGAGAGCCTGGCCACGATCGAGCAGACCAAAAAGGAGTTCCACATCCCTGGCCGAATTCTCCACACACCCCAGTTCCCCACACCTTCGGGGAAGGCACACTTCAAAACCCATCCCATCCCGCCCTTGCCGGGAAAAGCCGACCAGCTGCGGTTGATGACGGTGCGCTCGGAGGGGCAGTTCAACACCGTCGTTTACGAGGAAGAAGACATCTATCGCGGTCAGGAACGGCGCGATGTGATCCTGCTGAATCCAGAGGACATGGCCCGCCTGGGGTTGAAGATTGACCAGGTGGTGACAGTGCGCAGCAGCGCCGGAGCACTGGGCGGCATCCTGGTGCGCGCCTTTGATATTCGCGCCGGCAATGCCCTGATGTACTTTCCCGAGGCCAACGTCCTGGTGCCAACAACGACCGATCCCAAAAGCCATACGCCAGCGTTCAAATCAGTGCTGATCACCGTTGAGCCCGACAGCTCCGCCGGGGCGGCGTCCTCCGCCCACCCAACGCCGGGCCGGCGCCCCCTTGACGTGGTTCGCTAGGCGCGAGCTGGGAGGTCTTCCTGGTGGTGAACATCAGTCAAGCAGACCCCCCAGGTATTCCCTGTCCTATCTTCAAATCTCTCAACCAGTTGCGTCACAACGATTGCGCTTGTGATTCAGGCGCGAAATCGCTAAAATAAGGGGGTAATTTTCTCGGCAGGAGGGCCGAGGATGATAAACGCATGAACACATTCACACACTGGTTCACTGCTCCGGAAAATAGCGCCGCGCTGCTGGCGGCGGAGCGAGTAGCACGCTGTGTGAGTTCGCGTCGGCGTCGCCGCGAGTGCAACCCTCTCTTTCTGCACGGCCCGGCGGGCACCGGCAAGAGCCATCTGGTGGAGGCGCTCATCACCCGGGCCACCGAGCGCCGCCCCGATCTCGTTGTCAGCTTGCTCCCGGCGGGCGACTGGCGCCACCTGGCGCGCAAGGACGAGGAAGGGGAACCCTCCCCGGAGCTGAACGAGGCGCGCCAGGCCGATGTGCTGGTTGTCGAGGATTGCCAGCATCTGAGCGAAACTGCCGTCGAGGCGCTGGTGCAGGTGATCGATCATCGCCTGTCGCGCCAGCGCCAGCTGGTCTGCACCGCCCTGGTGGGTCCGGGTCAGCTCACCCATTTGCCCGCGCGCCTGACCAGTCGGCTGGCGTCGGGGTTGGTGGTGGGACTGGCTCCTCTGGCCCCCGCGCAACGGCGCGCGTACCTGCGCCTGCGCGCCGACCAGCGCCAGTTGACCGTGGATTCAGCCGTCCTGGCGTGGGTCGCGGATCACGTCGGCGGCAGTGGGCGTTTGCTTGAGGGAGCGCTGGCGCGGCTGGAAACGCTGGCGCGCATGCAGCCTCAGCCCCTTGACGTGGAGACCGTGGCCCAGGCGTTTCGCGAGGATGCGGATGCCCACCGTCCCACGGTTGAGCGCATTGCCCAGCGCGTGGGGCAGTACTTCCAGGTGCACCCCCGACAACTGCGAACCCGGGATCGGTCGCGGCATGTCCTCTGGCCGCGCCAGGTGGGGATGTACCTGGCCCGGTCCCTGACTCCGCTCTCGCTCGAGCAAATCGGAGCCTACTTTGGCGGACGCGATCACAGCACCGTCTTGCATGCCTGCCGCAAGGTCGAGGAGGTCTTGCACTCCGATGCGACCCAGTCCGGCGTGGTCCGCCAGCTTCATGCCGAGCTGGAGTGACTAACCCTGTGCAAAACCTGTTGTTGTTCGCTTGATAACCTGTTGCCATTTGCTCCTGCTTTGGCGGCTCAAAAGACCTTCGAGTTGATTGGCGGAAACGATACACCGGAATGAACCAGCAAACAACTGTGGAGTAACGGCTTTTCCACAAAAGCACCGTGAGCGCAAGATTCGATGAATTCTTCAGATGACTAACCCGCGAACAGAATCAGTAACAACTTGAGCCGGGTCTTTGATACTGCTGCTGCAGTTAGATGGAAGTAGTTCTTAGTTAGAACCAGAAGCGAACCCAGGACAGGAAGCCAACGAGCAAAAAAGGGAGTCGGCGCATGAAGGCGTTTTGTCATCGCGAAGGATTACTGGCGGCCTGCCAACTGGCCAGCGCGGCGATTCCCAGCCGAGATGTGAAGCCGATTTTGAAGAACATCAAGGCGATCGCCGATCAGGGGCGCTGCACCTTGATGGCCACGGACCTGGAGCTGGGCATTCGTCTGGATGTTCTTGGCCTGACCATTCAGGAACCGGGCGAGGCCATCTTGCCTGCTCAGCGTCTCCTCGCCATCCTGCGCGAAGCCCAGGAAAACGACCTGAACCTTGAAGCCGACAGTAGCTCCTGCGTGGTGCGCGGCCAGGGAATGGAATTCGAGATGCCCAGCGACGATCCCTCCCATTTTCCCGATATTCCCACCTTCAATGAGGATAAGTACCACGAGATAGCCGGCTCGACCTTGCGCGAAATGATTCGCCGTACCGTCTTCGCCACCGCCGACGAGAGTACCCGCTACTCGATGACCGGCGTGCTCTGGGAACTGGACGGCGATACCATCAAGCTGGTTGCCACTGATGGCCGGCGTCTGGCGCTCGCCCAGGGAACGGCCAAGGCGCACGGCGATCATACCACGCGCGGGCAAACGCCGGTGGTTCCCACCAAGGCGATGCAACTGCTGGAGCGGAACCTGCAAGACGATGGCCAGACGATTCGCGTCTGTCTGCGCCCCAACGAGGTTCTCTTTCGCACCGAACTGGCGGTCATCTACAGCCGACTGGTAGAAGGGCGCTTTCCCGACTATCGCGCCGTATTCCCCAAGAAACAGGGAATCAAGGTGACATTGCCCGTGGGACCGTTCCAGGCCGCCGTGCGCCAGGCGGCCATCATGACCGACGACGATAGCAAGCGCGTCACCTTCAGTTTTGGCAACGATCGACTCACCTTGCTTGCGCAGGGCCAGACGGCGGGGCGCTCCAAGGTCGAGATGCCAGTGACCTATGACGGCAAGAAGGTCGACATCAACTTCAATCCGTCGTTTCTGATCGAAATGTTGCGCGTATTGCCTCCCGATGCCGAACTCACGCTCGATCTGATCGATGGCGCAACGCCGGCGTTGTTCCGCAGCGGCAGCAATTACTCGTACCTGGTGATGCCGTTGACCTGAGAACGAGGAAAAGAGGATAATCCAGAGGATTAAACTCTTTTTATGGATGATGGGTTAGTTCAAGGAGAAGGCATGGCGCGCAAGCGCACTGAGCCTGAACGCGGACCCGAGGCGCTGGGAGAGGTGCTGGGAAGGCTGTTCACCCTGCGCGGCTGGGGCCGCCGGCAGGGGCGCTTGCATCTAGAGCAAGTCTGGGCGGACGTGGTGGGGAGCGAATTTGTCGCCCACACCCGTGTCGAGGGACTTCGTCGGGGGGTCCTCGAAGTGGTGGTCGGAAGTGCGGTGTTATTGCAGGAACTGGCCCATTTTCACAAGCGACGGTTGCTCGAAGGATTGCGTAGCCGCTTGCCGGGAACTCCCCTGACCGACCTGCGCTTCCGCGCGGGCGTGATCGAGAAGAAAAGCGAATGAGGACGCAGCGATGAATGAGGAGAACACGGGCGTGACCGACCCGCAAACGCCGACGGTGGCGGCTCTTTCCGGGGCTGATGACGAGGCCATCACCCAGGAAGAACAGGCGAACCGCGACGCCTCCAGTACCTACACGTCCGACAACATCAAGTACCTCAAGGATGCCGACCACATCCGGCAACGCCCTGGGATGTACATTGGCGATACCGGGCCGCGCGGCATGCACCATCTGATTTACGAGCTGGTGCACAACTGCGTTGATGAAGCGCTCGCGGGCTACTGCCATCACATCCATGTGAAATTGCACATCGACAACAGCGTCAGCGTGAGCGACGATGGGCGAGGCATCCCGGTGGAACCGCACCCGCAGATCGGCAAATCGACGCTGGAAGCGGTGTTGACCATGGTCGGTGCTGGTGCCAAGTTCGACAAGGGCGCGTACAAGGTCTCCGCGGGGCTGCACGGAATGGGGGCCAAGGCGGTGACCGCCCTGAGTGAATGGGTGGAAGCGCAGGTGCAGCGCAACGGTCGCACTTACATGCAGGAATATGTGCGCGGCAAGGCGACCACCGAGGTCAAGGACATCGGCCCCAGCAAGCGCTCTGGAACACGCATCACCTTCAAGCCGGATCCCGAGATCTTTCACGATGCCGCCTTCGATCACGACACCCTGGAAGTGCGCTTTCGCGAACTCGCCTTCCTGAACAAGGGGTTGGCGATTCGCCTGACCGACGAACGCTCCAACAAGGACGAGGTCTTCAAGTACGATGGCGGAATCGCGCAGTTTGTGGAATATCTCAATCGCGACGAGGAAAAACTGCACAAGCCGATCTACCTGGACAAGACGGTCGATGGCGTGCGCGTGGAAGTGGCGATGCAGTACACCAACACCGAGGAAGAACGCTATCGGTGTTACACCAACAACGCCTACAACGCCATTGGCGGAACGCACCTGAGCGGATTTCGCACGGCCCTGACGCGTACCTTCAACGCCTACGGCACCAAGGAAGAGTTGTTCAAGAACCTCACGTTGATCGGTGAGGATTTCCGCGAGGGGCTGACCGTTATCGTCAGCGTGCAGCATCCCGATCCGCAGTTTGATTCGCAGCCCAAGAACCGACTGAACAATCTGGAGGTGGAAGGGATTGTCGCCGGGGTGGTGAGCGAGCACCTGGCGGTTTTTCTCGAAGAAAATCCCAAGGACGCCCAGCGGTTGATGAAGAAAGCAGCCCTGGCGGCCGAGGGGCGCGAGGCGGCGGCCAAGGCCAAGAAGGCGCTCCGCGATCGCAAGAGCATCCTCAGCGGCGGTGGTCTGCCCGGAAAGTTGATGGACTGCACCACCAAGGAACGCGATGACTCCGAGTTGTTTCTCGTCGAGGGGCAGTCGGCCGGTGGGACCGCCGAGAGCGGGCGGGATCGCTTCTACCAGGCCATTTTGCCACTGCGCGGCAAGGTGCTCAATGTGGAGAAGGCTCGCCCCGAGAAACTCCTCGCCAATGAGGAAATCTGCAACCTGATCTCCGCCGTGGGCGTGGACATTGGCGGAGAGGGCGAACTCGATCGGCTGCGCTACGGCAAGATCATCATCCTGACCGATGCTGATGTCGATGGCCAGCACATTCGCACCCTGTTGCTCACCTTCTTTTACCGGCAAATGAGCAAGCTGGTGGAGCAGGGCCACATTTACGTCGCGCGGCCCCCGCTCTACAAAGTGACACAAAAAAAAGAGGTCCGCTATGTCCATCATGCTGAGGACATGCAGCGCGAGCTGATGGAACGGGGTCTCCGGGGCACCCGGCTCACAGTTCTGGCCCTCCCAGATGAGGGGACAACTCCCGGGCGTCCGGAACGCGTGTTCGCCAACGAGAATCTGGAGGCTCTGCTCAAGATTCTCTTACCGCTCGAAGATGCCCTGCAACTGCTGGAGCGACGCGGCATCAATCTGACGAGTTTTCTGGCCCGCGCCACGGAGCAGGGTTTGCCGACACATCGGGTGATTCTTGGTGGGCATGAGGAGTGGTTCTACACTGCCGACGCCGCGGATGCCTACCGGCGCTCGCAGCAGGAACAGCTGGGCCATGAGTTGATGGTGGCCGACGAGACCCTCGTTGAGGAAGGCAACGGTCATGCTGCCAGTCCCGGGGAAACCTTTACCATTCAGGAACTTCACGAGGTGCGCGCCATCAACCGATACCTGGATGAACTGCGCAAGCGAGGGTTGCGTCCCTCCGACCTGGTGCTGGCTCCGCGCATCGCCGGGCGCGATCCTCTGCCCCGCTTTCGCATCGAACACGACGAGCAAGCGAAGTTGCTTCCCCAGCTGCGCGAGCTGATCAACGAGATCCGCCATTATGGTGAAAAAGGATTGAGTATCACGCGCTTCAAGGGGCTGGGGGAGATGGATGCCGAGGAGTTGTGGGATACCACCCTTGACCCGAAACGGCGCACCCTGCTGCGCGTTCAGCTCGACGATGCCCTCAAGGCCGACGAGATGTTCCGCACGCTGATGGGGGAAAAGGTCGAGCCGCGTCGCGATTTCATCTACGGCCATGCGCTCGATGTCAAGGACATCGACTATCACGGCGCCTGAGCGCGCCCCCGGCGGCGCGCGGTTCTCGGTCGTCCCGGGCCGATGGCCTCGCGCCGCTCAGCGCAGCACAATATCGATCCGGTCGGTACTGCGATCGATCTCATAATGCAGATCGGTTGTATCCAGCTTTTCATACTTCGCGGGTATCGGCACATAGACCATGCCGGGGCCATCCACGGGGGCGCCGCCCGAGTATGGCGCATCCCGGGGGGCCAGGCGCGGATCGGGTTTGGTTGGTCCCTTCAGGTTCTTGAAAGGCTCCGTCTTGATGACCACCTTGACGGTGCCCAGAGGAACATCGGGGATCTTGAAACTCCCATCTCCCAGCAAGCTGCCGCAGGCTTCGCGGTGGCCATCGACGGAGATAAATTGAATCGTACCCGCCGTCACCGGCTTGTTGTTGTAGGTGACCGTTCCGCGCACGGGAGTCACCCCGTTGGACGCACCGCAGCCAGCAAGGCTGAACAACACGGTGCTGGTGAGGACGGTGCACAGCAAGGGAGACAAGCGTTTCATGATCACCAGGTAACTCGGGGCGAGGGAGCGCGAACGAGGGCTCCCGTGATGGTCGCAAGGGTCAGTTCCAGTCTGCGGGGAGCGGATGGCCATCGCGCGGATCGCAGGCCCAGTACCAGGTTTGATCGGAGATCGCACTGGAGACCAGGCGCACACTCCCATCCCCCATGCCAACCACGATGCCTCCCGACGAGAAGCTGTGCGGCACGTAGGGATTGCAGGTCGTGGCGCTGGGAGCGACCTGGAACTTGCCATACCAGTACGGTTTGAACGCCGGCGCATTGGGAAAATACCATCCCCCGTGTGCCCACAGGGTGCCATACCCCTGACACATGCCGCGTTTTTCCGCGAAGAGGATGGTGTTGGAAGCGCCATCGCTGATGCTCTGGATCGCGGGCGCCCCGGCCCACTGCCGCCAGTCCCAGGGATTGCCCCCGGCCTTGCCAAAGACCTCGTAGTTGAAGGCATAACTGGTGATGGCCCAGGGAGTGGTCTGGCCCCCCAGCAGCCAGCCATAGGCAAGGTCCACGGAGTTACCCGAGGCGCTGGCATCGAGCGGAGCAATCAACCCCTTGATGGGCGTGGTCCAGAGGTAACCTCCGCCAGGGAGGCTGGCAAAGACCGTGGCGCCATGGCCAGCCTTGTACAGATTGTCCTGTTCCAGAAAGGGGAGGAGCGAATAGTACAGGTTGGTATCGCCCGAGCGTGTGCGATACGGGCCGGTGTACACCGAATCATCGTGCCACCAGGCAGACCAGCCAATGGGAAGTGTTCCATGGACATCGTTGGCATTGTGGCAGGCGATGCCAATCTGCTTGACATTGTTTACCGACTGAATCCGTCCCGCGGCTTCGCGAACTTTCTGGATCGCCGGCAAAAGAAGACCGATCAAGATAGAAATAATAGCAATCACCACCAGGAGCTCAATCAACGTAAAACCCGAGGCAGGGGGAGAGGAACGAGGGACCATCTTACCTCCCATGATAAAGAAAATGAAAGTGTCACAAGGACAGAGCTCCTCCGGGGAACAAACGAAAGAAGCCTCCGCAAAAGAAGTTAGAGCGAAAGGGGGGCGGCGGAGGGAGAAGGATTTCTGAGATCCTTGCTCGGGATGAACGCACTCGTTCACCGGAAAGCAACAAGTATCTTACCCGGAAGAGTGAGTCTGTCAATGATCTTACGACATGGAGGGACAATGGGTCGCGACCGAGCACCGCGAGGAACGCCCCGTCTGTTTCTCATCGGGGATTCATTTTGCAGATGGAGAGGAAGAGTAGCATTGGGGAGGGCGAGGATTCCGCAGAGCCGAGTGGGGGGTGAAGGATAGCTTCGCGGAACCTCGCCCTTGAAAGAAGGTTCATGTCGATTCGGGGGAGGGATGCGCGCCGAGGATGGCGTCAGGGCCCGGCCAGGGCGAGTAAACCTAGGCGGCCACGCGCAAACACCAGCGCTGGGCAATTAGCTCGCCCGGGCGCCGGCCAGCGCGAATCTCGATTATCTCGTCTCCTTCCTCCGCGCCGAAGCCATCCACGAGGGCGCGATAGGTGCTTTCGCCTTCGGGGAGATCGTCCCGGTAAACGACGAACACCTCGGGAAAACAGGTCGCCGCGGCTTCCAGTCCCTCGGCGAGGTTGATGCGCGCTTCCTCATCCCAGTCCAGGCCAGGGAAAAGACCGCGCAGATAGTTGGCAAAATGCTCACCCAGCAGCGGCCGCGGCGGCAGCAGATAGATTCGCGCCATGGTCAGGCCCTCTTCAGCAACAAGCGGATCTGCCATTCTGGATCGGTCAAAACCGCCCTGTGGAATCGCTTCGAGCGCTGCCAGGCGCAGAATCGTCTCGTCAGGCCCCTCCTGCAATCGCCACAACTTCGCTGGCTTGTCTGGTTGCCAACCTAGCCGCGACCAGCGCGCTGGCTACGCGGGGGGTTCCCCTTCGCGCCATCACTTTTCCCTGGTCTTTTGCGTCAAGAGATAGGCGAGCAGGTGATAGTATTCTGTCTCCGGGATCAGATCGGCAAAGTTGGCGGGCATGGGCGAAAGTTGCGAGGTGGACTGCTCGTCCACGGTGTTCTTCGGCACGCGCACTTCCTTGCCCTGGGCATCTGCCAGAACCAGGATGGCCCCTTCTTCCTTCAGGAGGAGCCCGGAGACAACCTGTCCACTCCTGAGGTTCAACGTGGTGAGCCGAAACGCCTGATCGACGTTCCGATTGGGATCGAGCGTATCCTCCATCAAGCGATCCAGGCCGCGCACGCCAATGCCGTCGAGCTGCGGACCAATCCTGGCGCCCTTTCCCCCAAGCTGGTGACAGTTGGCACACTGCTTCTCGAACACCTTCTGGCCCAGAGCCGGGTCGGCCTTCATCGCCAGGTAATTTTTGCGTCGCTGGGTGAGCAATTCCTGCACTCGCTGATCGGCGGCGGGGAGACCGCGCGTTAACTCGGCGAGTCGTTTGGAGAGATTGGCGATCTTGCGTTCTTTCAAGCGAACTTCAACCGCGCGTTCCTGCAACAGGCGGGCGGAAGCCTTGCCGGTCGTGACCGCCTGCAACAGCTTCTCGGCTCCCTCGGGGCTGCTGGCCATTCCCATCGCCATCACCGTCTGCAAACGCGCCGGCGCTTTCTGGAAGGCCTCGACCAGCCGGGTTTGCGCCTCGGGGCGATTGATCCGCGCCAGCAGATTCGCCGAGTGTTCGCGCAGTTTGATCGGTGCGGAGGTCTCTTGCAGAATCCGGGCCAGGGTTTCCAGGCTCTTGCCGGCATCGATGTTCACCAGGGCATCGAGAGCGGCGAGCCGTTGGCCTTCGGGGGTCGTTGCCGCCAGTGCCAGGGTGGTGAGAGGGGCCTGCTTGTCCGTCATCCGCAACGCTCCGGCCAGGGTGATGCCTTCCTGCACCAGCCCCGCGTTCTTCTCGGCGAGCAATTTCCCGGCCAGTTCCACCGCCCAGGTGCGCACCGGCTCGGCGAGGGGAGCCCCGCGCTCCTGAGTTCCGCGTTCAATGGCGCGCAAGAAGGCAAGGCTCGCGCCCGGGTCCGCCCCGGCCTGCTGGCGCACCAGGGGGAGCAACTGTTCGGTGGTTTTCGGATCGCCATGGCGAGCGATGTGATGCACCATTGTCACCATGGCGTTGAGCGCCGGTTTTTGCCGACCGAGGAACCCGAGCAGAAAGTGTGCGGACTCCGGGGAAGGGACACCAAGGGCCACGTCGGCGATGGCGCGGTCGTCGTTGGGGCGCCAGTCGCCGACCGGGATCGCCTTCCAGGCCTCCGCCGGGCGAAGCTGATCACGCAGCGCCATGCGCACCACGTGCATCAGATGAGTATCCACCTCGGGAACACAATGGCGCAGATCCAGCAAGGGACGAATGTTGGCGGGGGAGGGATGGCGGCCAAGGGCATCGGCGGCGGCTCGCTGGACATTGGGATCCGCATCGGTCAGCCCCGCCAGGGCCAGCTGGTGCTGCTCCCGGGAAAGGTCGGCGCGCTCGGCCAGGACGTGTTGCGCATGCACGCGCACGGCGCTTTCTTTGTCCTTGCCAAGCGCGAGCAACGTTCTGGCATCGAGCACCCCCAGGCGGTGCAGCACCCACATGCCATGCACGCGCTGCCAGACGTTGCTGCTGGGTTGCAGAACTTTCCGAATGGCTTGTTCGACTTCCCGGGGATTGCGTTTGGTCAACTGATTGCTGGCCAGGGTGCGGACCGTCAAATTGGGATGGCTGAGATCCTTGATCAGCTCGGCCAGGCTCGCTTTGGTCCAGTCGCTTCGCGGGGCGGTCGGTTGGCCCTTGCCGTCCTTGCCGCGATAGACAATGCGCCAGATGCGACCGCGTTCGCGATCGCGCCCGGGGTGATCCAGCGGAACCTCGTAATGACCGATGATGCGGTTGTAGAAGTCGGCAACATAGATTGCCCCATCGGGACCGAGCTTGATGTCCACCGGGCGGAACCAGGGATCGCTGCTCTTGAGGAAATCCGGCTGCTGAATGCCGCGAGGGGTGGAACCCAGGTGCTTGACCGTATCATGATTGAGGCGATTGGTAACGACATTGCCCACAAAGAGCGTGTCGCGATATTCCGGCGGAAAGTGATCCGCCGCATAGTACACCACGCCGGCGATCGCCGTCGAGCCGTGATCGTGGTTGATCATTTCCGGGCCAAAACCCAGGCCATCGTGCGGCTTGCCAAAGCTGGGATAGTACGCGCCACGCAACAACTGGTAGAGCGGGCGCGAATGGCAGTCGGCGGAGTACAGGTTGCCGAGCGGATCAAAACACAGCCCGAAGGGATTGACCTGTCCCCACGTCCATTGCTCAATGTGCGAGCCATCGGCCTTGATGCGATAGACATTGCCCGACTGCATGGTGATCGTCGAGCCATCCTTCGCTTCCACCCTGGAGGTGTTGGAAAATCCGTGGCAGGCATAGATCCAACCGTCGAACCCCCAGGTGAAGGCGTTGGTCATGCCGTGGGTGTCGCGCGAGCCATAGGTTTTGAACAGAACCGAGCGCGAGTCGGCCTTGCCGCGATTTTTGCTATCTTTCAGAGCGAGAATATTCGGAATGCTGTAAACGAGCGCACCCTGATCGATCGGGAGAACGCCGATCGGGATATTCAGGTCATCGGCAAAGGTGGTGATCTTGCGGGCGCGGCCGGTGCTGTCGAAGTCCTCCAGGATCTTGACGGTATCGCGTGCTTTGCGACCCGCGGCGGGGAAGGGGTACTCCACGGTGTCCGTCACCCACAGCCGGCCGCGTTCATCGAAGGCGAGATTCATGGGCTTGTGAATGTCGGGCTCGGCAGCGACCAGCTCGATGTCAAACCCTGGGGGCAACTCGAAGGTCTTCTTCTCCTCGGCGGGGGTGCGCGGATCGGTGGGCGCGACGTTCGGATTCTGCGAATGGGCCAGTTCCGCCAGCAGGAACAACGCCAGGCCAAGTGCTCCGAGAGAGACAGCACGCATGTGGAGAGTCCTTGATCGTCGAGTGGGGGCGATCCAGCAGGGTTGCGGCAGTTCGCCGGTTCGCTCCCGTGCCGTGCATCGAGGCGAACCCGAAGGGTGATTATACCGGCGTGGGGTTAGCAGTGCCGCAAGAGAATCGCGGCGGGACGCCGAAAAGTCAGCGTGCTTCCCTGCAACGTTGGCGCCTGGGGATGATCGGTGTAGCGTTCCTCCTCGGTGTGCAGCACGGGCTGCCAGTTTCCCTCCAGCGGATGACTCTCTCCGCCGCGCAGCTGACAGACGAGCAACAGGCGCCCCTCGGCGGCGCGGCGTTCCATGGCCACGGCGGAAGCGCTCAGCGCCTGGGCACGGTGACTCTCCCGACTGCGATGGCGCAGGATGGGATCGTGTAAACGCAGATGGAGCAGATCGCGATAAAGCCGATGCAACCCGCCATGGGGCATCTGATCCACCTCTCCCCATACGAGCTGGCTGGCGGTGAAGGTTCGCTCCGACTGCGGATCGGGGATATTCTTCCGATTTTCGGGATTGGTAAAGGAGGAGAAATGCTTGAACTCGTTGCGCCGCCCCTCGGTCACCAGCGGCCCGAGTTCGTCGTTGTGGTCGGTGAAGAAAAGAAACGGCGAACTCGAGGCCCATTCCTGTCCCATGAACAGCAGTGGCGTGAGGGGACAGAGCAGGAGGAGCGCGCTGGCGGCGCGATAGGCGGACAGGTCGATCTGGTGGTTGAGCCGTTCGCCCAGGGCTCGATTGCCGATCTGATCATGATTCTGAATCCCCACCACAAAGGCGGTTAAGGGGAGATCGAGCGGATCGGTGCCGCGCGGCTCCTCCAGATGGTGCGAATACTGGCCGGTGAAGAACCATCCCTGTTGCAGGGTGGTGGCCAGATCGGCCGTGGTGCCGGTGAAATCGCGATAGTACCCTTCATGATCGCCCGCGAGAAACCGGCGCGTTTGATGGTGGAAGTCGTCCGCCCAGATGGCATCCATCCCCCATCCGCCGCTGCTCAGCGGTCTGGCCATGAGCGCCAGGTTGCGGTGATCCTCGGCGATGAAGAACAGCTCCTTGTCCGGGGCGCTGGCGCGGACGGTGGTCGCCAGCTCTTCGAGAAAATGCCGCGGACTGTCGTCCAGGATGCAGTGCGTGGCATCGAGGCGAAAGCCATCGAAGTGATATTCGTGCACCCAGTGCAGCGCGTTCTGGAAAAAATGCTGGCGCACACAATCGTTGCGCGGCCCATCGAAGTTGATCGCCTCGCCCCACGGGGTGTGATGCCGTTTGGTGAAGTAGTCCTTGCTGTAAATGCCCAGATAGTTTCCGTCGGGGCCGAAGTGGTTGTACACCACATCGAGAAACATCGTTAAGCCCAGGCGATGGCCTTCATCAACCAGGCGACGCAGCTCGTCCGGGGGGCCATAGCAGCGCGCGGGAGCGAAAAGGCTCACACCGTCGTAGCCCCAGTTGCGCTGACCGGGAAAGTCGGCGATTGGCATGAGTTCGACGGCAGTGATGCCCAGATCGACCAGGTACGGGAGCCGTGCGCGCGCGGCGGCAAAGGTTCCCTCCGGGGTGAAGGTTCCCACATGAATCTCGTAGAAGACGAGTTGATCCAGGGGAGGGTGGCGCCAGTGCTGGTCGGTCCAGGGGAAGGAGCGCGGATCGACAAGCTGGGAAAGGCCGTGAATCCCGTCGGGCTGGAAGCGCGAGGCTGGATCGGGGAACGGGCCCTGCCCGTTGACACGATAGCCGTAGCGATCGCCCGCGCGCAGCTGCGGCACATGCGCGGTGGCATAGCCGTCGGCCTCGGGCTGGAGCGAGAGCGTGGAGCGGCCTTCCTGAGCGGATTCCATCACCAGCTCAAGCGCCTGGGCGGCCGGCGCCCAGAGCCGGAAGTGAGCACCAGCGGAGTCCAGCCATGCGCCGAGAGAGGGTCGCCAGGTCATTGGGATCGTCCTCGTGAGGAGCGCGGTTTTCTACCATGATAGCCGATGGACAGCGTGCGGGCGACCGGCAGAGGTTGCGAATCCCGCAGGCGCGGCGCAGACAGACCACACGGCCACAAGGGGAGGTGGAGAGAGGACCTGCACCAAGTTGAGCGTCTATGCCGGGGAATCCTGGGGAAAGAATCTCCGCGCGGGCGTTTTTCGCGGTTCGGTCCGTGCCTGGCAACGGCGCAGACGATAATACTCTCAAAGGAGTTTGCGGGCCAGGTTGGCCGTTTGCCCATTGGAAGGGAGCCTTGAAGATGCGCCTCGCTCTAGTTCTTGGCTGTCTAATCTTGCTCGCCGGTTGTCAGAACGTGATGGGTCCGCGCCGCCATCGCAATGAACCCATGGACGTGAGCAACACCCATCTGACCATCCCTGAGCAACAGCAACGCGTTCGCGAGCGCCTGGCGCTCCCCGAACCGAATGTGCGCGTTGCGCCACGCACCTTTGTCGAGATGCCTGGCCCGCACGGTCGGTAAAATTTCCCTCCGCTGCATGCTCGACAATGAGAATCCGATCCCTTATCCTTGACAGGAGAAGAAGATCGGTTCTCTCATCGTGAGGTGCAGCATGAAGCGACTCTTGCTCGTCCTGGCTGTGCTGGGACCTCTGGCTGGGTGTGTCGCTCCCGAGGATCGTCGCGCGCAACTCCCTCCGATTGAACAGGAAGTGGGCGCCAAATCGTATGCAGAGCTTCTCCGCTACGCGCGGTCCTATGCCTCGAAGGCGAACGATGCCTTTTACGAAAATAACTGGTGCGAGGTGGAGCAGGCCGCCAAAAGTCTGGAAAAGACCGCCACCTATCTGAATGAGGCCAGCGAGGTTCCCCCGCGCGTCAAGGATCGAGTAAAGGAACTCGCCGGCGACCTGCGCACCGAGGCGGTCAATCTCCGCGAAGCCGCCATGAAAAAAGACACCGACGCGGTCAACAAGGCGATGCAACGCGTCAATCTCAAAGTGCGCGAGATGCGCGCTACGGAATAAAAAGTTCCGCGCCTTTCAGTCAGAGCCCGAGGCGTGAGCGCCGGGCTCTGACTGAAACGCGGTGAGCGCGGAAGAACCCCTCACTTCTTTGGTCCAACCAGGTAAGTGGGAGCCTTCTTGACCTCCTCAAAGACCGCCCTGGGCAAGAGAAAGACATCGCCAGGCGTTTGTTTGCTGCTGGCGAAGTATTTATCCTTGTCCAGCTTCCCAACCAGCAGTTGAAGCGGTTCCTTTTTGTCCTTCAGCGCAATCTCGATCTCCAGCGCGCCTTTCTTGACATCCAGATTCTGGTCGGGAGTAGGACCGGTCTTGTTGATGACAAAACGGTCCGCGCGCAGATGGCTGAGCGTGGTGGCCAGGAGTTCGGCGTTGGTGCCGTTGACTTCCAGCCCGGCAGGCGATTTACACGCCCAGGTTTGTGAACCCTTGCGCTCCAGGTCGCGCACCACTGGTTCGCCCACCACGTCCTGCCAGCCGGTCAGCTTCAGTCCCACCACATCCTTGATGTCGAACTGGAAGATATTGAGATCTTGCAGATCCATTTCGAGTGTTTTCAGGATCGCCGGGTTGGCGACAAACACGAGCGTTTCCTTGCCGGTTTTGCCGTAAACACCCTTCTTGTCGTCGGTTTCCTTCCCGAACAGATAGAGATAGGGTTCCTTTTCCTTCCCCTGCACGGTCACGCTCACCTGGGTCGTGGGAGGTTGCAACCCCACCTGCTTTAACTCCGCCTCAGTGGCCTTGAGCGTCCACCAGCGATCCGCATGGAGCGAGTTGAGTGAATCGAGAATCAGGCCGACGGCGTTGCTATCGGCGCTTCGATCCTTCATGTTTTCGGGCAGTTTGAACACCCACCCCTTCTTCGCGTCCTTGGGATCCTTGCGCTCCAGCTCGGTGGTCTTGCCATTGTGTTGCAGCACGAGTTTGACGACCTCGGCGGGGTTGCCAAAGCCGGCGATCGTCCGATCCATGTAGGCCAGGGAACTTCCGGTCACCTGATCGAGGAGGACCTCCGGGACACTTACCACGGTGCTGACCTCGCCCTGAATCCGGCGGACCACCACCGTTTTCTTGTCGCGATCGCGTTTACCGAAGATCAGCTGAAGGGCGTTCTTGGCATCGGCGAGTTTGGGTTTCTTCCCCGCCTTTTTGTCGTCGTCGGACTGTTTTTCCGGCGGACTGCTCCAGAGCCACACCTTCGCCTCGGGTTTGTCCAGGCCAAGATCGGCATCGCTCTTGCCCTCGGGGAAGTCCTTCACCTGGCGTTTCTGGGTCAAGGCGGAGAGGAGAGCCATGACCGCACCGAGATCGGTCTTGCTGGACTGCTCGCCACGCCAGAGCACCCATTGTTCCGGCGGAAATCCCCCGTCCTTCTTTTCTTCGCGGATCAGCTCGTAGGTGCCGGCCGCGTTTTCGATGCGAATGGCTTCGGGGCGTTTGAGGGGATCGAGGCGCACCAGGTCGCGATCCCGCACCTCGCTGGGATTGTCGACAAACTTCTTCAGCACTTCCAGGCTCTTGCCCAGCACCTTGACCACCGATTTGCTGTTCGCCAGCCGGGCATAATAGGCGTCTTCCTTGACGTGCTCCACCTTCTTCCCGATAAGCAGAGTAACGCTCCCTTTTTTCTCGCCCCTGGTGACCTCGATCACCCAGCTGGCCTTGTCCTCGGATTCCAGGCCGTACTTCGCCAGATCGCGGACCTCGTCCTCGACAAAGCCGAGATCTCTGGGCGTCTCGCTCTTTTTGGGTTCCTCGGCCTTGTCTTTTTTCTCCTTGTCCTCGGCGGGCTCGGTTCCGCTCACGCGCAGATCCACCAGAGCGCGCAGCAGCGCCTGGACACCCGTTGGCGCCCCGGCGGGTGCCCCGGGAACCGCCCCGGTGCTTTCATAATCGGCAGCGCCATAGGCCGGTTCGACAAAGGTCCACTGGTTGTCACTCACGTTTTTGAGGACGATCGGCTTTTTGTCCTTTTCCTTGATCTTGAATTGCTTGATCTCGTTTTCTGTCTCCGCGAGCAGATCGCGCGTGCGGAACTCATTGAGCTTCCAGAAAGCGTGATCCACATCCGATTTGAGCACCGCAAGCGGTTTCTTCGGGTAGTCCGAGGTGGTGACATAAACCACCGCCGAGGTGGTGCCCGGGCTCACCTTCCCCAGGTTGAGGGTGAAGGTGATTTCCTTGTCGTCCTTGTCCTTGCCGGTGAGGGTGAGCACCGAGTCGGGCGGATCGAGTTCCCACTCCTTGAGGCTGTTGCTGGGAACATCGCGTTCCTTGCGGGCGCGCAGCACCTGTCGCACCAGGGTGTCGACATCATTGCTGTTGATGCGCAGACCGGCTGGCTCGCTCAGCTCCCAGAGTTTGCTCTCGGGGTTGCGCACAAAGACGAGCTTCTGCTCGGGATGAGTGCGCTTGATCTCCAGGCGGGTGATGCGATCCTCGACATGGACCGCCTTTTCTTCCTCTTCATTGCCCATGCGCGTCCTGTCGTGCGCAGTGGGGAAGATAAAGGCACTATCGGGGGTATCGGGGCCGCGCAAAAACATCAGTAAAAAGAGGCCCACGATAATGATGCCCAGGACGGCAAAGAGATAATACGTCGTCTTGAAGTTCATGGCTGGGTCTCAGTGGAATCCGAAAAGCAGGCGACGCTGCGCCCTGAGTGACAACCCTGAAGGTTCGAATTGGGTTTCGGAAAGACGGGGCTCACCCGAAGCCGCGC
>JAKOSN010000177.1 GCA_029777335.1 Planctomycetota bacterium
CCCGGGGCGCGCTACTTCGATGCCCTGGTCGCCAACATCGAGAAGATGCTCGAAACGGGGAAGCCGCCCTACCCGGTGGAACGGACCTTGCTCACCAGCGGCATCCTGGATTTTATCATGGACAGCCATCAGCGCCGGGGCGCCCGGGTAGAGACCCCCGACCTGGAGGTGCGCTACACCGCTCCCGCCGACAGCGGTTTCATCCGGGGGAGTGTGGCTGCCCATTCATGACCTCTTCGTTCTGGATTCTGTTGCGCCGATTCCTGGTGATGGCCGCCCTGGTCTTCTGGCAAGGGGGGTTCACCTTCTATGCGGGGGTGGTGGTTCCCATTGGCCGCCGTTTGAATGTGGAACATCAGGCGCTCGTCACGCAGCGCGTGACCCACTACCTCAACCTGGCGGGAGCCGTCACCCTGATCATCCTCGGCTGGGAGTTCGTGCGAAAAGGCGATCCTTCGTACCGCCGTCGCCGCTGGCTGTGGCTCCTGCAAGGAGTGATGTTCACCTGCCTGCTCGGCCTGGTATTTCTGCATCCTCGTCTCGACGCAGTGATGGCTGAAGTTCCCAATCTCTCCGAGCAGCGCCGCGCCATTCGGCCCTGGCACGTGGCTTATCTCTGGATCAGCACCGTGCAATGGGGGTGTGCGATCGTGACAGGAATTCTCCTGCTGGCATCGTGGCGTGCTGAGGATCAGAAACCATCCCAGTAAGGCAGAACCATTCTTTGTAATGAGGTGTGGGCGTGGCGGATCAACCGGTCGAGGTGATACTGATCTCGGACAACGCCGACGAACCTCGTCGCCTGGCTGACCTGTTGAACTCCGCCGAACCGGGGCATTTCCACTGTACCCCGATCGCACCACTGGAATCGCTGGCCGAAACAGCCCTGGACGCGCATGGGGTGGCGCTGGCCTCGTTTTCCCCTCTCCCTTCGCTGGAACAAACACAATCCCTGCGAAGAGTCGCTGTGGCTCTCCCCCTGGTCGTGCTCGCCGAGGCTGACGATCCGGGAGTCTCTCCTCTGCTCCGCCAGTTGAATCTCCCTGCGGTGCTCCCGCGACAGGATGGGCGCTGGCTTCCTCATGCGCTGCGCTGGGCGATGGAGCGCCGCCGTCTGGAAGAGCGACTCGACCACGCGCAGGGGATGCAGGCGCTCGGGCATCTCTCGCGCGGGCTCGCCCACGAGTTCAACAACCAGTTAACCGGGATCATCGGCTATGTGGACCTGTTGCAGCAGGGGCCTGCCACGGCCGACATTCTGGAGATGTGTCTGCCCGAAATTACCCGGGCCTCGCAACGCTTGGCCTTTCTCACCCAGGAACTGCGACTGTTCGGGCGCCGGCAAGCGCAACCACGTCTCTTCGATCTCAACGAGGTGGTGCGCGATCTCGCTCCGACCCTTACGCGCCGACTGAAGCCTGCGATCGAACTTCGGTTGGAACTCGCCGAGGACCCGTGTCGTCTTCGCTGTGATCCGTCGTCGCTGGAGACCATCGTACGTCAACTGGTGCTGAACAGCCAGGAGGCGATCGACGACCAGGGACACATTCTGCTCCGAACTGAGATCCATCAGCTGGAAGCCGAACACATGGACCCGGATTTCCCCGGAGCCTCCGGCAGCTACGTCGTCCTCCAGGTGAGCGATTCCGGACACGGGATGGAACAGGCGGTGCAGCAGGAGATCTTCACCCCGTACTTCACCACCAAGGAACCAGGTTCCGGGGTGGGACTGGGATTAACGCTGGTACAAAGCATTGTGCGCCAGCTCAGCGGACACCTGCGCGTGACAAGTCGCCCCGGCGCCGGGACCACCGTGATGCTCTATCTTCCCGCGCCCACCGGGTTGCGCTGAGCGAGGCGCCACCCGGGCACCCGGCATGGGAAACCCTGGGGACCGGCTCGTTGCACGCTGCTGCCCAGAGGTTCGCCCCAGGGCCTGGCACCCTGTATGATGAGAAAATTGCCCCCGCGAGATGCTCGACGCTGTCCCTGGAGAGCAAAGCCATGCGCATCTGGATCCTTCCCCTTGTTTTGGTTCTGGTGAGTGGGTCAGCGAGGACGAGCGCCGCCGCAGAACCGAGCGAGTCCGAAAAGGTATTGCAGGCGGTCAAGATTGGCACCGACGGACCGGCGCTGGTGAACTACTTCCGTAAACGAATCCTCCCCGATCGCGATCTCGATCGGGTGCATAAACTGATTCGCCAACTGGGCGACGACGACTTCCAGAAACGCGAGCAGGCCAGTGGCGCTCTGCTTGCTTTTGGTCCCTCGATTGCTCCCCTGCTGCGTCAGGCCTCGACCAGTGCGGATCCGGAGGTGGCAGCCCGAGCACGCGAATGTCTGGACCAGGCCGAACGGACCACGTCGGTCCCGGTGGTGACAGCCGCCATTCAGGTGATCGCCCAGCGAAAACCCGAGGAGGCGGTGGAGGTGTTACTTGGATTTGCGCCGATGGCCGAGTCGGAGCCGGTGCTTGAAGCGCTGCGCGAAGGATTGGCGCAGCTGGCAATCAGCGATAAAAAACCGCATCCGCTTCTGGTGCAGGCATTGACCGATAAAGTACCGCTCAAACGCGCCCTGGCGAGCGAGGTTCTCTTTCGGACCAGAGCGCTCGATGTGGCTTCTGCGCAGAAATTTCTCAAGGACAGCGATGTGTCCGTGCGCCTGCGCATGGCGCTCGCCCTGGTTGAGAGTGAACATCGGGAGACGGTTCCGGCCCTCATCGGTCTGCTCAGCGAGGTGCCTCTGGAACAGGCCTGGACGATCGAGGATCTGCTGGGGCGGATTGC
>JAKOSN010000178.1 GCA_029777335.1 Planctomycetota bacterium
AAACTGCCAGACTGCCTCGATCGCCGCAATCTCACTGGGTAGATGAAGCGGCGAGAGCGGGATCAACTGACGCAGGGCTGTCAGTACCGAGTCGTCGAGACGTTGCGGAGAACGGTAGCGCGCCCCGCCATGCACCACCCGATGCCCCACTGCCGTGAGCGGTCCTCCCAGTTCCTGCGTTTGCAGCCAGGTGAACAGACGACGCAGCGCGGTCGTGTGATCGGGCAAGTTGAGCTTTTCCTCGATCAGCGCGACGCCCTTGCCATCGGCGGCCCGAAAGCGTCCTCCGTCCAGCCCGATGCGTTCCAGTTCCCCGCTCCGGAGCAGGGTTTCTCCCTCGCCCATGCGGTAGAGCTTGATCTTGATGCTCGACGAACCGCTATTGAGAACAAGAATCAGCGCGGCGGAAGTGCTCATGAGGGGTTCCCGCTCAGGGACGAGACCATTGGGGCGCTCTCGTCATTCTGGGAACCGTGGCACCGACTCGCAAGATGGCTTTCCCCCGGCACTCAGGGAAGGAGCCCCTTGCTCTGAAAGAGCTTGGTCATGCTCAACCGAACGTCCTTGGTATCGCCCGCCTTGACAATGGCTGCATTGGCCTTCTCCAGGGCATTCCGTTCCAGCGAAGGTTTCCACTGGTGCACCCCTGCCTTCACTGTCTCGCCCAGCAGCTGCGCCATTTCCCCGCCCACGCCATTGATATGTTCCACCACCAGGTTCTCGTAGCCGACGGCGGAGCGCAGCACACGGATGCGAAAAACCAGATCGGGAATGAGGCTGGCCCCCTTCTCCATCCGGCTGGTCACCTCGCAATTCAGCGTCGCCTTGACCCGCAGCCGGGCCCGAACCTCGCCGGAGTAGGTGCGCACCCCCATGCGCCAGTTTTGCTGTTCGTATTGCACCTGGCTATCGAAGGCGAGGAAGACGGTGAACAGCAACCGCCCCGGTCCTGCCTCCTGAACGTCGCGCAGATCAAGCACCAGTGTATCGCGCAAATTGTTCGCCGAGATGCGCACTCTCCGCCAAATCCCATCCGGCTTGTGGCCTTTTTGCACCTCGGGCACGAGTTTCAGCTTGCGCTTGCCGGTCCACTCCAGCCCGCGCGGCATCAGTTTCATGTGGCCCCAGTCGTGCGTGTCCTCGTAGAGCACCGGCGGGAGCGCTTGCACCAGATACCCGCGCAGATTCCCGGCCAGTGCCTCGGGGGTGCCGTTACCCAGCAAGGCGAGCGGATTGGAGGGGGGAGGCAACACGGGTGTTCTGGGGGGATCGGCGCCGAACGACAGCGCCGGACGAAGAGCGAACAGCAGGACAAGAAACGTTCGGCGTGTCATGGTGGTCCCTCGCGCGTTGGTGGCCTCCACCGGCGAACGGCGCCAGGCGGTGAACTTGCGCCGGCACCATAGCGTCTCTTCAGTGTATCGTCCAGCATGGTCGTTCAGGCTGCATTCTCTCCGAACCCCTGCCTCTTCAGGGCAAGAAGACACTTTCTCGACCCGGGCAAGCGCCCCTTTCTGCACAATCCGCATGATCGATTTCTTGCGTCAAACTCTTCTTTTCCAGTCAGACCGCCGCTCTTGCCGACTACAGGGAAGGAGAGCGAGTGCCTGAAGGGAGAACACGAGGAGCAATCATGCGCTATCAGCCGACCATTCGACGAGGGGTGTGGACCCTGTTGCTGCTGGCGCTTCTGGCAGGCAGTGGCTGCGTGAGCCTGTGTCCGACCGTGCACCCGCTGGACGCAGAGCTGGTGCGCAGTACCCAGAACCTTCCCTGTGGGGCGCGCAAGCATGTGTACATCTTCATGATCGATGGCCTGGACCCCTCTGATCTGGCCGATCTCGAAGGGCTGCACGAGTGCCTTGCCAACGCCGGCTTCTACAAGGTCTGGGTGGGGCAATGTTACCATCTGCCCCTGATCGCCAAGAAGATGCGGCAAATCCACTGCGAGGATCCCGAGGGGCGGTTCGTTCTCCTGGGCTCGGGCTCGGGGGCCAACGAGGTGCGTTTGCTCGCCGAGTCGGTCCAGAAGGATCAGCTCGTGATCGACCTCGTCGTCTACACCGGAGGATATCTGCTCAGGAAAGACGCGAAGTTCTGGCCAGACAATGTGGCGCGCGTTCTGAACGTGCTCCCCGAGTACAGCCTGGTCGACGGCTGCGATCTCCCGGGAGCCGAGAATTGCTGTGTCCCCACCTTTGGACATCACAATACCTCCACGCATCCCGAAACCGTGGAGATGCTCTTGCAGGAGTTGACCCTGGTGGCGTGCAAGGTGCCGATCGTGATCCCCGCCGAACCGAGCGCGCCCTTTCTCGCCGAACCAACCCCGCACCCAATCGAGCAACCAGGACCCATGGCCCGGCGTGATGAGTGGGATTTCCTTAAACCCGCCGACGCCTGGCGCGGCCGCGATGACTGGGATTTCCTGCAGCCGGATCTGAAGGAGGAAATCCTCCCCGCACCCCGTCGCCTGCCCACCCCCGTCGAGGCGCGAACGACCTCTCGCCCCTGAGGAAGAATTTCGCGAATTTTTTTTAAACGACTCTTGCTGATTTTATCCGCCCCCCTATATTGAACTGTGGAGTGACGAACAACTCACTCCCGACTGATGGGGTCGAGAGATTTGTGGGACTCAAAGCTGACTGGGCGACGGTTTTGAGTTCTCTGCTCTCGGCCCCTCTTTTTTTTCCCACCGATGAAGGTCAAACAGACTCCTGACGATTTTCAGGTTGAGGAAATCTCTACCGTATCTCCTTCCACCGAAGGCGCTTATGCCTTCTACTCCCTCGACAAAACCGGCTGGACCACTCCCGATGCTCTGGCGATTGTTCGTCGCCGCTGGCATCTCCCCCCTTCACGGATCTCCTTTGGCGGACTCAAGGATCGCCATGCGATCACCCGGCAGTATTTCACCATCCTGCGCGGTCCCCAACGCAATCTGCACCACAACCGCCTGACGGTTCGCTATCTGGGACAAACGCTCTCTCCCTACTCCTCGGAAGATATCGCCGCCAACCGCTTTCGCCTCACCCTGCGCGATCTGGAGGCCGCCGCGGTCGAGCGAGCCCTGCTGGCGCTTCCGCTGACGCAGGCGCATGGCGTTCCTAACTACTTTGACGATCAACGCTTCGGTTCCGTTACTGAAGGGACCCCTTTCCTGGCCCGACTGCTCCTTGAAGAACGCTACGAGGAAGCACTCCGGCAAGCACTGGTCGCGCCCTATGCTCACGATCGGGCCGCCCAGAAACGGGAAAAAGCGACCCTGGCAACTCACTGGGGCAACTGGGACCATTGCCTCGCCAACCTTCCCCCCGGGCACGCACGAGATCTGGTCGGCTATCTGCACCACAGCGGAGGCGATTTTGCCGGTGCCCTGGAGCGCCTGCGCCCCGAACTACGCGGCTTATACCTGTCCGCCTATCAGAGTTATCTCTGGAATCGCTGTCTGGCACATGCTTTGCGCCAAAAAATTCCCCCCGAGCGTCTTCGCTCGGTGTCGCTGCGCCCCGGCGAGGTGGTGTTCTACACCCAGTTGACCGCAGCCGAACAGGCAACGCTGGCTGATCTCTATCTTCCATTCGCCTCAGCGCGACTGAAGCTGGAGGAAAGCGATCCGCGTCTGGCCCTGGTGCGTGAAGGGTTGGCGGAGGAAGGGTTAACGCTCGAACAGATGAAGTTTAAACGACTCCCCAATCTCTTCTTTTCGCGGGGGGAACGGCCCGCGCTCCTGGTGCCGCGTCACCTGGAGGCGCAATCAGCCGACGACGAGCTTCACCGCGGCAAACACAAGCTCCTGCTCTCCTTCGAGTTGCCGCGCGGCTCCTATGCCACCTTGCTCGTCAAGCGTCTTCTGTTGTAAGGCGAGGCTTCTTTTCCTGTTGTTCGCGTTGCTGTTCTTCCTCGGAAGTGGCGAGGTGATCGACGAACAGATCGTGCAGCACCAGTGTGCTGGTCCACAGCCCAAGCAGGCCACTCACATTGCTCGACTCGGCCTCGGCGGCGAAGGTTTGTTCGATCGCTTGAATCTGCTCCGGGGTCGGCGGTGGAACCGCGTGCGCCGTGGTCGCTCCCTCGATCAGAGGCGGTTGCACGATCTGCACCTCATCGCTTTCGCACGGGACCACGACAGTCGGATTGGTGATCATGGCAATCTCTCCACGAGCCACGCGGGGACTTCCTATCTTTACTGTGCACCGAAGGCCCCTTTCTGTCAACGGGGGACTGGGCGCGTTCCTCCCGGAGAATTCCCGATGAGCACAAACCAGGACCTCTTCGACCTGCACGGCCGAACCGCGTTGATCACCGGCGCCAGTCGCGGCATTGGGCTGGCCATCGCCCGTACCCTGGGGCTTGCCGGCGCGAAAGTGACTCTCACAGCGCGGAAAGCGGAACCCCTTCAGCGCGCCGCCCAGGATCTTTGCGCGCAGGGGATCGACGCCCTGGGCCTGCCGTGCCACCAGGGCGATCCCTGCGCGATTGCGTCACTCTTCGAGCACCTCGACCAGGAGAACCGCACCCCGAATATCCTGGTGATCAATGCCGCCACCAACCCCGTCCATGGTCCCCTGCTCGATCTGGAACTGGATGCCTGGCGCAAGATTCTTGAAGTGAATCTGACCGGCGCCCTGGTGACTGCTCAGCACGGGGCGCGGCGCATGGTGCAACACGGCCGTGGTTCAGTCATCCTCCTCAGTTCGATCGCGGGGCTGGAGCCGATGCCGGGTCTGGGCGCCTACAGCGTGAGCAAGATGGGTTTGCTGACGCTGATGCGGGCGCTGGCGAGGGAGTTGGGGCCCCATGGAGTGCGCGTCAATGCCCTGGCGCCCGGGTTGATCGAAACGCAGCTGTCGGCCGCCTTGTTCGCCGATCAGGAGGGATACCGGCGATTCCTCGCCGGGGTCGCCCTGGGGCGCCATGGTCAGCCACAGGACCTGGTCGGTGCCGCGCTCTTTCTGGCGGGGGAGGCCTCGGCCTACATGACAGGCCAGGTACTGGTCGTCGATGGCGGACGCGTGCTGCATTAACCGGGCTTCCTGCCGCGTCCTTCGCGGCGACCGCCAACCGAGCGCTCACGTGACCACCGCGCGGCGGGGCAAGCTGTTCATCGGGTTGTTACAAACCGCGCCTGGCGTTCGCTCGTCGTTACTGGCATAGTGAAGTGGTTCGTTCACCCCGGACCGGCGAACTCAACTGCGGAGGTCGAGATGCGAATACCCTGGCGTCGTCTGACTGCCACCCTGGCAGCGGGGCTGTTGTTCTCGCTGGGGCTGGCAGCCGCCCAGGCGGGCGAGACAGCCACCTGCGGCAATCATGGCACAAGCGTCGAGTTTGTCGACACCCCAGCTCTGGCCGCCAAGAAGGCCGCGAAGGAAGAGAAACTGGTCTTTGTGCTGCATGTTTCCGGCCACTTTGAAGATCCGCGCTTCACCTGAAACAACGCCGAAGCGCTCCGTGTGAACGCTCTGGCCAACCCCGAGGTCGGGAAGTACCTCAACGAGTATTTTGTGTCGTCGTTCCAGAAGGTCGCCACCTTCAAGATCGTGGGCAATCAGAAGCAGGGAGGCAACGTGGCCGCCTACTTCTGCGCGCCCGATGGCCGCGTGCTGCATGTGGTCGCCGGGCCGGTCAACGCCCAGACGATGTTGCACGAAGCCAAATGGGTCGTCGAAACCACCAGAAAAGCAATGGAAGTCGCCAGGGGCGATGGGGCCCGGTTCAAGGCCACCTTCCGCAAGGCCCACGCCGACCGGCTGCGCGCCGAACATGGCCTGGTCGTCGAGGCGGTCACCTTTGATCCCCCGCTGGATCAGGACGACAAGGGCGCCCTCACTTACCGCGACCCCTCCGGGCGGCCGCTCGCGCCGAGGCTCCCTCCGCCCCCCATCGATGGTCCCGATGTGACCTTCCGCGACAAACAGGAAGCCGCCAAGGCTGCCTCGTTTCCCGCCATCGCCGATCGCAAGGGTGGGCGCTGGAATCTGGGCAACCAGGGACGTGTTCATCAACTGATGGCGGCGCACTGCCTGGTGAAGATCGAGAAACTCTACGGGACCGTCTTCGAGAACATCCTGGGGGAGAAGATCTCCACCAAACCCGTTGAGGTGGTTACGCCCTTCCCCTGGGTGGCGCGCAAGGGCCGCGAGTAACCCGCCGTTTCTCCCAAAGAACCAGGAGCGAGAGGCCCCGGAAACGCCTCTCGCTCCTTGCTTGTTCGACAGCCTCAATCCCGCATCGAACTGCACTCCTCGTTATTTCTTCTTCTTCGCCCGGAATTCCTTGATGTACTTCTCGGGGTTCTCGTTGAAGGCATCGCGACAACCAGAGCAGCAGACATAGAACGTCTCGCCCTTGTAGGTCACCGGCATCGTGCCCAGCCCGCCGCTCACCACGCACTCCTGCTTCTTCTCCTTGGCGCCCAGGCTTTCGCCCTCCTTGGTGCAGGCGACCAGATACTCCTTTTTCCACAACGTCGTCCCCTGCGCCTTGCGTTCGACGCGATAGATGAAGCGTGCGCCATCGCCGGCGATGTTCATGATCAGGCGCTGCACTTCCTTGCTCGCTGGATCGGTGCGTTCAAAGGTGAGATAGTTATTCTTCAACTCCCCCAGGAAGACGAGTTTCTTGTCCGCCGCATCGGTGAGCGTCAATTGATAGCGTTCCTTGTCCGCCAGATAACGGACTTCTCCGCCCTTGTACGTCTTGCTTCCCTTGAACTCCACGGTCAGCCAGGAGTCATTCCCCTTGAAGCGCCACCCCCAGTTGACCGTTTCCTTCCACAGGGGCCCCTTCTGCGGTTGTCCGCTTCCCTTCCATTCGCCGATGTAATCCTGCAGCGCCTTGAGCGCCTCCTTCGCCTCTTCCTTGTCCGCCGCCAGCACCGGGCGACTTCCCAGGAATCCACACGCCAGCACGGCCAGCACAAGCAATCGTCTCATGAACTCAGGCTCCTCGTCGAAAAGATGGCAGGCGCACTCAGGACGTTGTCCTGTTGGACGAACCCGTCTGTCGGGAAGTTCCCTGATTCCAGTTCTAACCAGGCCGCCCCTGCCTTCGCAAGAGGGTGCCCTCGCACGGTGCGGGATTCCCCACCCTGCGCACCAGGAGCCTGCCGAAGAACACAGTTGTAGCCCTCGCGTAAAAAATGCCGGCGTCGAACGAGCGAAGCCTGCCCCGGGCAAGGCGCAGGCTTCGCAGCGGTGTGCGGACGGACCTCGCGACGCTCAGGGATAGAGCCCCCGGCGCTGCTTTTCCTTGGCGACCTTTTCTACCCCAAGACTCAGAGCCGCGGTGCGCATCGTGAGCTGGCGCGTGCGGGCCACGTGGCAAACCTGATGGAAGGCACGCAGCATCAACTCCTGCAACTTCTGATTGACCATCTCCTCGCTCCACATCAGCTGTTGCAGATCCTGCACCCACTCAAAGTACGACACCGTCACCCCGCCTGCGTTGCAGATCACATCGGGGATGATGAAGATGTCGCTATCCGCCAGGATCGCGTCGGCCTCCGGCGTGGTCGGTCCGTTGGCTCCCTCGGCCAGGATGCGACAGCGCAGCTGATTGGCGTTCTGGCGCGTGATCACCCGTTCGAGGGCCGCCGGGAGAAGGATGGTGCATGGTAAGGTGAGCATCGCCGCGGGATCGATCGGTTCTGCGCCCGGGAAGTCGCGCACCAGTTTCCCGGCCGCAACGTGCTTCTGCAGCGCCGCCACGTCGATGCCGCGCGGATTGTGGATGGCGCCAAAGCGATCGCCGATTCCCAGAATCTTCACGCCCCGGGCTGCCAGTTCCTGACAGGCCACTCCGCCGACATTCCCGAACCCCTGAACGACCGCGGTCGCCTGCCCCGGCTCCAGCCCCACTTCCTTGAGCGCTTCCAGGATGCAATACGTCACCCCGCGCCCGGTGGCCTCGCGTCGACCGATGCACCCCCCCAGTTCGATGGGTTTGCCGGTGACAATCTCCGGACAGGCATAACCGATTTTCATACTATAAGTATCCATTATCCAGGCCATGGTTTGTTCATCGGTGCCCAGGTCCGGCGCCATCACATCCATGCGCGGGCCAATGATGCTTAACACCTCCTCGGTAAAGCGGCGCGTGAGCCGCTCCAGTTCCCCGCGTGAGAGTTGAGCCGGGTCGCAGGCAATCCCGCCCTTGGCCCCGCCAAACGGCAGATTCATGATGCCGCACTTCCACGACATCCACATGGCGAGGGCGGCCACCTCGCCCAGATCCACACTGGGGTGGTAGCGCAACCCCCCCTTGGAGGGACCGCTCGTCAGCGAATGCTGCACGCGATAGCCGAAGAACACCTGCGTGCGCCCATCGTCCATGCGCACCGGCATGCTCACTACCATGGCGCGCTTGGGATAACACAGCCGCTCCAGCACCCCGGGATCGATGTCGATCACCTCGGTGACGCTATGCAACTGGTGGAGCGCCATCTGGAAGGTGGGGGAGTTCTGGTAGACGGGGAGAGGGTGATAGCCGTTGCTCGATTCGGTCTGCGGGGCGAGAGTAGCCATTGACACAGATAGCTCCTTTGTGCCGTGGGAGAGGTGGGGAGGGTACGTGGCAAGAACGATCCCTCGAGTACAACGATCCATCGCTCTACTACCTCCTATTATATCTGACGGGAACCGCGCCTCTGTGCGTGACTGCGCCGGGAATTGTCGTTTCTTCGCGGCAACCAGGGGATTTTCTCCTCGCGCCTCACTCTGGACGGCCCCCACGGTCCCCTGAACAACCCCGCCCGCTCGTCCCTCCAGGCGGGCCCCTTGTCTCGTTCGCATCGCTGGCGTCCATCAGCGAAAAATCAGGCTCACTTCGGGGTCTCAAGGAACTATTCAGGGGAGAGGAATCTCGGGGAGGATCAAGGGGATGGCAAACAGCGTCTCGCGCGAACGGCACTTTGCCGCTTTGTGGCGGTTCACGGAGTCCCTGGAGGTTGCGAGCCTGGCGGATCAGGAGTTGCTCGCGCGCTTTCTCGATCAGCACGACGAAAACGCTTTCCAGGCGCTTCTGCATCGCCACGGACCGATGGTTCTCGATGTATGTCGCTCCCTTGTCCCCAGCAGCGCCGATGCCGAGGACGCCTTCCAGGCTACCTTCCTGGTGCTCTTCCTCCGCGCCCGCCAGATTCGGAGCGCGGGGCGGCTTTCCAGCTGGCTCCACGGGGTGGCCTACCGCACCGCGCTCAAGGCCAGGGCAGCCTGTGCACGGCGGCACCAGCAGGAATCCCGCGCCGCGCGGCCCGAGTCCACCGCCTGCGAGGATCTTACCTGGCGCGAGGTGCGCGAGCTCCTCCACGAGGAGATCGCTCGTCTCCCCGAGAAGTATCGAACGGTGTTGTTGCTCTGTTACCTTGAGGGTAAGACCCACGGGGAGGCATCCACTCAGCTTGGGCTGGCGAAGGGCACCTTGAAGGGCCGCCTGGAACGGGCGCGCCAGATGCTTCGTCGCCGGCTTGTCCAACGTGGGTTGGGGCTGGCCACCACGACGCTGGCGGCTGCCTGGCCCGAAGCGGCCCGGGCAGGTGGGCTTCCCCCTGCCCTCACATCCCGAACCATGCAGTTGGTAACCGGCGCAATCGCGTCGAGCAGTGCGCTTCCGCCGGTCTCCTCCACTGTAACCATCCTTGCCAGGGAGGTAATCCAGGCCATGTTACTGGGCAAAATCAAGCAGACCGCCGCGCTGGTCGCTCTCGTCCTCTGTACCTTCGCCGTTGCGGGCTGGCTGATCCAGGCCACCGGCGCTCAGCAGCCGCGCGAAGGGATGGGAACGCCGCCCCGAAGTGTCCCTCCGTCTCCCCCAGCGAGCGAACCGCTGCCCACGGTTGATCCCGATCTGGCCGGACTGCAGGGATCGTGGAATCTGGTCGCCGAGGAACACAATGAAGTCAAGCAACCCCTGGGGTTCAAGTTTTACCAGCTCACCTTCAAGGGGCGCTCTGTAACCACCGCCTGGGTGCGCGACGACAATACCGTCGGCGGTGGCACCAGCTCCTTTGTCCTCGATTCCACCCAGAATCCCAGGCACCTGACGATCACCGGGGACCGTATCAAGATTTATGCGATCTACCAACTGAAAAAAGATCGACTCCTCCTTGCCCACTATGGCAAACCCGAAAGCAGTCGCCCGAACGGTTTCACCTCGTCGGAGGAAAGTCGGCGTGATCCCACCCGCGCGGTGCTCATCGTGCGCACGCTGGAGCGTGCCAGGGAGCGCCCCTTCGATCCCTTTACGCCCCCCCCGGCGCCGGAGAACACGCCAAAACGCGGCCAGCCCAGCTCCGCCCCTTCAGGAGTCGCGCCTACCCCGCCCGCCTCAAAGGTGGAGCAGGAAGCCGACAATCCCTACGCCGCCTGGCAAGGATCATGGGTGCTGGTGAAAACGGAACGCGAGGGGAAGGTTTACCATGCGGGCACCGATCCCTTTGTGCAGATCGTCAAGGGTCGCAAGGTCGCGTTGCGCAAGGGGAGTGCGGTGATCTGGGAGGCGGAACTCACGATCGTTGATCGCACCGCTCAGCCCGCTCAATTCAACTTGAAGATCACAAGCCCGCACCGTTTGACCGACTCGCCTTCTTACGGCATCTACGAGATCACCACAGACACGTTGAAGACCCGCGCGCTCGCCAGTGATACCGCCCTCGATCCCGACCCCGCAACTGTGGTTCGCCCCAGGGATTTCGATAGTCGCAAGGGTGTTGCGGCGGTGTTCTACTGGAAACGGAAAGAAGCTCCCTCCCGCTCCGAGAAGCAACCACAGCCGCCGCGCAAGGATTCCCGATTCCCGGGCCTCCCCCCGCTCACCGACCCGGTCGCGCCCTCGGTCGAGAAGGATCTCTTCCGCACCGTGGGGGTGAAGGTGGGGACGACGAGGGGCGCAGAGTTGGGCAGCCCCACTTCGGGGAGCGGACTGCGGCTTGTCCCCCGCCTCCAGGTCCTGTGGGTGCGGCCCGACAGCCCGGCGGCGCGAGCGGGGCTCAGGAAGGACGACCTGGTGGTTGGCGTCCACATCTGGGAAGCGCAAACGCCGGCCCATCTGTGGTACGCGCTTACGCAGGCGCGGCGAGAAACACCGTCGGCAACCAGGGTGAAAGTGCAGATCTTGCGCGAGGGCACACCGATCGATCTCTCCCTCGCCCTCCCCGACGACATCACTCCTTCCGGGAGGGCTCCCACCAAACCGTGACACGGTCCGGTCGTGGGATTCGCTTCGAAAAAGCGCCTCTGTGCTGCACGGGATCAGGTGGAACCCGGGGTGGCGGGGGCGGGGGTCGACGGTTGTTCGCCCATGGTGGGAGCCACCTCGCGCCAGGCGGCCCAGATCAGCACTCCCAGGAGCAGATAGGTGGTGAAGGTCGCCAGCCGCGAGGACGACCAGAACTTCAACGCGCTCCCCGCGAACTTGTTTAACTTCACCCGCGCCCCCATGAAATCGACACTGTACAACTCATCGAGCACCAGGTGCGACAGGAAGCCGAGCATCACCGCCCCAGAGGCGTACAGACGCAGATTGAGATCCGGGCTCTGGTAGATCAGGAAAACCGTCAACCCCGCGATCAGCATCGCCGGGATGCTGTGAAACATCCCGCGATGCACGGTCAAGCGGCAAAAAAGACGCGACACGCCAAAGCGAATGAGCAGAAAGGCTGCCCCCACCAGAACCAGCGTTTCCTCGATGCTAAAGCCATGCCGGTGCAGTCGGCGCAACAGCAGGAGGGGAATCACCACCCCGGCCAGGTTGAAGAGTTCCCGGATGGGCACCCCGCTGTCACTGTCGAGGTCCGGCAAGAGTCCGCCCAGGGTGGTTAACCCCGCGCCGAGAAACACCGGCCCCCAGTCGAGATCCATCTGCAAGGCGCCCATGCAGCCATAGGCGGCGCCCAGGATCGAGGCGTACGCCAGGTGCCCCTGATAACTGGCCATGCGGAATCCTCCCTCTCAGGCCGAGTAGAATCCCTTCCCGGCGGCGGCCAGCTGGCGCATCTGCTCGGTCGGCTGGAAGCGCAATCCCAGCGCCTCGTATTTTTGCAGTTTCTGCAGCACCCGGGGCAGACCGATCGCGTCGGCCCAGCGCAGGATTCCGCCCCGAAACGTCGGGAAGCCGATGCCCAGGATCAACCCCATATCGACATCGCTCGGGTCACGCACAATCCCCTCCATCAGGATGCGACTCGCCTCGGTCAGCATCGGCAAAAACAGGCGCTCCTCGATCTCGTCGGCCGTGAAGGCGCGTTCGCCCGTACGACAGCGTGCCAGGATCACCTCGAAGGCCGGATCGTCCTGGCCTCGCGAGCCCTTGCCATAGCTGTAGAACCCCGCCCCCGACTTCTGCCCCAGGCGCCCCGCAGCCACCAGTTCCTGCAAGATCTTCGAGCGCGTGGTGCGCTCGCTGAAGGCATCATTGATCACCTGCCCGGCATAGAGCGAGGTGTCCAGCCCCACCAGATCGTTCAGCGTGATTGGCCCCATCGGCATGCCAAAGCCGGTCGCCACCCGGTCCAGATCGCGCGGCGCGGCCCCTTCTTCCAGAAGAGTTAACGACTCGTTAATGTACGGGAAGAGAATACGATTCACGAGGAAACCAGGGCAATCTCGCACCACGATCGGAGTTTTGCCAATCTGCTTCGCCAGCGCCACCAGGGTCGCCACGGTGGCATCGCTCGTCTGTTCGCCGCGAATCACCTCCACCAGCTGCATCCGATCGACCGGATTGAAGAAGTGCATCCCGGCGAATTGCTCGGGGCGCCGCACTGAGCGGGCCATGCGCGTGATGGAAATCGTCGAGGTGTTGGAGGCGAGAATCGCGTCCGGCGAAAGGATCTCTTGCAATTGCTGGTAAACCTTGACCTTGACCGCCTCGTTCTCGACCACGGCCTCGACCACGACCTCGCGATCGGCCATCGCCTGAAGCGTGGTGGTGGTGCTCAGCCGCGCCAGGGCAGCCACCATCTCGGCGGCGGTGGAGCGACCAATGTCCACCCGGCTCTGCAACACCTTGGCAATGGCTCCCACCCCTTTTTCGAGCGCGACGGGGTTGCTGTCGAGCAGCAACGCCGGGATTCCGCGCCGAATGTACGCGCCCGCAATCCCGGCTCCCATGATCCCGGCCCCAAGCACACCGACGAGCTTGATCGGCCGCGGTTGCACGGCGGAGTTGCTCACCCCTGGATCCTTCTGCAACCGCTGATTCATGAAAAAGACCGCAATCAGATTGCGTGCGGCCGGACCAGCCACCACCGGGAGAAACTTCTCGGACTCGATCTTCAACCCCTCGGCGAGGGGCAGATTGACTCCGCCCGCGATCGCTTCCAGGGCTGCCAGCGGAGCCGGAAACTGCCCGCGCGTCTTCGCCAGCACCTGAGCCCGCGCAACGGCGAACAGAAACGACGCTTGCTCCTCGCTCAGCCCGACGGGTTGCTGTTTCTTTTGCCGGACCTCATGCCAGGCGCCCGATTCGCGCGCCCAGGCCAGCAACCGCAAGGCCTCCGCCTGCAAGCGCTCGGAGGGGACGGCATCAAAGGCCAGGCCAATCTGCACCGCCCGCGCTGGCTTGACCGTCTCGCCGGCACAGATCATCTCGGTGGCCAGCGCGGGGCCGATCAGACGCGGCAAACGCTGCGTTCCCCCCCAGCCGGGAATCAGGCCGACCTTGGTCTCGGGCAGACCCAGTTCGGTTTTGGGATGGGTACTAACCAGGCGGAAATCGAAGCACATTGCCAGTTCGAGCCCTCCCCCCATGCAGGCGCCCTCGATGGCTGCCACGGTGGGATAGGGCAACTGCTCGAAGGCTCCAAAGGTGGCGAGCCCTCCTTGCAACAGCTGGCGGGATTGTTCCGGCTCGGGGCGCGCTCCCCCCAGTTCTCTCAGATCGGCGCCCGCGATGAACATCCCGGGTTTGCCACTCCTCAGGATCAGGCCGGTCAGCTCGGTGCGCTTCCCCAGTTCGGCCACCAGGGCGGACAGTTCGGCAAGAACCGCCTGGCCCAGGGTGTTGGCGCGACTGCCGGGTTGATCGAAGATTAGCAGACCGACGTTCCCATCGAGGATTTCCAGTCGGAGAGCGGCCTGGCTCATGGGGTCATCCTTGCTCGCGTTGGCAGAACTCCGTTTGCTGCGTCGCCGATCGGAAGCACCTCCGTCGGCCCCGGGCAAAACGGAAAGGAGGTGTGGAACTCCGCCGCCATGGTCGGTACAAGTGGAGCGCTCTTGACCGTATCATGGCCTGTGATCAGCATATGAACGCACCCTAGATTGCCCAGATGGCAGGGAGGCGCGATGCGCGTTCATCATCATGGCCGCACGGGTTGGCTGTTCTTGCTGGGAGTGGCACTCCTGGCCGGGAGCGGATGTGGCCGCATCGACCCGGGTCCCGGCGACGTCCCTGCCGGGGAATTCAGCGTCAACATCAGCGCGGGCGATCTGCTCGACGAGCGGACTGCCCGCGTCCGCCTCGACCAGTATCTGAGCGAAATTGAACAGGCGGGCTATCGCAAGCAGATTCGCATCATCCTCCCCCCGGACTGGGGACCGCGCATCTACCAGCACTGGTTCCCGGTGATCCGCGCGCGCGGCTTCAAGGTCCTGGCGATCCTGGGACAGGAACGACGCGACACGGTGGACGATTTGCCTGCCACCCTTGCCTGGATTCGCCAGATTCTCCCGCTGGTGCGCGACGATCTGCTCGGGGTCCAGATCATCAACGAACCGGCCTACTGGTTCACGCCCGAGGAGTATGCCGCCTATCATCGCCAGATTGCCCCGCTGATCCGTTCCCTGGCGCCGAAGGTTCCCCTGGTGGCGGGTGATTTCAGTGCGCCGGCGCAGGGACGCAACACCCTGGCCATCTGGCAAACGATGGTGGCCGCCGGCGCAAGCGATTATGACGTGGTCAGTCTGCATGTCACCGGGGTGCGCCGAAAAAGCGACTTGAAGGATCTGGCGAGGCGTCTTCCCCAGGCGCTCCCTGCCGGCAAGCGCATCTGGATCACGGAAGGCGACTGGGGGCAGCGCGCCTATCTGCGCGACCAGGGACTCGCGGTGGAAGAGACGTTCCTGTACACCTGGAATGACGACGCCACCCCGGCGTTGATCCGGCGCCCAGGAGGACGGCTCCCCTGACCGCACGCGCTCACCAGCAGAGATTCAGCCCCAGGTTGATCCCCTGCGCCCAGAACGGCTCGCTCCTGTACGGCAGCGCCGGACGCGCGGGCGGAGTCCCTGCCACCGGGTTGATCGTGGTGTCGATCTGATCGCCGGCACGCAGCGGATTGTTCCAGTAGAGGAAGGTGTAGCCGGCGAAGAGGCTGACATGGTGCGTCAGCTGATACCCCATATTGACGCCGACTTCCGAGACCATATCGACCGCGGTCCGCCGAAACTTCCCGGCATTGCTCGGCTCGACCAGCAACCCATAGG
>JAKOSN010000027.1 GCA_029777335.1 Planctomycetota bacterium
CCCGATCGGTGGCTGAGAATTGCCGTTGTCACCAGGAGAGCGGGAGGGCCTCGCTCTCCTGGTGCGCCTCCGCTCAGCGAGGTTTCCTGGCCCCGATGCAAAACAACTCCTCGCCCGCGCGGAGCAGCAGGGTGTCCTCGATCACCGCCGGTGAGGCCAGGAGCGGAGCCCCCAGATCGTTCTCGGCGACAATATCCAGCCTGTCGCCCGCCCGCAGGACGTAGGTCACTCCGGACTCTGCTGGGACGTAGATCAACCCTCCGGCCTCGATGGGCGATGCCGAGAAGCGATCATTGATGCGCTGGAGCCAGATCAGTTTCCCCGTCTCGGCGTCAAGACATGTCGCAATCCCGGTGTCGTTGAAGGTGTACAGCCGGCCGTCGAGATAGAGCGGCGTCGGGACATGCGGCCCCCCACGAACCGCACTCCACACCAGGTGGGTCCTGGTCACCTCGCCCGTTCCCCCCGGAAGGAAAGCAATCGTCGGGCCATTGCGCCCCGAGGCCGAATAGAGGAGATCCTTCCCCACCACAATCGTCGGCACCACTTCCTGCGTGGGCCCCCGCAAGGTCCACAGTTCCTTGCCGGTCAGCGGATCGTATCCCTTGACGGTTTCCCCGCCCGCGTAGATCAATTCATCGTGATCGCCCACGTGCACCACCGTTGGGGTAGACCAGCCCATCGCGCGCTTGCGTTTCTGAGACCACACCAGCTTCCCCGTCTTCTTGTCGAGCGCCAGGCAAAGGGATTCACTCTGGTTCTGATCGTGGAAGAGGATGACCAGGTCGCGGTAGAGCAGGGGGCTCGCGGCGGTCCCGTGGGTGGTCTGAAACTTCAACGCTCCATAATGCCAGAGTTGATTACCCTTGAAGTCGTAACACACCAGCCCGGCGGAGCCAAGAAAGGCGATCACGCGTTCGCCATCGGTGACTGGCGTGGCGGAGGCAAAACCATTTTTGTCACGCACTCCCTTTTCGGGGGGAGCCGCCGGCGCCTGGCGCGTCCAGAGAATTGCTCCGTCGCTGTGGCGCAAACGATGCACAAAGCGTTCCTTCCCTCCCGGCGAGGCACTCGTCAGAAAGATGTGTTCCCCCCAGGCGATCGGCGAGGAATTGCCTGCTCCAGGGATCTTCGTGTGCCACAGCACGTTCTTCCCCTTCGCATCCCACTGGGTGGGTAAACTCGCTGCGCCGGTCCGTCCCTGCCCACTGGGGCCACGAAAACGCGGCCACTGCTTCTCCGCTCCCGGGGCAGGGAGCACCGGCGCCAGCGCCAGCCGTTTGCCCGCGCCCGCTCCCGTTTTGATCCCCGCCTCCTCGGCCTTCTCTCCTCGGTCGAAGGGAGCCTCGCGATTGTAGCGTTTGTAGCCGGCACGCATCAGGTCGAGGAACGCGTTGCGAATCTGCACCCGGCGCTCATAGGCCTTTTTCAGATCTGCATTGGCGAATACCTTCTCTTTTCCGCCGTGCTTTTTCAGAAAGCTCTCGGGGTTGTCCGCCGTCTGGGAGCGTTGCCATTCGGCGGCCAGATCGGTGATCAACATCTTTTCCAGCACCAGTTTCCGATAGACCGGGTTCTGGGTGTCCTGAGCCAGCTGGCGCAATTGCGGATCAAGCGGATATTTTTTATCGATATTCGGTTCGCTCGGCGCCTGCCAGGCGACCAGGCAACAACCTGCGAGCATCAACAGACCAGTCATGGCGGAAGGGTCTCCAGGGAGGGCTCTCATTGGTTCGCCCCGCCGAGTCTAGCCGATCGGCCTTGCTCTCGCCAGCGTCCCTGGACAAAATGGCGCCCGCCTGGAAGGAATCCGAGCAGCTCATCACTCGTGCCACGCGCATCAGCAGCGGGGCAGAGAGGGGGTAATCCCATGCGCAACGTGGTTGTTCTCGACCAAGCCGAGGGGAAGGAAGCCCTGCCACCGTCGGTGATCCTGAGCTTCGATGTCGAGGAGCACTGGCGCATCGAGGCGGCCTCTCACCTCGCGCTCCCCGAAGCCACACGCACCTATCACGCAGGACGGGTCGCGGGCTCCACCCGGTGGCTTCTGGAAGCGCTGGCGGAGCAAGGAGTGTCCGCCACCTTCTTCCTCGTTGGCGAACTGGCTCAGGCTCAACCCGACCTGGTCCGGGCGATCCATCGTGACGGTCACGAGGTGGCCAGTCACGGCTGGGATCATCGCAACGTGCAGCGCATGACTCCCGCCGAATTTCAACGCGACATCCGCCAGAGCAAGGACACCTTGGAGCAGATCATCGGCCAGCCGGTGGTTGGCTATCGGGCTCCCACCTTCAGCATCGTGTCCCAGACCACGTGGGCGCTCTCGCTGCTGCGCGAGGAAGGCTATCTGTACGATTCCTCGATCTATCCCGTTTGCCATGATCGCTACGGCATTCCCACGGCGCCCCGCGGCCTCTTTCGCGTCGGCGAGCCCGAGGCGAGTTTGCTGGAAATTCCCCCGGTTCGCCTCGATCTCCCGGGACTGAACCTTCCCATGGGTGGCGGAGGATATTTTCGCCTCTTTCCGCTGGGGTTGATGCGCTGGGCCATCGCGCAGACCCATGCGAGCCAGGCGGTTCCGGTGGCGATGCTCTATTTCCACCCCTGGGAGTTCGACCCCGACCAGACCCCGCTTCCCCTGGGCGCGCTCAGCCGATGGCGCACCTATGTCGGTTTGCGGCGCAGCCGGGATCGATTGCGTGCCCTCCTCCCGGATTATCACTTTGTTCGCGCCGTCGATGTGCTCGAAGCCGTGGGCGCCACCCCGACACCGTTCGCTGCGGTGAGTTAATTTCTCTGCCAAGCGCGAGACATAAGGGTGTCGCTGTCGTCTCTCCGCGGGGCAACAGTCCTATTGCCGGGGTGGATCGTCGAACAGGAAACGAACGCCGACCTCAAAAAGGCGCTGCACGCAGCGCTGCACGCGCACAATGATGCCATGCACCACCACCGGCGCTGCTTCTCCCCCAGCACTCAGGACCAGGCGGACATGATTGCTCGGCAGGGAAGCAGGGAGATAGAGACCCAGCCCCGTCAGAGACAGGTCCTTCCCCAGGCAGGGAATCGTTTTCCCGAGCGGATGGGTGTCGTGAAGAAAGGCGACCTGGACCGGGTGGGGCCAGAAAACGCGATCCATTCTGCGCCGCTCATGCTCGCCCTGCAAATCGCGACGGAGACTCTCCAGTAATTCGGGACCAAGTTCGTCGAGCAAGCGCACGGCCTCAGGGCTCGCGCTGGCGCCGGGGCGAATGCGAACCTGGATCTCGGCCCCCTCAGGGTGCGCCGCCGTCCAGTGAATTTCCACGACCAACCCCGTTCCCTCTCCCTGGTTGGCGGGGGCTCCAACGCGAAACGCCACGCCGCGTTCATCCGCGTGAATCACCTGGGCATTCCATCGAACGCGGAAACGCTCGAAGCGAAGGAGCGCGCCCTGGAGCGGGACGGCCACCTGAAAGCGGGCCTGTAAAACCAGTCCGTCCCTTGTTGGGAGAGGCAACGCGGGATGAATCGACGGCGTTGGGGTGGTGGCAAGGGTGGCCTCGGCGAGCAGACGCTTGATGCCGGCGACCGTCGGATGATTCTCGGGCGCGACAGCTTTGTCGCAGACGAGCGCACTGGCATGATCCGCCGCCACGGGGGCCTGATTGCCGGCCTGCTCCAGGATCGTGATAAACTCGGTGGCGGAGGCGAACCGGAGATGCGGGTCGACATCGAGGGCCCGCGCCACAATGTCGCGATCCTGTTCCGGAAGGCTCTCCACCCGCGGGCGCAGTGGTCCTCCTCCGGCGCGGCCGCCAAAGGGATGCGTCCCTGTGAGCATCTCCTGGTAGACGATCGCGAGACTGTACTGGTCGCAATACCGATTCAGTTTACCCTTGAGCAGTTCTGGCGCCACATAGCGCGTCTGCAGCTTGCTCCGGTTCTGTGCCACGGGTAACCAGAGCAACTGCACCAGCCCAAAATCGGCGATCTTTACGTGCTCCCGGCCCCGGGGCAGCAGGATCACCCGAGGATTCAGTTCCAGATGTTGCAAGCGCTGGCGGCGAGACAGCTCATCCAGCGCCTCGGCAACCGGACGCAGATGGCGGAGGAGTTCCTGGCGCGGAATCCCTGGGTGTCCAGCCGCCTGGCACTCCTGAAAACGCGCGCGCAGCGTCGGCTCGACCGGATCGGTGACAACCACCAGACACCCCGGCCCACCGTGGCGCACCTCCATGGGAAGCAACGCTGGATGGTTGAGTGAGCGCAACTTGTTGAAAACCTGTTGGTTCCAGAGCGCACCGCGCGCCACGCTCCGGAGAAACTTGACCTGGCAGCGTCGCCCCGTTGCGTGCCGCGCCTCCCAGTTCTCCGAGAGTTCCGTACGCCCCACCATCGCGCCAAATTGATACTCGGGCAAGGCACGGGACTCGGTTGGGGCCACCTGTACGGTATTGCCGTTGACCTGAGTGAGGTTCGTCTCGTTCACCCCACGGCGCAGGATCCCCGAACGCCGGTTGCGCTTGATCGAGACTTCTCCCTTGACCTCGCTGAGCGCATCCACCAGTTCGGTGCAGGTCGCAAAGCGCTGCTCGGGTTTCTTGGCCAGCGCGCGGGCGAGGATGGAACGGTCGGCCACCGGCAAGGAGTCGAGTCGCGGGGGCTGAAGGGTGTGCTGTACCATCAACTGCCGCAGGTTCTTACCCTCGAAGGGAAGATGCCCGGTCAGCAATTGCTGATAGACAATCGCCAGGCTGTACTGATCACTCTGCGGGCTCATCAACCCCTGGAAAAGCTCCGGAGCAGCGAACACCGGGGTGATGGCGCTAAACGGCTGCCCGTACCCCCGCTCTCCATGCTGCGGCCCGTGCTGACGATCGCTCAAACTCTTCACCAGTCCGAAATCACCAATCTTGACATGATCCCGAACGAGAAAGAGGTTGCTTGGTTTGATGTCGAGGTGCTGCAGCCCGCACTCCAGGTTCATCAGATCGAGAACCTCGGCCGCCTCGCGCAGATATTTCAGGAGTTCATCCCGGGGAATCCCAGGCAACCCCTCGGCCTGGTCGCTCTCGAAGACTTCTTGCAGGTTTTGATCGGCCAGCTCCATGACGATCAGCAGTTCGCCGTCTCGATTCTCCACGCGTTCGATGGAGAGAAGAAAGGGATGGCGAATATCCTTGATGTGCTGGATTGCTTGCAGTTCTTCCCGGATGTGCCGATCCGTCAGCCCAGGATCGAGCAAGTTGCCGTAGACGAACTTGATCGCCTTGCACAGCCCGCCGGGCGCCTCACACTTCCAGACTTCCCCAAACCCCCCGGATCCCAGCGGCTCGATCAATCGGTAACCGGGGAGTACCTCCGCGTGACTTCGTTTCGTGAGCGTCATGGGCTTTATCTCAAATGAGCAGAAACCACCCAGGCGCGATCGGAACATCCGCTTGTCTCGAAGATGCACTGTCGCTCGGCGAGACGGGGTCCCTGCTCGCTCAACTCTAGGTCATGGATGCTGCCAAGTCTATTGATCAATATTAAAGATAAAAATAATAGTAATTAGGATTTCTTCCCCTTCGCTGAAATTCACTCGCATCGGGGAAGTCGCTCAATTAAAACGGGGGAGATTTCGCCGTGAGCCGGCAACCCTGCGTTGCCTATCTGCTCACGCACCCTCCTCCGGTCGCAACGATCCTGGCACCGGGGCGAATGGGGTGGCTTCTGCAGGACAATGTGGAGGATGGTACGGTGCACCTGTTGCTGACTCGCCGAGCGCTGATTTTCCTGGTTGGTCTGACCCTGTTGCTGAGCACGGCTCCCCTTCGTGCCGACGAGAAGGAAAAAGGCAAACCCAAAGGGAAGGAGGAGAAAAAGCCTCAGATCGTGCAAATTGATCTGAGTCAACTCCCCCCGAACGTGGCCAAGGAAATCATGACCCTTATCAAGGAGCACTCCCCGAAGGAGGGCGCTGCCGGCAAGAAGCAGGATCGGGAGAAACCCGCCAGGAAGGAGGGCGAGAAGAAGCCCGAGGGCGACCGGAAGCCAGAAGGGGGCAAGAAACCCGAAGGCGACAGGAAACCCGAGAGCGGCAAGAAACGAGACGGAGACAAAAAACCCGAGGGCGGCAAGAAACCGGAAGGCGAGCGCAAGTCGATCTCTCTGAGCGTGGCCGTTGCCATTGCCGAAAAGGTGAGCAAGGGGCAAGCCGTCGAGGCGTCCCTTCGCGGGGAAGGCGGCGATCGTCACTTCCACGTCGTGGTGATCGACGGTAAAGGAAAGAAAACCGTCGTCCATATCAGCGCCACCGGACAGGTGCAAGGCGAGGAGAAGAAAGGCGACAGGGAAGATAGCAAAAAGCCGGAGCGAAAAAAGAAGGACGGCGACAAGCAAGAAGGAAATAAGGGAGAGAAAAAGAAGGACGGCGACAAGGCAGAAGGGAAGAAGAAGGACGGCGACAAGCCCGAGAAAAAGAAGAAGTCCAGCAAGGACGATGACGACGACTAACCTGCTCCCGTGGTGAGAATCCACCCAGAGAGTCGCAACGGAGACAATGGCTCCGTGTGGACTCCCTGGGTGGCAGGGGGGTCGCCTCACCAACGCCGTTATTCGCCAACGCGCGCCGGGGCGGCAGCGGCAGCCGCGGCAGCCATATCACGCCGAATGTCGTTCATCGGCTCGATCACATCATCGACCTTGTCCTCAAAGAGATCGCCGATGAGCAGGTCGGTGATGTGTCCTTTCAGATGCGGATATTTCCTGACAAAGCGGCCAAAGCTGAAGCCGTCGTAGAATTCGCACACCAGCCGGCGCATGCGATTCATCCCCTGAATAAAACCCGGCCCCCACTTCCCCAGCTGCGCTGCCGAGGTATCGCCCCGTTCCAGCCCCTCCACGATCGCATCGGCTGCCAGTTGCCCGGATTTCAACGCCAGAAGCACCCCGGAGGAATAGAGCGGATCAAGAAAGCCGAACGCATCGCCAATCAGCACCCAGCCGTTGCCCGCCACTTCCTTCGAGCGATAGCTGTAGTCCTTGGTTGCGTAAAAGCCGGCCACGCGGCGCGCATTGCTCAGTCGCGGCTTCAACCCGGGGCAGCGCTCCACTTCCTCAAAGTAGATCTTCTCGTGGTCGGTTCCCCGCGTCTTGTCGAACAGATACTCAAAGTCGGAAACCACTCCGATGCTGATGATGTTGTTGTGCAGCGGAATGTACCAGAACCACCCCTTCTTTCCCTGCGTTTGCAAAACCAGCGTCGCGCCTTCATCCTTGCCCGTATCGCGATAGGCATTCTCCCAGTAGGTCCAGATGGCCCCCTTCTTGAGATCCGGCTCCACCACGCGCAGCTTGAAGCGATTGGCGATCAACGTGCTCTGCCCGCTGGCATCAACAATCACATCGGCGAACACCTCGCGTTCAACCCCGTCTTCCCCCTGGATGCGCACCCCAACCAGGCGCTCCCCCTCGGCAATCACGTCGAGCACGCGAACACCCTGTTGCACCTGAACGCCATGTTCCTCGGCATTCTGGAGCATCATCAAATCGAATTCACTGCGGAGCACCTGCCAGGTCTGCGAGCACTCATGGGGCTTGTTGTCCATGAAATAGAACGGTTCTGACAACTTGCCATGCTGACTGACGAACTGCACGCTGTACTTCTTGATGAAGCAACTGCGCCGCAACTTCTCCAGCATGTTCAGGCGCTGGAGCACCCAGTACGTTTCGGGGATCAGCGACTCCCCGATGTGGAAGCGGGGAAAACGGTCGCGCTCGAAAAGTTGCACTCGGTAGCCCTTCTGGGCAATGAGCGTCGAGACGGTCGCGCCCGAAGGTCCGCCGCCGATCACCACCACATGAGGTCGTTCGCCGTGCTGGGGAGTCGTGGACACCATCGCTCTTTTTCCCTCCAGGGTTCGTGTCACAACCATTCGCTCTCGGGCGCCTCATGGGGTCGGCGGGCCGCACGCAACAACGTGCCCAACGCGCGCAATTCCTCGGGCTGTAAATGCCCCAGTTGTCGCTCGTTGCAGGCGCGAACCTCCGGGTCGAGTTGCCGCAGGAGTTCGAACCCCTCGGCCGTGATTCGCACCTGCACCACGCGCCGGTTCTGCGCCGCCCGCTCGCGCCCGATCAACCCGCGCCGCTCCAGGCGATCGAGCAGCCGTGTGATATCCGGAGCCCGCGAGATCAGCCGCGACGCCAGAGTCAGCGTCGGCATCGTCCCGGGCGCGCAGGATCGTAACAGGCGCAGGGCGTTATACTGCTGCGCGGTCAGGTCCCAGCGCGCAAAGAGTTCATCCTCCAGGGCGCGGAGCCGGTCATAGGTCCGCCACAGGTGGAGGAACACTTCCTGCTCGGGACAGTCAAAATGGCGATCTTCCCTCGCCTGGTCGCGGGAGGCGCGCTTCATCCGTCTCAGTCTAGTCGTCCAAACAACAATTGTCCAAACAATAATTCGGCAAAAAAGAGCGCCAGGCGAACCTGGCGCTGGCGGGAAGGCGGCTCAGGTGCGTATCCCCGACGGTTCACCCTGGCCACTCACGGGATCGAGGTTGCGCTCAGCGGAAGGGGTCTCGGCAGCGGGGGTTGGCGGTTCGATCGGCGTCTGGGGCGGCAACGGCTCGCCCCGCAGCACCATATCGATCTCGTCGCGCAACAACTCTTCGCGCTGCAACAAGGCCTCGACCAGGCGATCGAGCTTATCGCGATTGGTCTGCAACAGGTCAAAGGCATGCAGGTCGGCGGCGCGCAACAACTTCTGCACTTCCTCGTCGATGACGGCGGCACTGGCGTCGCTAAAATCGCGCGGTTCCTGGATCTCCTTGCCCAGGAAGACGTGCTCCTCGCCCACGCGGAACGACATGGGCCCGAGGCGGTCGCTCATCCCCCAGTGCGTGACCATGTACCGAGCCAGCCGCGTGGCCTGGCGCAGATCATCCTCGTGTCCGCTAAACGCCTGATTGAACACCAGTCGATCCGCGGCGCGTCCACCCATGATGACCGCCAACCGCGCCGTCCAGTAATCCATCCCGTGGTGATAGCGCTCCTCGTCGGGGGTATTGAAGGTAACCCCCAGTGCCTTGCCGCGCGGCACAATGGAGACCTTTTGTGGCGGATCGGAGGCCGGTTCGAGCCAGCTGACCAGGGTATGTCCCGCCTCGTGATAGGCGGTCTTGCGTTTCCCCTCCGCGGTCAGCACCTCCTCGCGTTTGGGTCCCATCAGCACGCGATCCACCGCCCGGGCAAAATCATGGCGATCGATCTTGTTCTTCCCCTCGCGGGTGGCGAGGAGAGCCGCCTCGTTGGCGAGATTGCGCAAATCAGCCCCGGTCATCCCAATGGAAGTGCGCGCCAGCGCCTCCAGATCGACATCATCCGCGAGGGGCTTGTTGCGTGTGTGCACCTTCAGGATCGCCAACCGCCCTTGCCAGGTGGGACGATCGATGGTGACATGGCGATCAAACCGTCCCGGACGCAGCAGGGCGGCATCGAGAACGTCCGGGCGGTTGGTCGCGGCCATCACAATCACCGTTTCGGTGGGTGTGAAGCCATCCATTTCGCTCAGAATCTGGTTGAGCGTTTGTTCGCGCTCATCGGATCCCCCGCCCACGCCAGCGCCGCGCATCCGCCCCACGGCATCGATCTCATCGATAAAGAGGATGCAGGGAGCAGAATCCTTGGCGTTCTTGAACAGATCGCGCACCCGACTGGCGCCCACGCCGACAAACATCTGAATGAATTCCGAGCCGTTAATCGAGAAGAAGGGCACCCCGGCCTCCCCCGCCACCGCGCGGGCGAGCAACGTCTTGCCTGTCCCCGGAGGGCCGACCAGCAACACCCCCTTGGGCACCTGGGCGCCCAACCGCTGAAACTTCTCCGGCGCCTTGAGGAACTCGACAATCTCCTGCAATTCGCTCTTGGCGTTGTGCATCCCAGCCACATCCTCAAAGGTGACGCGCATCTTGTTGCGGTCATAGCGGCGTGCCGGGCTCTTGACGTAACTATTGAGGAATCCGCCTCCGCCGCTCAACGGGTCACGGATGCGGGGCAACAGCAGAAAGAACAGGCCGAAGATGATCAACGCAGGGAGAATAATGAAGAGGAAGGCATTGCCCAGCCAGGCAAAGTGATCCTCGGGGACGTCAATGCGCAGGGCGGGATTCTCCTTGAGCAGGGCATCGAGTTGTTTGCTCAGGTCAGGATCATCCAGCGGCCAGCGCTTGGTCATAAAGCGTTTGATCGACCGTTCCTTGATGTTCTTCGTGGTCAGGTCGTCGGGAAGGGCGGCGGGATCCTTGATCTCCAGTTGCACGCGATCGGTGGTGACAAAAACGATCTTCTCAATGTTCTTGGCCTGTTTCTTGTCCGAGACAATTTTGAGAAAATCGCTATAGGGAATCTCGGCGCTATCGCTGTAATCGCGGTAGAAGAACATGGCGATCAAGGCAATCCCGATCGCGATCCAGAGCCACGCACCAGACACAGGGGGCCCCGGGCGACGGCGTGGCTTGCTGGCTGGTGGAGGCGTCGGTCGGGGAGGCATGAAAGATCCTCAACATAAATGCGAAGCACAGCCCCGGGGTGATCTGGAAAAGCCAGCGGTGTCGTCCCCGCGGTGAACCAGGATTACTTCAAGATAGCAAATGGTGCGTTGTCTGACTACAGGAGGCGAGCATGTTGTGGGAAGCCTGGCGAAGATGGTGGAACCGGGCCGAGACGACGCGCCAGGTCGTGCTGTACACCCGCAACGGCTGTCATCTCTGTGAGGAGGCCCTCGCGCAGCTGGAAAAGGCCCAGCTACGCTACCGCTTCACGCTCTCCATCATCGATGTGGATAGTGCTCCTCCCCTGGTGCAGGCGTACGGCAATTGTGTCCCGGTCGTCATGATCGAGGGCAAGGTTCGGTTTCGAGGACAGGTAAACCCCGTGCTGCTGGCGCGTCTGCTTCGGGCTCCCGCGGCGCCAGAAGACGACACTCCGGAGGAACCACTCCCCGGGTGATCCTCCCGGGAGTGGTTCCCTCTGAGTGCTCGTGCGCGCCGCTGTCTTATTCGTTGGCAGGCGGGGGAGCCGGGGTGGGCGGCGGAGGCGGCTCGGGCGCCGCGGGTGGCGGTTGCTCCTCCTGCGCGGGCGGAGGTGCTTCCGGAGCCGGAGTTGGGGGCGGAGGCGTCTCTTCCTTCGGGGGTTTCTTCGCTTCCCAGAAGGCGGCGAGTTCGGCGAACGTGCCCAGCGGCGTGGCCCCCGCCAGAGCTGCCTGTGACAGGTTCGGCTTGGGCGGGGTGCGCTTGGGTTTGCGCGGTGGTGGCGCAGGCGGACGTTGTCCGGCTGGGGTCTCCCCCCCCTGTTGCTGGGTCCCGGGCGGCCCGGACCGGACCGAGGGACGGCCCCCGCCATAACCCTGTCCTGCAGGCGCACCCGGACGACGGAAGCCACCCTGACGTTGCGGTGGACGACGCTCTCCTGGCCGTTCTCCCCCTCGGGGCGGTCCACGATGTTCGCCGCGTTCCCCACGGGGGGGGCCGCCCTGTCCCGCCTCCACCGGACGCCCAGGCGGACGCCGTTCGGGCGGTTTGCGCTCGGTGCCTGGCTTGATCATCGTCAGCGACACGCGTCGCCGATTCTGATCCACGGTCAGCACCCAGACCGTCACCACATCGCCCACGGAAACCACGTCATAGGGACTCTTGACGTAGCGGTTGGCCATCTGACTGATGTGTACCAAGCCACTGTCCTTGAGGCCGATGTCGATGAAGGCGCCAAAATCGACCACATTGAGGACCGTCCCCTTCAATTCCATCCCCGCTTGCAAATCCTCGAGTTTGAGGATCCCTTTTCGGAAGACGGGCGGGGGGAGATCCTCACGCGGATCGCGCCCGGGGCGCGAGAGCGCTTCGATGATATCGCGACAGGTCGGCGTCCCCAGTCCCAGGCGCTGCGCCACTTCCTCGGGGACCAGTGTCCCAAGTTTCTCGCGCAGTTCGGTGAGTTTGTCACGGTCGCGCAGCACTTCCGGCGCCGTGCCCAGATCCTGGAGCAACTGGCTGGCAGCCTGGTAACTCTCCGGATGAATCCAGGTGCTATCGAGAGGATTCTCGCCCCCGGTGATCTTGAGGAAGCCCGCGGCCTGTTCCCAGCGTTTATCGCCAAAGTTGGGAACGTCCATCAGCTGTTTGCGGCTGTGGAACGACCCATGCGTCTTGCGATAATCCACCACACTGCGCGCCACCAGCGAATTCAGCCCCGAGACATGCGTCAGCAAGGGAACGCTGGCAGTGTTGAGATCCACCCCGACGGTGTTGACGCAGGATTCGATCACTCCTTCGAGCGATTCCTTCAAATGCTTGGGATTGACATCGTGCTGGTAGAGCCCCACGCCGATGTTCTGCGGATCGATCTTGACCAGTTCACTCAACGGATCCTGCAAGCGGCGGCCGATCGAGATGGTGCCACGCAGGGTCGCATCGTACTCAGGGAACTCCTCGCGGCCCACCGGACTGGCGGAATAAACGCTCGCCCCCGCCTCATTGACGATGACATAGGCCAGTTCGCCTGGAGCCGGCGGAAGATTCGCCACCATCTCTGCCAGCGAGGGACCAGGCGGGGTCGCGGGGGCTGGCGGAGCGGCTGGCGTGGGCGCCTCGGCGGTCGGCGTTTCCGTGGGGGGCGACTCTGCTGGCGGTGCTTCCGGGGCGCTTCCTTCGGGGGCCGGCGCAGGCGACGGTTCCGCAGCCGGGGCCGGTTCAGCAGGCGGGCTCGGCGCGGATTCCACCACCGGCGCAGGCACGGCTTCCACCACGGGACCTCCCGCAGGGGTGTTGCGCCGTGCTTCCAGCCCCGCGATCAAATCGGAGACGAGTTCCTCGGTTTCGCGGCAGGCGGTCCCGTTGCCAATGGCGATCACAGTCGCCTGGTGCTTGCGGACCAACTCCTCCAGGCGCAGCCGCGACTCATCCTTCTTGTTTTGCGGCGGGTGCGGGAAGATCACTCCGTCTTCAAGGAGATTGCCCGTTTCGTCGAGGACCGCCACCTTGCAACCCGTACGGAACCCGGGGTCGATCGCCAACACGCGCTTGCCACGCAGCGGCGGAGCCAGTAGAAGGCTGCGCAGGTTGCGCGCGAACACACTCACCGCGTGATCCTCGGCGTGATTGGTCAATTCACGACGAATTTCACGTTCCAGGCTGGGGAGCAACAGCCGGGTGAGGGCATCGACCGTCACCTGCCGCAAAAAGTCGGCGTGGGGATGGTCTGCCAGCGGCATGCGATCAAGGGCAACCCGTTGCACGGCTTCCTGATCGAACACCAGCTTGACCCCGAGCGCATTTTCCTTCTCTCCACGATTGATGGCGAGAATGCGATGCGGGGGCACGTGCCGGACGGGCTCCTTGAACTCGAAGTAATCCTTGTAATCGAGCCCCTCGCCTTCCTTCAATTTGTCGCTCTTGCCGGTGACGAGCAGGGCGTGATCCCAGAGGAAGAACCGAACCGCGGCGCGAACGTCGGCAGTCTCCGCGATCTGCTCGGCAAGGATGTGCTGCACCCCTTGCAGGACATCCTCGGGAGTTGCGAGTTCCTTTTCGGGATTGAGCAGGGTGGGGAGAATCTCCGCGAGGTTGCCCACGGCGGGATCGCGAGTCCAGATTGCCAGCGCCAGCGGCTCGAGCCCCTTTTCGCGCGCCACAGTGGCCAGCGTGCGCTTTTTCGGCTTGTAGGGGAGATAGAGATCCTCGAGCCGTTTGGGGGTGGCCGCTTCACCGATCGCCTGGCGCAGTTCGTCCGTGAGTTTGCCCTGTTGTTCAATACTCTTGAGAACCGTCAGTTTGCGATCGTTAAGCTGGCGCTGATCCGCCACACGTTTCTGGATCTTGCGGAGTTGCTCCTCATCCAGTCCGCCCGTGCGCTCCTTGCGGTAGCGCGTGATGAAGGGAATGGTGTTGCCCTCGTCCAGAAGCTGGACTACACTCTCGACCTGCACCTTGCGAATCTGTAAGTCCTGGGCGATGCGCGACAGATCAAGGTGAAAGTCGGAAGTTGGCGCCACCGAAGGGGGCGTAGGAGTTGTCTGCATTGCGTCGTGCCTGATTGTTGCAGTACGAGCCAGCGGGCTCGGGAAGGACGTCGCGCACCACGAGCGGCACCAGACATCCTGATCGCGGGTACTGTAGCGCGATTTGCCTCCCCTGTCAAGTCAGGTGTCCTCGGACTCTTGTGTAAATTACCCCGATGCGGGGAATCCTGGCAGGAAGGGAGTGCGCCGATGACCGCAGCGAATCTGCCCAAACCACCCGGGCGCGCAGGAGGGGTGGCCGTGCTCGAACGCATCGAAACGGACCTCGCGGAAGTGCTCACCCGGCTTCCCGAAATCCCGCCCGAAAATCCGCCGCGCCCCGCCGCGCCCCTGCCTCCGCCTCCCCCACCCGACCCGCTCAACACCAGTCTGACCCGGGCGGAGGAGACCGCTCAGCAAATGATGCTCCTCCTCAATGAGGCCGAAGAACCCTTGCGCCGCTGCCTCATTCAATTGACCGCGTTGCAACAAACACTGGCACAGGGGTAAGGCGGCGCTATAGGATAGCAACTGGGATCTCACAGAATTGGCCCTGCCTCGTGAGGTGGTCCATGGCGACGTTTGCCGTCATCATTCCCGCTGCTGGTCGCTCATCGCGGTTTGCGGGCAAGGAAAAGAAGCCGTTTACCACGCTCGATGGACGACCAATCTGGTTGCGGACCGCAGAACTCTTTGTCACCCGCCACGATGTTTGTCAGTGCATCATCGTCGTGGCCCCCGAAGATCTGGAGATGTTTCGGCTCCGCTATAGCGCCAATCTCGCCTTCCTCAACATCGAGGTCGCTTCCGGCGGCACCGAACGGTTTGACTCGATCGCCAGCGCCCTGCAGAAGCTGAACGCCGACGCTGAGCTGGTCGCGATTCACGATGCCGTGCGCCCCTGTGTTCCCCCGTCCTTGATCGATACTGTCTTCGCCAAGGCAGCCCACAGCGGAGCCGCCATCCTCGCCGTTCCCGTTGCCGATACGGTCAAGCGCGTCGATGGCAACCATCACATCAAGGAAACCCTCTCCCGCCAGGGGTTGTGGCTGGCACAAACGCCCCAGGTATTCCGCCGCGACTGGCTGCTCGATGCCTACGCGCACCGAGGCAAACTCGGCAAGGACATCACCGACGATGCGCGCCTGGTAGAAGCACGCGGCCATCCCGTGGAAGTGGTGGAGGGGGCCACCTCGAACCTGAAGATCACCACCCAGGCGGACCTGGCGCTGGCCGAGGCCATCCTCCGTTCTCGCCCGCAACCCAAGCCGTCTGGCCCGGCGCATCCGTTTGCCGAGGAAGAGATGTGGCGTTGAACGCGAATTGACCGACCTTGTTCCGCGCTGAGCCGGCCGCCACGCGGAACGTGGCCGCACCGTGGTCCCTTTCCCTGCTGCACGAGCCTCGCCAATGAGTGCCCCGCTTGTGGTGTCGCGCCATCCCCTGGTTCTGCACAAACTCGCGCTGCTGCGCCATCGGGACACCCCGCCTCCGCTCTTTCGCAACCTGGTGCGCGACCTGTCCCAGTTGCTCTTTTACGAGGCGTCGCTCGATCTCCAAACCGCCACGGTGATGATTCCCACCCCGCTGGAAGAGTGTCCTTCGCACCAACTCACCCAGCGTATTGGCCTGATGCCCATTCTGCGCGCCGGACTGGGGATGGCGCAGGCAATCCATGAGAGCATCCCCGATGCACGGGTCTGGCATCTGGGACTGTATCGCGATCATGAAACGCTCAAGCCAGTCACCTACTACAACAAGCTTCCTCCCACGGTGGATGTGGATGTTTGCTACGTGGTCGATCCGATGCTGGCGACCGGAGGATCGGCGGTGGCGGCCATCGACATCCTCAAACGCTGGGGGGCCACGCGGATCAAGTTCCTTGGTTTGATTGGAGCACCGGAGGGAGTGCGGTTGGTACAGGCGCATCATCCCGACGTCCCGCTTCATCTGGCCGCCCTCGACAGTCATCTCAACGAACACAGCTACATCGTCCCTGGCCTGGGCGACGCGGGCGACCGCCAGTTCGCGACCTGCTGAACACCCGGAGAATCAGGGGGCTTTTTCTCGCTTGAATATCCTAAAATCTCTCTGCACGGGTCGCACGCGCAATGAGCCGAGGAACGGGGGTCGGCCTGCGTGTTAATCAAAATGGTCTTCCTCGGCGGACGCGGTGGGAAGACCGCCCAGACCGGGAGAGCGCGAGGTCCAGGCGCTCGTTTGCCAGTTGTCCACAGGGGGTTTTTCCGGGATGAGCGCCGGCAAGGTGAAGTGGTAGTACTGCGCCAGGGCGTTCACAAAGGGTTCATAGAGCGCCCGCAGTTCGGTGAGCGCCCGGGCGCCCGCTGTCTCTTCGCGCACCACCAGTCCGGCCTCGCGCAACGACGTCCACAAACGATTGCGCTCGGCTTCTGCCAACCGATCCACAGCAAGCGGGAGCGGTGGTGTCTGCGAGACCATCGCCAGATCGACCGCGGCGTGGCGTGCCATGGCGAAAGTCAGCCGCGCCTGATGATCGATCGGTGAATCGACGGCGGCAATCAGAAGAGCGCTCGTGTCGAGAATGGTCGTGAGCGTGCTGACCCAGGATTGATTATCGTGTTGACAGCGATAAAAACGCAGAACCGCGTAGGAGAGATGACTCTCCAGAAGTTCCGCCGCCCAGTGCTCCCACTCCGAGAGCAGTCCTCCCATGCTGGCCAGCGCACGGGCTTCTCCAATGCGTCGGAGTAATTCTCCGGCACTGGGAGGTGAACCCGCACGGGCATCCAGCAAGGAGATAATGATTTCGCGCCGCGAAAAGCCCTGGTAGAGAATGGGGAGATAGCTGATCACCACGGCCAGGAAGCCAAAACCAATGCCTGCCTCGGCAACGCTCAACGTCCGCCCCCAACTTCCCGTCGCCACCACATCTCCAAAGCCGAGAGTGAAGAACGTGGTGCCGCTAAAATACAGGTAAGTGGTAAAGCGGTCGTCGGTATCGCGGGGCAAGGAGAGATTCGTTCCAAGCGACCAGTGCAGAAGGGCGAACCCAACGATCAACACCATCGCCCACACAAAGAGCAAACCAAAGAGAGAGAGCGGACCAAAGATGCTTAGAAAAGCCGTCCGCCGTCGCCCTGTTGGGAGGCGCCCTGCCACAGCGACCCACAGCTTCCAGGCCGTTTGGAAATACAAACGAGCCAGGCGAAAATCGTGAGCGACCCGTCGCGGCAGGATCATTGCCTCGAACGTATCGACAAACACAATCATGATGAGCACCAGCGCGACGGGCACTCCGACCCAGGCCATGACCGCTTCCTCCTGAAGGAATCCCTCTGCAAACTGCCCTCATCTTATTGCCAGTGCCTGCGTTTCCCAGAGTTTCCGGTTCCCACCCCGGCCGCGAGGCGAGACAGTCCCGCCGTGGCGCTCTATCTCCATCCACGGGGCGCTTCTGGGCCACCCGTCTGAACACCCTGCGCAGAGAGACTCTTGCCATGAAAGAAACGATCGGTTTTATCGGCCTGGGCGGAATGGGGCTGGCGATGGCGGCCAATGTCCTGCGCGCGGGCTTTGGCCTGCGCGTCTACAACCGGACCGCCTCCAGGGCGCAGGGGCTGCTTGACCGTGGAGCAACGTTGGCGCGAACACCGGCAGAGGCGGTCGAACCAGGCGGAATCGTGGTGACAATGGTTTCC
>JAKOSN010000179.1 GCA_029777335.1 Planctomycetota bacterium
GAGAGCAGCGCCACCCCCTGGCGAAACCGCATCGCTCAGCACACGGGAATCAGCGCCAACCAGTGGACGGTCAAACTTGCTCCTTACCAGCGCAGTTACCGCCCCGTGCACCTCTAACCGTCTCCCGCCGACGCCCTGACCCCTGACCCTGACCCCTGACTCTGACCCCTGACCCCCGAACCTGAACACTGAAAACTGAACACTGAAAACTGAAAACTGAACACTGAACACTGAAAACTGAAAACTGCATTCTCTTTCTTCTCGCTCTCTCCGTTCCGATGCGGTAGTCTGCCGAACAGGGTGGGACTACCGCGGAGGATCGGCTCCCGTAGATCCCTTCTCCACGTTTGCTTGCTGCACAGAGAAGGGTTGTCATGCCTCGCTTGCTTCTGACCATTGCTTTGCCCTGCCTGGTTCTCCTCGTGGCGACTGGACGCAGCGCTGATACTCCTGGCCCCTCGGGCGCAGGGGAGCGCATCACCGTGGCGCCGACCGACTGGCCGTGGTGGCGCGGGCCGACCCGCAACGGAATCGCCGCGGCAAAGCAGAATATCCCTCTCAAATGGAGTGAATCCGAGAACGTGCTGTGGCAATGCCCCATTCCCGGGCGTGGCCACGGTTCCCCCACCGTTGTTGGCGAACAGGTCTTTCTGGCCATCGCTGATCCGGTGGCCGCGGTCCAGGGAGTGCTCTGTATCGACCGAAAGACGGGCAAGCCACTCTGGCAGACCGAGGTGCATCGCGGCGGTTTCACGCAAAAAGGCAACAGCAAGAGTTCCTTTGCCTCGTCCACGGTGGCCTGCGATGGTCAGCGGCTCTTTATCAACTTCCTGCACGATCGAGCTGTTTACACCACGGCACTGAGTCGCACGGGAAAGATTCTGTGGCAAACGAAGATCTGCGATTATGTGGTGCACCAGGGCTATGGTTCCTCGCCAGTGCTCCATGAATCGCTGGTGATTGTGACGGCAGACAACAAGGGAGCGGGAGCGATCGCCGGCCTGGAGCGCGCCACGGGGAAGATTGTCTGGAAACATCCGCGCCCCAAAACGCCGAATTATGCCTCGCCAATCGTTGTGAATGCCGCCGGGCGCGATCAGGTCGTCCTCATCGGGTGCGATCTCGTCTGTGGGTTCGATCCCCTCACGGGGAAGAAGTTGTGGGAGACCAGGGGGGCGACCACGGAGTGCGTGACCTCCACGGTGACCGACGGCCAGTTGATCTTCACCAGCGGAGGATATCCCAGGAACCACGTCGCAGCGATGCGCGCCGATGGGTCAGGTAAGGTGGTCTGGGAAAAGAGTACCAGGGTATACGTGCCGTCGATGTTGCTGCACGAGGGGTATCTCTACGCGGTGCAGGATGGTGGAGTTGCCGTGTGCTGGAAGGCGGACACGGGGAAGGAAATGTGGAAAGGGCGACTCGGGGGTGGGTTCAGTGCTTCTCCAGTGCTGGTGGGTGAACACATCCTCGCCACCAACGAAGCGGGGCGCACTTACATCTTCAAGGCCAGTCCCGAACGGCTGGATCTCGTCGCCGAGAACTCGCTGGGGAGCGTGGTGATGGCCACCCCAGCTGTGTGCGGCGATCGTATCTACATGCGGGTCGCCAGCCACACCAAGGGGCAACGCCAGGAAGTGCTCTTTTGCCTGGGGAAAAAAGATTAACGACCGGTTTGCTGCGGATCAAAGACGAGCGGTTCATCCTTCCAACTCGGGTTTGCAACGCTTGCGCCAGGCTCATCGCGGCGTTGTGTGGGAGTGCGTCCGATGCGTCGACTTCTCTGGGTTTCGTGCGTTTTGACCGTGGGGGTGGCAGCCGCGGTGCTCGCCTATCCTGCCAGCGAGGAGCAACCCTCTTCC
>JAKOSN010000180.1 GCA_029777335.1 Planctomycetota bacterium
CATGGGCGCCAGCGCATCCCGCAGGGTGTAGACCACGGCATACTCCAGCGGATGGAGCGCCTGGCCGATGGTGAGCAGGGCGCGATCCCCACCCTCATTGGCGACAAACACAAATTTCTGGTGCTGCTCGATCAGCGCCCGGATCACCTTGACCGCCTCCAGTACCAGATCCGGACACCCCGAATCGGTGAGCAACTCCAGAGGAGCGATGCTGCCATGCCCCAGGCGCCAGATCGCCTGCGACTTTTGCAGCAAAATGGCCCGCTCGGCATAGGCCATGATGGCACGACGCGCCAGTTGCGACATCTGTTCGTGCAACGTGGGCTGGTGCAACCCCGCGCGCTGGCCACGCCGTTCGAGCAACGCCAGCGTCTCCTGAATGGGATCACCCAGCCGCATGCGCAGATCCCGCCGAAAGAGTCGCTGACTCCAGGTGCCGTGATCACCATGGTAAGACACCAGGCTGACACCAATTTGAAAGATGGTCAGCGGCAGGGTGTCATGCACATGGCAGGTGCCATCGCACGCTTCCACGCCGCCCGGAAAGAGCAGTTCGCGATGGATGTTCGCGATCTCCTGCACCGAGACGCTGTAGCACCCCGCATGGGCCGGCGCCCCAGCCGCCCACGCCAGTTTCGGGTGAATCTCCAGGCGCACGGTTCGCTGATAGTCGGTCTCGCGCGCGGCGGCCTCGTGAACCTCGGTCTCGATGCGCCGATATTCCTCGCTCAGATTCTGCCCTGTGCGCCAGTTGTCGATCTGGAGCGTTTCGGTGAGAGGCTCACCAAAGCCTTCCTGGTAATCCTCGGCACGCAGAACCGGTCCGGCGGGACGCGTCGGAGACGGAGACTCGGTCGAGCGCGAGCGTGTGAAAATCGTCTGGTCGTCGGACATCGCTCAATCCCTCCACTCTCCTGTTCCCGGCCTCCGCGTCGAGTTCGACGGCTCGTTACAAATTTGTCGCAAAGCAGCGAGCCAGGGTTCCCCTTGTCGCGGAGAAGGTGCCAGTTGCTCAAGATAAGTGGCCGCGACCTCCGCTGGCAGCCCGTAGTCAGTGACCAGCTGATGCCGCACCCGGGCGCGTTGCTCCGGGCTTAACTCAGGCCGGCCCGCCAGGATGTGCTGCGCTGGCGCCAGCAATTCACAGGCCAGCCGATCCGCCTCTTGCTCGGCGTGGCCGACGCGCGGGGACACCTGCCCCGGGCGCGGTCGCTGCATCAGGTGCGTGTGAACTCCCAGCGGCACCCGGCGTAGCTGGGCATGGAAAACCTCCTCGGTCGAGGGGAGACGCTTGCCGTCGAATACCTCCTGCACGCCGTGGCCCAGAACACCAACCGCCTGTCGTCGCGGCTGCCAGTAATCGCGCAGAAAGTGGGCGAGTTCATGCGCCAGAGTGAAACGTTTTTGCTCGGCGGAGTCGTGCGTCTCGATAAAGAATAATCCGCCATCATCGTGAGCGATCATGCATCCATACAGCGGACGATCCGGGAGATTCAGGGGGGCACCGATGCCTCGCACGGCAAGCCAGTGCTGGATTCGCGCCACGCTGAGATCACCGAGATCGACGATGTTCACGGGAAAGGCGCGGCGAATGGCGCCACGGAGTTGGCGCGGAAAAGGTTCGACAACACCAGCCTGGCACCAGAAGGCAGCGGCCAGGTCATGAACCCACAGTGGGGCGTTCACGGGGTTTCTCCAGGGGGGGAATCCGGGGGAGGGGGACGATCTCGGGCCGCCAGGAGACTCCCCGCAGCCGCGGAGGAAGCAGCACGAAGCCGTTGCAGCGCTTGCCCATGGCGCACCACCTCCATCAGACGCTCGGTATCCAGGTGAAAACGGTTCGCAATCAACTCGATATCGTGCGTGAATGCTCCTGCCTCGGCGCGCGGGGCTCGGCAGAGTTGCACCTGGGGAAGCGTTTCCACGGAACAGCCCAGGTAGTTGGCGAGGGCGGCGGGGGTCAGTTGCTCGCTCTCCGCGTAACAGTGCAGGATGGCCCCCAGGAAAAAAGGATCGTTGGCGACACGCCGGGCCATGTGTTCCAGAGGACTCATAGGGGGGGACCTCCTGCACGCTTTAGGCGTTTCTTGACCCGATCCTTGATGCGTTTCACCTGCAGTTCCTGCTCTGCCGCAGACAGATGCATCCAACCCAGCGCGGCGACAAGTTCCGCCCTCTGCCCCTTGCCCTGGAGCAGGAGATCCAGACACACCTGCTCCTCGGGACTCAGCTGACGTCGGCATCTTTCGAGAAACTCCCGCTGACCCCTCTGTTCCTCGTGGTGGATCATCTGCAGGATCGGGGTCTCCTCGCTCTGAAGACTCTTCCCGCTCTCGGCGTCAACCTCGACAAGATGGAACGATTGTCGATTCTGCTGATGCTTTTTTTCACGACGCAGCCGATTGTTCAGATCGCCCCGCGCGGACATGACGAGGTAGCCATTAAGCTTTTTTCGCAGGGGATTGTACGAAGTGGGCTTTTTGACCAGTGCGAGAAGAGCATCCTCGGCGGCTTCCTGGCAGAGATGCGGATCGAGGTGCGGCAACTGGTGGTGCAGAAACGCGGCCAGCGGGGCGAGGAAGGCGACGATAAAGTCCGAGGTCGCCGTGGGATCATCGGTAAGGAGACGCTCATGAAGAGCGAGTCCCTCCTCGTGAGTGGGCAGGGCAGACACCGCAAACCTCCGGGCAAAGGAGGAGACAGCAACCAATGGGTCTCATGGTATACAGATTTCCCGTAGTTCGCAAGAGAGGAAGCAGGCGCAAAAAGCGCTGGCGCCCGGCGCCTTAGTAATGGGAAGGTCGCCACTTGCGATGCAGCGCGAAATCGTGGGAGTCCTCTTGTCGCGCGGCGAGCGGTTCGCTAAAGTCAAACAAGCAAGGAAAGTCGCGGGCATGAGAAGAATCCGTCCCGCAGAAATCGCTCTAAAGGCGGCGTAGCTCAGCGGTTAGAGCAGCGGCTTCATAAGCCGCGTGTCGCTGGTTCGATCCCAGCCGCCGCTATTAGTCTCCTCGAGTATCCGACTGTCGCAACAAGCCTCAACCTCCTGGGAATCCAGAGGGTTGAGGCTTGAGCGTTTTCCCCACGGCGCCCCTTCCTCTCCTCGCTTTGACCCTTTACGACGACTCCCCAGGAACTTTCCCAAACGCGTTGGGCATAAACGGTGTATCCTGAGCAAGGCACAGTGCAGATACCGTGGCAGAGATTTGGAGACCTTCACGCACACCATGAACCACCATGTCACTCACCTGGAAAGCGCCCTGGATGGTACACGATTCCCCGCGGACCAGGTGCACACCATGCATCAGGGGCGGCCGCTCTGGGTGCGCTATGATCTCGACCAGATTCGCGCCCGGGTGTGCCCTCAGGATTTCGCCCGCCGTCCCCCCTCCCTGTGGCGCTATCGCGAACTCCTCCCCCTCCCCTTCGAGGTCGAACCGATCTCGCTCGGAGAAGGTTCCACTCCCCTCCTTGCCTGCCCCCGGCTGGGACGCGAACTCGGGTTAAAACGACTGTTCATCAAGGATGAAGCGCAACTCCCTACCGGCAGTTTCAAGAGCCGGGGCATGACGGTCGCGGTCAGCATGGCTCATTATCTCGGCCTGCGCCGTCTGGCCGCGCCGACCGCCGGCAATGCGGGGGGAGCCCTGGCCGCCTACGGGGCGCGCGCCGGGATGGAAGTCTTCGTGTTCATGCCCGAGGATACGCCGATCATCAACCAGATGGAGGCGTGGCTCTGTGGAGCCCGGGTTTTCCTGGTGAACGGCCTGATCACCGACTGTGGCAAAATAGTTCGCGAAGGGATTGCGCGCCTCGGCTGGTTCGATGTTTCCACCTTGAAAGAGCCTTATCGTCTGGAAGGGAAGAAGACAATGGGGCTGGAGTTGGCCGAGCAGATGGACTGGCAGTTGCCCGATGTCATCTTTTACCCCACCGGAGGCGGCACGGGATTGATCGGGATGTGGAAGGCGTTCCAGGAACTCCACCAACTGGGCTGGCTCCAGGCGCCGCACATGCCGCGGTTGGTCAGCTGTCAAAGCGATGGCTGTGCCCCGATCGTACGCGCCTTTGAAGCGGGGGAGCGGTTTGCCGAGCCGTTTGCGAATGCCCATACCGTGGCGAGCGGACTGCGCGTCCCGGCCGCGGTTGGGGATTTCATGATGCTCGATGCCATCCGGGCCAGTGGAGGCTGGGCACGCACCGGGCGCGAGGAGCGGATTGTGGCCTGGATGCGTCGCGTGGCCCAGGCGGAGGGAATCACCATCTGCCCGGAAACAGCGGTTTGCTTCGACACCCTGGAGGCCTTACTGGCCGAGGGTAAGGTGAACACCGACGAAACGATCGTCGTCTTCAACACCGGGGCGGCTCAGAAATACCCCGAAGCGGTTCCTCTGTCGCTGCCCCGTCTGGACCGGACCCAACCGATCGATTATGAGGCCCTGGTACAATGAGGAACTTGCCTCTGGATCTGGCCCCCGAGGTGGTCGCCGCGCTCGCCGCCGGACAGCCCGTGGTCGCACTGGAATCAACCCTGATCGCCCATGGTCTTCCCTGGCCAGTGAACGTGGAGACAGCCCTGGAAGCGGAAGGAGCCGTGCGCGCCGCGGGAGCAGTTCCGGCCACAATCGCCGTCTGGGAAGGGCGTTTCACGATCGGGTTGAGCACGGAGCAGATCACCGCGCTGGCGCAGAGCCGCACGATTCTCAAGGCCAGCACGCGCGATCTGGCGACCACGGTGGTGCAAAAACGCTCCGCCGCGACCACGGTGGCCGCCACCATGGTGCTGGCGCAGTGCGCCGGGATCCGGCTCTTTGCCACGGGAGGAATTGGCGGGGTGCATCGCGGGGTCACCGCAACCTGGGATGTCTCCGCCGATCTGACCGAACTGGCGCGCACCCCGGTCGCGGTGGTGTGTGCCGGGGCCAAGAGCATCCTCGATCTGCCGCGTACCCTGGAAGTGCTGGAAACACTCAGTGTGCCAGTGCTTGGGGTCGGAACAACGACTTTTCCGGCCTTCTATCTCCGCAATAGTGGCGAGCCCGTCTCGGCCAGCCTGGAGACTGCCGAGGCCATTGCCCAGTTGTTGAAATTACACTGGGCCCTGAGTCGTACCGGTGTGGTGATCGCTCAGCCGATCGCACCTGAATTTGCGCTGCCGGAAGAAGTGTGGGAACAGGCCCTTGTCCAGGTAGAACGTGAGGCCGCGCACGCCGGAGTACGTGGCAAGGAAGTCACCCCCTTCTTGCTCCGGCGTCTGGCGGAGGTGACCGGGGGCGAGAGCCTGCG
>JAKOSN010000028.1 GCA_029777335.1 Planctomycetota bacterium
CATCCTCTGGACCCTGAACGGCGAAGACCCGTCAGACCTGTCGAAGCCCTTGTCGGACGAGGAGAAGAAGGAACCCGCCCCGGACCTGCCAGAACTCGACCAGTTTTTCGAGAAGGCGAAACGGGGCGAGATCAAGAACCCAGAAGAGGCGGTGATCGACGTGTTGGGCCTCCTCCTCGGGGGCGGCGAGGGGCTCCTTGACGACCCGGACATCGCCACTAACTTCGCCGAGCAGTTCGAGGAGTACGACCGCCAGTTCGAGGCGAAGACTGCCACCTTGAAAACGGAACTGGCCGAGATCAACGACGAACTGGACGCCATCGCCGCCGAGCTTCCGCTCCAGCGAAAGAAGAACCCGAGCATGGCCGCGCGGCTCGACCGGCGAGCCGCTGAACTGGGGCGTCGGAGGACTGAAATCGAGCCCTGTCTTGTCCCTCTCACCGAGAAGGCTCGGGCGACGATGGCCCAACTGGACAACATTCGGGAAACCATCGAGGCGGCGGACAAGACGAAGTTGGCTCAACTGATCGACGGCTTCGTGGAACGGGTCTATCCGGTTTTCGAGGTGTTACAGGTCGGCAAGGCGAAGAAGCGGCGGGCTATCGTGTCCGGCTTCCGGTTCGTCCCACGGGAGACGGCGAAAGCGGTGCTTCCAGATGTAATGGAAATCGGGATCAGCCGCACGGACAGGGATTCATTGCCGCAACCAGGACAAATCGGGCCGGAAAAGTGCTCGAATTCAGTGCCCGCGAGATCGTCACACTCCCGTTCTCCAGCGGTTGACGCAGCACCTCCAGACTGCGACGATTGAACTCCGGTAACTCGTCGAGAAATAAGACGCCATGATGTGCCAGACTGATCTCGCCCGGGACCGGAGGATTTCCACCGCCGACCATCCCGGCGTCGCTGATCGTGTGGTGCGGGGTGCGGAAGGGCCGCCGTTTGAGCAACGGTTCCTCGGCGGGAAGTCGGCCCATGGCGCTGTAGATGCGCGTCGTCTCCAGGCTCTCCGCTGGAGTCAGCGCTGGCAGAATCGTCGGCAACCGCTGAGCGAGCATCGACTTGCCCGTTCCGGGAGCGCCAATCATCATCACATTGTGCCCGCCACTGGCGGCGACCACGAGGGCGCGCTTGGCGAACTCCTGACCGCGCACATCAGCGAAGTCCAGATCGTAGGTGTTCAACTGCCCGTAAAGTTTATCCACGTCCGCACTGCACGGTTCAATCGTCAGTTGACCGGAAAGCAACCCGACCGCCTCGCCCAGGCTGCTGACACCATGCACCGCCACGCTCTTGACCACCGCCGCCTCGCGCGCATTGGGCGTCGGCACGATCAAGCGGGGAATGCCTCGCTCGGCGGTCGCCATCGCCATCGCCAGCGCACCCTTGATGGGACGCACACTGCCATCGAGCGCCAGTTCCCCCACGATGGCAAAATCGCGCAGTTGTTCGGGGAGTAGTTGTCCCGTGGCGACGAGCAGCCCCAGCGCAATAGGGAGATCGAAACTGCCCGCGTCCTTGCGCAGATCAGCCGGCGCCAGATTGATGACGGTGCGCCCCGGATGCCGGGCATAACCGAGATTGGCCAGCGCGCGTTCGATGCGATGCACACTCTCGCGCACCGCCAGTTCGGGCAAGCCGACGAGAACGGTTTTGGGCAAACCGACCGAGACATCGACCTCCGCCTCGACGAGGGCCGCATCGATCCCAACCAGGGCAAACGTGTTCAACTTGGCGAGCATGGCGAAGGACTCAGCAAGAGGGGTGGGCCCAATGAGAGACGAATGCGCTACGTTTTACCGAGAATCCAATCGACCGGCCAACCTTCACGCTTCGGGTTGCCACAGACGCGCTGCGGCAGACGATCCTGCGGGGGACTCTCTGAAAAGGAAGAGGACGGCACCCACGGGAACCCTCTTCCTTGTACCCGCTTTTTGTGGGCGTCACAAGCACGCACCCGACGGTTCGCGTGTGACTCACCGTCTGCCATTGGCTTGCGCCGTGGCCTCCTCTACAATCACATTCAATGTCGATTGCGTGGCGGGCTCGCTCAATCCGCCCGTGTTCGATCGGTGAGCGAAGGTTGTTCCGCGCGGAGGATTCGCGCGGAAGTCGTTGGCAAGACCGTGACACCCCCCACGGAAACGGTGCCGTTTCACCTATCCCGCTGCGCTGTCACAGCGAGAAGGGCGGCTGCGACCGTTCCCTTGACGGTGTCGGGGTCTCCTCCTACGATGACTTCTTTCCTGGTCGCGATTGATGAGAAGGCGAGACGAGTCATGGCCGTACCGAAGAGACGTACCTCCCACTCCCGCCAAGGTATGCGGCGCAGTCACTTGCATATCCACCCCAAGCAGATTAGCTACTGCAATCGCTGTGGCATACCTGTCCTGACGCACCGCGTCTGCTCGAGCTGTGGCTGGTCCAACAGCCAAGCGCGCGAGGTGGTGTCGATGGAGAAGAAGGAGGAGTAATCGATGCAGATCGCGCTGGATGCCATGGGCGGCGATTATGCCCCCGGGCCCATAGTCGCGGGGGCTGTCGAAGCCGTCGCCGACGACCCGAACCTGCGCGTCTTGCTCGTGGGAGATCAGGCCCAGATCGAGAAATGCCTTGCCGACTGCGGCGCCTCGGGTGATCGCCTGGAGATCTTTCACTGCTCCCAGGCAGTCACCATGGAGGAGTCGCCCGTTGAGGCCCTGCGCCGCAAACCCGATAATTCCATCAGTCGCTGCTGGCAACTGCTCGCCCAGAAGAAGGTCGAGGCCATCGTCAGCGCGGGCAACACCGGCGCCATGGTCGCGGGCGGACTCTTTCTGCGCCGCTTCCTCAAAAATGTGAAACGCCCCGGGATCGCCGCCGTCATGCCCTCTCCCAAGGGGCCCACCGTCCTCCTTGATGTCGGCGCCAATGTCGCTCCCAAGCCCGAACACCTGTTCCAGTACGGAGTAATGGGGAGCATCTTCGCCCGGCATGTGCTGCAGCGGAACAACCCCACCATCGGCCTGATGAATGTCGGCTCCGAAGAAGCCAAGGGCAACGAGCTAGCCAAGGAAACCCATGCGCTGTTCAACAGCTCGCCGCTGCGCCAGCGCTTCATCGGCAACGTGGAGGGACGCGACATTCTCCGTGGGGCCGCCGATGTCGTTGTTTGCGATGGCTTTGTCGGCAACGTGGTCCTGAAAACCTGCGAGGGCGCCTTCGAGTTTGCCATGCAGATGGCCTTCCACGAGGTCACCAACGCCCTCGACGCTGAACGCGACAAGGGGAAAAAAGCTCTGGAAACTCTCATTCAGCGCCATCACTACAGTGCCTACGGCGGGGCCCCCCTCCTGGGGATCGATGGAATCTGTATCATCTGTCACGGCAGCTCGGACAACCGCGCCATTCGCAATGCCCTGCGCGTGGCGGCGCAACAGGCGACCAGCCACGTCAACGAGCTGATTGTGCAGGAACTCGAAGCCGTGGCTCTCCCCAGCGCTGCGGACTAACCAGGGTGACCGGGCCAGCCTGGAGCCCTGCCCTCCCAGCCACGGCTGCAAGGACAGGGCTTCCTACTCGCCTTTCTCCAGTGAGGGAGCCACAACACGCATGGCCCGAATTGCCTTTCTCTTTCCCGGCCAGGGTGCACAGAAAGTTGGCATGGGTCAGCAGCTTTACCAGACGCTGCCGGCCGCTCGTCAGCTCTTCGACGAGGCCGCCGAGGTCCTGGGCTACTCGCTGATCGATCTCTGCGCCAACGGCCCGGCCGAGAAACTGAACTCCACCGTCATCAGTCAGCCGGCGCTCTATGTGTGCAGTCTGGCCGCGCTGGAAGCGCTCCGCGCCACCGAGCCGGAGGCGATTGCACAATGCCACGCGGCCGCGGGGCTTAGCCTGGGCGAGTACACCGCGCTGGTGTTTGCCGGTGCGATGAGTTTTCGCGAGGGGCTGCGCGTGGTCCAACGCCGGGGCGAAGCCATGCAGGCAGCCGCCGATGCCACCCCCAGCGGGATGGTCGCCCTGCTCACCATGGAACGCCCGCAGGTGGAGGAGGTCTGTGCCCTCGCCCGCGCCAGGGGACCGATCGAGATCGCCAACTATCTCTGTCCGGGCAACACCGTGGTCTCTGGGGTGCTGGCCGCGTGCCAGGAGGCCGAGCGCGTGGGCGGCGAAAAGGGGGGACGCACGGTCCGCCTGGCGGTCGCGGGCGCCTTCCACACCAACCTGATGAAACCCGCCGATGAAGCCCTGGCCCAGGTCCTCAGCGAGGTGACCCTCCAGCAACCGCGTCTCCCGGTGTGGTCGAACGTGGACGCGCAGCCACACACCGACCCGGCGGAGATTCGCGCCTTGCTGGTCCGCCAGGTGCTGCAACCGGTGCTGTGGGAAACGACCATGCGCAATCTCCTGGCCGAGGGGTGTGACCGCTTCTACGAGATTGGCCCGGGGACCACCCTCGCCGGGCTCCTCAAGCGGGTGCAGCGCAAGATCGACTGTCGCAATATCCCTGCCTGAGCCCGGGGGCGCCCTCGCCCAAGGTTGGCTGGCCACGCCGCGCCCGGACTCATACATCGACAGTCAAGGATTGGCCCCGACCAACGTGACAGAACCTGGTATGGAGTGCCAGGATACTGGTGAAGGGAAGCGAGGTAGCCCTAATCTCTCTTTTCCTTTTTTGCCCAGATTGCTATTTTCTCCGTTTTAGCGATCGCGCAGAGAAGTTCACTGCGCCATCGCTCCCCAAGTGTCCTTGCCGGGGAGAGAGACACCGGTCTGCCACCCAGGGAGGTCCTGGGAGTGACCACCTGCCCTTTCCCAAAGCCAATAGTCGAGCGAGCAAGCCAGAGGGAGGATTCGACCGTGCCTTCCGTTGAAGAACGTGTGATCGAGATCGTTTGCGAAAACCTGGGCGTGAACAAGGAACAGGTCACGCGGGAAACGTCGTTCCAGGAGGATGTCGGGGCCGACTCCCTGGACATTGTCGAGCTGGTGATGGAACTGGAAGAAGAGTTCGACATCACCATCCCCGACGACCAGGCTGAAAAGATCAAGACTGTCGGTGAGGCCATCGACTACATCATTCGTGAGCAAGGTAAGAAGGAATGACCAGACGTGTCGTCATCACGGGCATGGGGACGGTAAACTCACTCTGCTCGACGGTGCCCGGCTTCTGGCAGGCGCTGTGCGCGGGACGGAGTGGGATCGGCCCCATTGAGCAATTTGATCCGTCCGCCTTCAAGGTGCGGTTCGCCGGTGAGGTGAAACACTTCAAACCGGAAACCGTGATCGACAAGAAGGCGGTGCGACGCCTGGACCGGTTTGCGCAGTTTGCCCTGGTGGCGGCCATGGAGGCGGTCAAGGACGCCGACCTGGACTTCAGCAAGGAAGATCCGTTCCGTTGCGGCATTGTCTTTGGGAGTGGCATCGGCGGACTGAACGAGTTCGAGGAACAGCATTCCCGCTATCGCGAAGGCGGCCCCGACCGCATCAGTCCGTTTGTCATCCCCAAGATGATCGCCAATTCAGCCGCGGGAACCATCTCCATCCACTTTGGCCTGGCTGGCCCCAACACCGTCATCTCCACGGCCTGTGCCTCCGCGGCTCACGCCATCGGCGATGCCCTGCGGGCCATCCAGTACAACCATGCGGAGGTGATGATCTCCGGCGGTTCGGAAGCCGCGATTACTCCCATGGGTGTGGGTGGGTTTGTGTCCGCCCGCGCCCTCTCCGAACGCAATGACAACCCGGCGGCTGCCAGTCGGCCCTTCGATCTCGACCGCGACGGCTTTGTCCTCAGCGAAGGTGCGGGGGTCCTCGTCCTGGAAGAACTCGACCACGCGCGCCGCCGCGGAGCGACCATCTACGCCGAGGTCCTTGGCTGTGGCAGCACCGCCGACGCTCACCATATCACCGCGCCGCACCCCGAGGGCAAAGGGGCGGCCAATGCCATGCGCTTCGCCCTCCGTGATGCCCACCTCAACCCGGAGGATGTGCAGTACATCAACGCCCACGGCACCAGCACCCCTCTGGGGGACGCTGCCGAGACCAACGCCATCAAACAGGTGTTCGGTCCTCATGCGCACAAACTGGCCGTCAGCAGTACCAAGAGCATGATCGGCCATCTACTGGGCGCCAGCGGCGGCGTGGAATTGATTGCCACGATCATGTCGATCCGCACGAGCGTGGTCCATCCGACGATCAACTACGAGACGCCGGACCCCGCCTGCGATCTCGACTATGTGCCCAACACCGCGCGCGAAATGCGGGTGCGCTACGCCCTGTCGAACAGCTTTGGCTTCGGCGGGCACAATTGCTCTCTGGTCGTCGGGGCGGTTTGACCCACGTCTCGCTCGACCCAGACACGTCTTCCCAGAAAGCGACCCGAACACGGTCTTTGTGGGAGGGCAGCGTTGGGCACCGGCGCAACCCCGCACGAGGGCTCCCCGCGAGCGCTCAGCGAATGGTCACCTGGAGATGCACCCACGATGAGTTCTCTCCCTCCTTCCACCCCCGGGGCAAACAGCCTTCAGCGCCTGCAAGATTCACTTGCCCAGCGCAGTAAATCCGCCACCCTCTCAAGCCCCGAGGTCGCTCGCTACTCCCGGCATCTGATCATGCCCGAGGTCGGCGTGGAGGGACAGAAACGCTTGCAGCAGTCGTCGATCCTCCTGGTCGGCGCCGGCGGATTGGGCTCTCCACTCGCTCTCTACCTGGCCGCCGCCGGCGTGGGCCGCCTTGGGTTGGTGGATTTCGATGTCGTCGATTTCAGCAACCTGCATCGCCAGGTCCTGCACGGCACTCCCGATGTGGGTCGCCCCAAGCTGCACTCGGCACGCGATCGTCTCCAGGCCATCAACCCCGAGGTGCGCGTTGATCTTTACGAAACCCATTTGACCGCTGCCAATGCCCTGTCCATCCTGGAACCCTACGATCTGGTGATCGATGGGACGGATAACTTCCCAACACGTTACCTTGTCAACGATGCCTGCGTGCTGCTCAACAAGCCGAACGTCTACGGCAGCATCTTCCGTTTCGATGGCCAGGCGTCGGTCTTCGCCCCCGGGCTGGGTCCCTGCTATCGTTGCCTCTATCCGGAACCGCCTCCTCCTGGCGAGGTCCCCAGCTGCGCCGAGGGAGGAGTGCTGGGCATCCTCCCTGGACTGATCGGTTGTATCCAGGCGACCGAGGCGATCAAGCTCCTTCTGGGCCAGGGTTCCCCGCTGATCGGTCGGCTGCTTCTCTACGATGCCCTGCAGATGAGCTTCCGCGAGTTCAAGGTGCGGCGCAATCCGCGCTGCCCGGTCTGCGGCGATCACCCCACCGTCACCCGGTTGATCGACTACGAACAGTTCTGCGGAATGCGTGGGCAGGAAGCACCTGCCCCGGCGAGCGCGGCCAGCGGCGAAATCACTGTGGAGGAACTGAAGGCGCGGCTGGATCGGGGCGAGGAGATCTTTATCCTCGATGTGCGCAATCCTCCCGAATATGAGATCTGTCGACTCCCAGGGAGTACCCTGATTCCACTCCCCGATCTTCCGGTGCGTGTGCGCGAACTCGATGCCGAGATCGAGATGGTGGTGCACTGCAAGAGCGGGATGCGCAGCGCCAAGGCAATCGCCTTTCTGCGCGAAAATGGCTTTCACAACATGAAGAATCTCAAGGGAGGAATTCTCGCCTGGGCCGAGAAGATCGATCGCTCTCTCCCCACCTATTGAACGGCTCGCATCCGGACCCGCTTGCTGGAGGTCTGACCATGGCTGGCACGATTGACTGGATGTATCATCGCAAAAGCTGAACGAGCTGCAAGAAAACTCAGGGGTTCCTTGAGACGCACCAGTTGACGGTTACGCAGCTCACCGACGCGACCAGGAATCGCTACGATCGCGACGCCGCCCTGGCCCTGGCCCGAACGGCGGAGACCGTGATCGTGGCCCGGGGCAAAAAGCTCGTCACCTTCGCCATGAAGGTCGATCCCCCCGACGACGACACCCTGGCCGAGCATCTGCTGGGGCCAACAGGCAATCTGAAAGCCCCCACCTTACGGCAAGGAACAACCCTGTACGTCGGCTTCAGCGAAGCGGCCTACCAGCAGTTGCTCACCGGAAAAGGATAGCTGCCATGCCACTACGGTTCCCAGGACGAGGAGCACTCTCATGCCGGCGACGGACCGACTCGAGAGCGAGCAACTCTTTCATGATCGCCAGGCGCGAGAACGGGCCGCCACCTTTCGAGCCCATCCGGAAACTCTCGCCTTTAGCGATCCCTGTTATCTTGATCATGAGAGCTGGATTCGCCCTGCTTTTGCTCGGCTTGGAGCCGTGGCGGGGAAAGCCATCCTCGATTTTGGCTGTGGACACGGAATGGCCGCCGTGGTGCTGGCGCGGCTCGGGGCGCGGGTAACCGCGTTCGATCTTTCACGCGGCTATCTTCGCGAGGCGCAGCACCGTGCCCGCGCCAACGGCGTGTCCATCCACTTCCTCCAGGCGGATGGCGAAACGCTCCCGTTCGCCGATGGCAGCTTCGACGCCATCTGGGGCAATGCGATCCTCCATCATCTCGACCTGCACCGAGCAGGGCGCGAACTGTATCGGGTGCTGCGCCCCGGCGGAGTCGCAGTCTTCTGCGAACCATGGGGCGAAAACCCCTTGCTGCGCTGGGCGCGACGCTCCCTCCCCTATCCCGGCAAGGGCCACACTGCCGATGAGCATCCGTTGCGTTCGCCCCAACTCGCCTTGTTGCGCGCGGTCTTTCCCTCGCTGCGCGTGGACTCCTACCAGTTCCTGTCGATGGTGCGGCGCGTCGTCCCCTCCCGGCGGTTGATCCGTATGCTCGACCTGGGCGATCGCCTGTTGCTGGCGGGATTCCCCTGGCTGCGGCGCTGGTGTCGCTACGTGGTCCTGACTCTGCCGCGTCCCTTGTCGTGATTTTCCCGAGGCGCGTCTTTCCTCTGTCTGGGTGGATCGCGACAATAACCAGCAGACAGGGCCAAGAAACCTCTTTCCGAGGAAAGCGACCATGGCGACGCGTGTACGCTGGCTCGGACATTCGTGCCTGCTGCTCGACAGCGATGGGCAGCGGGTCCTGATCGATCCCTTCTTCACCGGCAACCCCGCGGCTCCGCTCAAGGCCGACGAGGTCGAGGCCGATTACATCCTCGTCTCGCACGGTCATGGCGATCATGTGGGCGATGCCGTCGCGATTGCCCATCGCACCGGGGCAACGGTTATCTCCAATTACGAGATCAGCCTGTGGATGGAAGCCCAGGGAGTGAAGAAGGTCCATGGTCAGCAGCATGGGGGCAGCCATCGTTTCCCCTTTGGTCGGGTCAAACTCACCCTCGCCTTCCATGGTTCGGTGCTCCCCGATGGCACCTATGGCGGCAATCCCTGCGGCTTCCTGATCACCTGCAACGACGGGGTGAAGATCTACGACGCCGCCGACACCGGCCTCTTTGGCGATATGAAGTTGATCGGGGAGGAAGGGATCGACCTGGCCATCCTCCCGATCGGCGACAACTACACGATGGGTCCCGAGGATGCGCTGCGCGCGGTCCAGTTGCTGGAGCCGAAGAAGGTCTTCCCGATTCACTACAACACCTGGGAATTGATCGCCCAGGATGCGCACGCCTGGGCCGACGCCGTGCGCAAGAAAACCCGGGCGCAACCCATTGTCCTGCAACCGGGACAGTGGTTGACCGTTTGAGGGCGCCCCGCCCTCGTGATCCTCTCTCAGGAAGGTATGCCATGCCAACGGCAGAACAACTGCTGGCCAAGCTCTACGAACTGCGCAAGGAGTACCAGGACGACGACCCCGACAACCTGGAGTATCTCGCCCTCCACCACGCCTTCCTCTTTCTGTCCTACAACATGGAGGGCTTCAAGAAGTATGTGCAGGAAGCGGCGGCGAAGGCGGGGGCGAAGGAATCCTGAGTAAGCGGCACCCCTGCTCCAGCCAGCGCTGTGCCTCCTCGGGGTGGAAATAGCTGGGATAGATACTCAGCATCACCGGGGAAAAGAGTCCCAGATCGAAGAGCACAATCAGACTGAGGTGAAAGACCAGCCCCAGCAGGAGATAGGGCCCACGCAGATCCCAGCGCGTGAACCAGCGGCGCACCCAACCGATCGGCCGCGCTGGATCGTCGCGCCGTCGCAGAAACACATTGAACGGCACCAGGACGAAGGTAATCTCCCACCACTTGGCGACAAAGGTGCCCCCCTGCGTGAGCGGATAAACCCACGCTGCCCAGTCGCCCGGCCAGCGCGCCAGCCCGGGCAAGTTGACCGCCAGATACAGGGCGCTCCAACCATCCATGAACGACCACGACGACCCACATTTCATCAACCCCGTACTGGTGTAGATCAGCGCCAGTTGCAGCATCATCAGTCGACGTGGCCAGGAGGGGACGCTCCTTGTGACCTTCCCCTGCCAGCGTCGCCTGAACCACGCATCAAGACTCCAGGCGGCTCCACACGGGGCCAGGACCATCAGGAAACAATACACCCGAAAAACATTGTCACCGCCAAAGGCAAAGAGCGGCATGCGCTCGGAGAGCGTTACCTGACAGAAAAAGTTCACCAGGGCGACCAGACGCGTGGCACAGCCGAGGGTAAAGAGGACCGCCGCTGCCAGATGCGCATAAACCAGCACCCGAACGTGCAGCGCCGTGGGAGCAAACAGCCGAAAGAGCGAAAGCGGACTCCCGGGGCGCTGAAAGGGAAAGATCCCTCCCTCGCTCGGGAGAGCATAGAACTCCAGGATGTCGCCGCTCAGCAACTGCTCCAGCAAATTAAGAACAAGAGCGATCCCAAAAGTAATTCGAACCAGCGCATAGGCATCGGGGCGTTCTCGTTCGCTCCAGAAAGCGACATAACGTTGCCAGCAGCGCACCATCATCGCTCGGGCTCCCAGACGTATGGCAAAATATCCAGCGTGGGATGTCGCTCGCTGTTCCCCGCGCGCACCGCTTCCGGGAGGGGCGTGGTGGAGCGGATGTAGGAGAGCCGAACGGCCTGGGCGGGGCGCTCCGGGTGTTGCTCGTTCCAGCGCCGCGCCCAGTAGGCGGAGTAGGCGGCCATGTTGCCCCATCCCATGCTCAGATTTTCGTGCACCTTGCGATGGCGAAAGTTCATCGCCGCGGAATCCTCGGTCCCCCAGCGCAGGTCCTGGTAGAGAACGAACTCCTTGCTGCCGCGCGGGCGGACCTCCACCACCAGCACCAGTGGATAGCGGGGCGGAGTCCCTCCAAACATCGTCCAGCTTTGCGTACTGCCAGTCCAGCGCAGATACGGCTCGACCCATTCGCGCCCACGACTGACGGTGTCAATGTAACCCCGCGCCAGCCCCAGCGCGGCTTGTTGCATCTCCTGGGGCGAATCGTAGAGCGGAATTTTCTGATGCAGATTCTCAAAGGTGACCTTCAGCTCGGCGGCCACCTCGGGATGCTCCAGCGCTGCCTCGTCGAAAAGGGGCGGATAGGGCAGGACGTAGATCGTCACGCACACCAGATGGAAGGTGATCCACCCCGCCAGGAGGTGGGCGCGCCAGCTCAGAGGAGGGGAAGAAGATTCGCTCATGTTCGCGGTTGCCTCCGGCCGATCGGGTGTGCTTCAGCCTATCTGGCTGGCTCCCCTTTGCCAAGAGGGTGAATCCTGACTGCGCCCAGACGCTTGACAGCAAGGCCGCCAGATTACAAACTCAGAACGGATCCTCCCCACAAGAATCGCAGGAACCGCACCTCATGGGTCTTCATTTGCTCGTTCTGACTGGCCCTGACAAGGGGCGTCGCTTTCCCATCGGCCAGGAACCGCTCCTGATAGGCCGGAGCAAGACGACAGCGACTCAACTTAATGACCCACGGTGCTCCAAGGTGCATTGCCGGGTGCAGTACGAAGGGGACCACCTGGTCATCACGGATCAGGCCAGCACGGCGGGAACCTTCGTCAACAGCCAGCGCGTTTCGCGGCAGGAGTTGCACCTCGGCGATGTCATCACCCTGGGAGAAACGCAACTCCTGGTCGAGAGCGATGTCAGCGAGCAGCCAACCATCATGGGCCTTCCCAGCCCGGCGACCACGTCCGCGCCCACCCCCTCACGCCCCCAGGTGCAGAACCTGGCGGACCTGGTCGGCAAAACGCTCCATCACTTCCAGATTGGTGCTCTGGTGGCGCGCGGTCATAGCGGCATCGTCTTCGAGGCACGCGACCTCCAGGCGAATCGCCGCGTGGCGTTCAAGGTGCTCAAACCAGAGATGGCGCGCAACGAGGAAGCAATGCAACGCTTCATCCGCGCGACCAAAACCATGATGCCCTTGCGCCATCCCAACCTGGTCACGATTTATGGGGCGGGAAAAACTGGGCCGTTCTGCTGGATCAGCATGGAGTTCGTCGAGGGCGAGAGTCTTACTCAGGTGATCAATCGCATTGGCATCGCCGGGATGCTGGACTGGCGCCACGCACTCCGGGTCGCGATCCACATTGCCCGAGCCCTGGATTATGCCCAGCAACACAACATCATCCATCGCAACATCACCCCACAAAACATTCTCATCCAGACGAACGACCGCCTGACCAAGCTGGCCGACATGATGCTCGCCAAGGCCCTGGAAGGAGCCCAGGCAAAGGACATTACCACTGCCGGCCAGTTACTGGGAGACATTCGCTATCTGCCCCCCGAACGCACCGAACCCGGCATGGAGATCGACGGCCGAGGCGACATTTATTGCCTGGGCGCCACCGTGTATGCTCTGTTGACGGGTCAACCGCCCTTTGAGGGCAAAACGCTGATGGAAACGTTGAACAAGCTGCGTACCGAGGAGCCTCTGAAACCCAGGCGCTATCAACTTTCGATCCCTGAGAAGTTTGAAACCCTTGTGCTGCGCATGCTCGCGCGGCGCCCCGAGGAGCGCCACCCGAGCGCCGCCGAACTCCTCAAAGACCTCGATCAAATCGCCCAGGAGTGTGGCTTGACCTTTTAGGCCGAGACTTCATACCCAATCTGCCGGAGCAGCCTGGGAGTGAGTATGAACGGTTGTCGTGGAATGCTCTCCAATCGAAACCGTGGCAGAAGTTCGCGGGCACTCACAGGCTGGATCGCATCGAGCCAGCCACACGACCAGGCGAGCAGCCCCACGATCGCCTCGGCGCTTACCCCGGCCTCACGTAGTGTGGACAACCGGGTGTCACCATGGCGTTTGGCCAGTCGCCGTCCATCCGGGCCAACAACCAGGGGAACATGCACAAACGCGGGGGTGTGCAGTCCCAATGCGTCGTAGAGCAGCAACTGCCGGGGCGTCGAGGGAATGAGATCGTCTCCGCGCACCACCTCAGTAATCCCCATGGCCGCATCATCCACCACGACAGCCAGTTGATACGCCGGCGTTCCCACGGTCTTCCAGACCACAAAATCGCCACCCTGCTGGCACAGATCCACGGTGATCGGGCCGGCGAAACCATCACTGAAGGTTGAGGCGTGCGCGGGGACACGAAAACGCCAGCAAAAGGGGCGAATCAACGCCTCCGCATCGGCCACCCGCCGACTCGCACAGGTTCCCGGATACGTGGGCGGCTCATGCATTGCCGCTGGATCAGGGCGCGCCCGTTCACTCTCATGCGGAGCGCTGGCCGCCCGTTCCACATCGCTTCGGGTGCAGGTACAGGGATAAACCAGTTCGCGTGCCTGCAACTGCGCCAGGGCTTGTTGATAGAGTGGCAGTCGTTGGGTCTGGACAACGGGGCTGCTTTCCCAGTCCAGACCAAGCCAGCGCAGGTCTTCATACGCCTGCTCCGCCGCTCCGGGTTTGACACGCGGCGAATCGATATCCTCCAGGCGCAGCGCGAGGTGCCCACCCAGCGACCGTGCCCGCAGCCAGGCGATCAGATAGGTGCGCGCATTCCCCAGGTGCTGCGCCCCGGTGGGCGAAGGCGCCAGTCGGCCCCGATACGGCTCCGCCACTCAGGGAGTCTCCCGTGTCGCCGTCTTCTGGATAAAGTCAAGCATCAGGCGCGCCACCGGATCTTCCGTCCCCCTGGCGTTGAAGAAGATTCGATTGTGATTGCGTTCCTCGATCTTCTTCACCGTCACGGGCACCCTGGCGGCCCTGAGTGCCTTGCCAAACTCCAGCGCCATCTCGGGCAGGAGCGGCAGATCGTCCTGCGCGTGGAGCAACAGAAATGGCGGAAGTCCCGCATGGACATGAAAGACCGGTGAGGCCAGCCGACACACCATGCGATCCGTTCCAAAAACCATCTTGAATGGATTAAGAACCAACCCAACCTTGCGCAATTCCGTCAACGAGATCGTGGGCGGGGCCTCTCCCTTCCCCTTCATCGTCTCGGCGCTCTGCTCCGCCATCTTGTCGAGCATCCTGGGGAATTCCTCGGCATCGGGAATGCGATACACCCCACTGACCCCGATGACGCCCCGCAGGGCCGCCCGATCGCGCTCGGTCAGCTTGAGCGTGGCATCCTTGAGCAGGCTCGGATCGGTGGCCAGCAGTGCCACCAGATGCCCGCCCGCCGAGTGCCCGCAGAGAATGATGCAATCGGGGTTTCCGCCGTGCGCCTTGATGTTGCGGCGAGTCCAGGCAAAGGCGCGCGCGATATCCTTGACGTTCTCGGGATGACGAACCCGCGGGGCCAGTTGATAGTTCGGCATCACCACCACCACCCCCTGCGTGGCGAAATACTTGCCGACGTTGCGATACAGCCCAAAGAGGTTCTTGTCGCCAAACATCCACGAGCCCCCGTGGACCAGGATCACCACGGGACGCTCCCGGGCCCCCTCCGGGCTAAAGACATCGAGCAGATGGCGATCACCCGCGCCCGGGGCATAGCGCAGATCGAGCGCCTCGCGCACCTTGAAGGGAGCGACCATCTCGGCAGCAGGAACCAGGCGCGCAAGCAGAAGCAGTGCCAGGCCAGCCAGAACAATCGGGGTGCGTTTCACCGTGCCGGTCTCCTTGAGGATGAAAGCCCGTTTTAGCGGCGCGTTGGAGAGTTGTGTTCTTCAATAAAAGCCAGCATCGCTCTGGTCACGGCATCCCCTTCCACGGAAGCGCTGCGGATAATGCTCAGATGATTACTATTTTTGATCTCCAGCGTTTTGGCCTCCACCTTTTTCCCAACCAGCGTCTTGCAGAACGCCTCCGAGGGAACCCGTCCACAGCCGGCAAAATCCTTGTCGGCGTACAGGATGAAAAACGGGGGCAGCCCTGCCTTGACGTGTTCAATCGGCCCGGCCTTGCGATGCACCTCGGCATCCCTGGTGAAGACCGACGGCATCGTTCCCGGGGGAAGGATGTACACTCCGCTGAGCGGAATCACCGCTCTGATATTCTTGCAGGTCAGCCCCTCGGCTTTCAAGTAGCTCTCGTCGCAGGCGAGCAGGGCCACCAGATGTCCCCCCGCAGAATGCCCACTAATGAAGATCTCCTCGGCATTTCCGCCATACGTCGCGATGTTCTTGCACGTCCAGGCAAAGGCCCGCGCGACGTCCTTGATGTGTTCGGGATGCTGCACCGCCGGGGATAAACGATAGCTGATCACCACCGTGCCGATGCCATGCCGGGCAAAAAACTTTCCGATCGCGCTGTACACGCCAAAGTAGTTGCGATCGCCAGACTTCCAGCCTCCGCCATGCACAAAAAAGAGCACCGGGAAATCCTTGCGCTCCTTCGGCAGGTACAGGTCGAGTTTGTGCTTCTTCGGATCTGCCTCCTTGCCGTTGTAGTAGGAGATATCCTTGACCTCCTTTACCTCGTATTTCGGTGCCATTGGCCTGGCATCGTCGGCGTAAAGCGAGGGAGCTACGCAGGCAACGGCGAGAAGGAGTAGCGGGCAAACCAGGAACTTCATGACAGGCACCTCACAACCACAGCGGCGGATTCAGGCGGCGTATCGGATTATACCCCGCGAGGAGGGTACGGGTTTCCCCTCGAATTGCATCTGACCTTCCCTTTTCCAGAGCAGTCGCTATGGTTCGCGTCCGGGGAGGGGGAGTGCATCATGGGTCGATGGCGGATACTTCTGCTGGGCTGGGTGCTTGGTGCAGTCGGCTGCATGGCGACGCCCCTGGAACGGGCGCGCGATTACAACGCCGATGGGCTGTTCCTCTATCAGCAGGGCGACTATGCGCATGCCCGCGAGAGCTTCCAGGCAGCGCTTCAACTCCTGCCCGAGGATGTTTCCCTGCGCTACAACCTGGCCCAGGCGAAGGAGCGCCTGGGGCATCTGAAGGATGCCGAGCAAACCTATTTGACCTGTTTACGGCAAGATCCCAATCATCGCGAGAGTCGCCAATCGCTGGCCAAGCTCCTGGTCAAGGAGGGGCGCCGCGACGACGCCGTCCGCCTTGCCGATGAGTGGCTCAAAACGCAGCCGGAGAGCCCCTCGGGCTACACGCTCGATGGCTGGCTCTGGCATCAGTACGGCGATCTGCCCCGGGCACAGGTCCGACTGCAGCAGGCACTGCGATTTGATCCCAACGATCGCGTGGCTCAAAATGAGCTGGCGCTGATTTACGAGGAGTTGCATCGCCCCGACCGCGCGCTGGCGCTTTACGAGCGCAGTCTGGAGCAGGAACCCGATCAACCGGACATCATTCGCAAGGTAAATCTTCTAAAATCACAGGGGGTACAATCACCACGTCCTGAATGAGGAGTCTCCCGTGCGGATCATCTATCATCTGGTGCCGCAAGCAGTCTGGGAACAGGCCCCTCCGGGTCCGTATCGTGATTCCTCCCTGGCTGAGGAAGGCTACCTTCACTGTTCCAACCCCGAGCAGGTGGAAGCGGTCGCCAATCGCTTCTTTGCTTCGGTCGATCACCTCCTGGTGCTGCATCTGAACGCCGACCGCCTGGGCGGGCTGGTGGTGGACGAAGCACCATCTCTCCCTCCCACCGATCCCTTTGCGGGGCAGTTGTTCCCCCATATCTATGGTGCCATTGATCGCATCGCCATTGTGGCGGTCACCGCGCTGGAACGAGATGAGTTCGGCACCTGGCACCTTCCCTGAGGAGCCTGCGCTGCGCTTCCCGCGCCGGGATGCCAACTCCCGACCAAACAGCAACGCCACGGCATCGTCAATTGGAGTGATGCCGTGGCGTCCAGGAATCAAGTTGGCTCAAACTGTCAGTATGGGGCCTTGATGGTGAGCAACGCGGCGATCACGCTTGCCAGAATGACCAGCAGCGTGCCGATGAAAATGCTCACCCCATAGACCGCCTGCACTCCCTGATCCGGCCGCGTTTTGCTTCGCAGCACCTGGGCCGCGAGCGTGCTGCACACCCAGTTCCAGTGCAGCACCAGATGTTCGAGCGCCAGCAGAGCGCACAGACACATGAAAAACGACTGCAAATCGCGCCACTGGTTGTAGCCCAGCCCCCACAGTTGCCACCCGCCTGCCGAGGTGGGGGCCGGAAACACCAGATGCATGATGACCGAGATCCACCCCACAGCGAGGACCGACACGAGCAACGCCGCATCCACCCAGAAATTGAGCAGTGCTTTCGACATGCTCCGACGCTGCTCGGGTCGAGGATTCTCTGTCTCTATTGAGGGTTGAATCGCCGCTTCACTCTGTTCGGTTGTCGATGGCATCGCCAGGCTCGCTTCTCACTGATCGAGGTTTGCGCCGTGAACAGAAAGGGCTTTCCCCTACTCCACGGTCTTTTCAATCCCCTGTGCCTCCTGTTCATTTTACGACAGATTGCCTTCACGACATGAGGATCTGACCAAAAAACGTCCGGGGCTCACCGTTCCTTCAACCCCACCACCTGCACATCGCCTGGATGAATGCGCACCCGAACCTCGCTCCCCGCGCCGGCAGACTGTACCACCAGGTCGGCTGGTCCGGTCCACTCCCTGGCACTCTTGACCCGCCGGCGGGTGCGCACCACCACATCCACCACTTGGCGCCGATCCACACGGGCGATCCCGGTCTGGGTCTTGTCAATCCCCTGTTGGTTCATCAGGCTGACCAGCCAGCCATCCCGAGTTCGATTGATCTGGTAGAGCACCTCGCCAGAAGGACGCTGACCATTTGCCAGGCGGACCTCCACGGGGATCAGCCCCTGGGCGAGGCCATTCATCAGCCAGGGCAGAACGGGGTGCGCCCGTTCATCCAACCCCAGGAGGTGCGGAACAAGCACCACCAGCACCGCCCCCTGCCCCACTGCCTGACGCGTCACGAGGGGATGCCTGGCATCGGCATGAGCCAGCACCTGCGCTCCCGTTAACTCCACCTCGGCGAGTTCACAAGGAACGGTGGGGCGCGCGGACTCTCCCGTGGGAGTCCAGTGGTCGGCGCGCAGTGTCTTCCCGGTCCACTTCAACCCCAGCCACTTTTCCGGCAGTTGCTTCGCCTGGTTGGCCGCTACCACCAGCGTTCCCCCCCGCGCGAGATAGTCCGCCAGCATCTTCTGCCACGCCGGCGCCTGGAGGTGGGCCTCGCCCGCCGCCCACACCACCGGGTAATTCAGGATCGCCCCGGCACGTTCGGGGCGATCCACCAGCACATCGAAGAGATCGCCATACACCCCACCGGGCATGCTTTGCACATCGGGACTCGCTGGCTTCCCTTCCAGCACCGCACTTGGATGCCACAAGACGTGGAACAACTCTCGTAATTCGCGGTCATTATCGTTCTCCAGGAAATGCTCGAGCATCTTGCATCGATAATTCACCCGTTCATAACCGTGGCCATGGCTAAGCAAGACCGCGATCGGTGTATATGGTTCACCGCGATCGGGCAGGCGGTCCACAAATGCCTGGAAATCCTCGGTCCCACGGCCAAAGGGCGAAAGCTGAATGGGATGTTCGCCAGGACCGGGCTTGATCCACTGATTGCCCAGCCCCTGTTCCCAGTAGATCGCCGAGGCACCGCCCAGGTAATTCAGGTAGTAGAGTTTGCGATACCAGGCAGCGGTCACGCCATCCGTTTCGGCATATTTGCTATGAAACCACGCCTTCGCGCCGCGCGGCACCTGGGGATTCTGGGTAAAGTAGTTGCAGGCGTCGCCAAAGTTGCCACTGGCATAATTGATCCACGCCCCGCCATATTGCCGGGCGGCCCCCCGTTCGAAGGCCACGCGCATTGGGGCGTGGGCATTGGTGGAGTCCAGTTCATACCCGACCGTTGTACACCCTATCTCATGAAAGAGATGAGCCATCGAAATACTCTCCACCGACAGGCACGAGATACTGCGTTGATAGTGCTCCGGCCCCACTCTGGTCCGGTAGATTTTGCTCCACAATTCCGCCTGCCGGGCGAGGAGGTGTTTCCCCAGTTGATCGACATGCTGTCGGCGCTCGGCGGCCAGCGGTCGTTCCGGCCAGGTTAAACCACTGGTGCCGATTGCCTCGCCATGGATGTAGCCAAGGAACTGTTTGGCGAGCGGACCGGTGAGGGCGGCGTAGGTGGCCGGACCCTTTTTGTCGTCGTAATTGGTGCTGGCATAGTTGGTGAGGAGGTAGAACGGGGCTTTCGTCTTCTCCAACCACTTGCGCACCGGAGAGTCGGGCGAAAGATCTGGCGAACCCCCAAGGTAGAACCCCGGGAAATAGCCGGGCCAATCGAGCACCGGTATCTCCCTGTGTCCTCCAAACTGTTTGTGAAACGGCTCGCGAATATCGCGAGGCGGCAGGAACTCGAAGAAAACGTCGCGCACCGACAGTTTGGCCGGATCCTGTCGGGACCACCATTTGGGATCGGTGTCGAGGTTCCCCACCCACAGGGAGAAATCGCGCCCTCCAGGTGTGGGCCGTTTCCACCCTTGCCCCACAGGCAAATCCCTGGCACTCCCCCGCCAGGCGGAGCCATTCCTGGGCTCAAGCGCGAAGCTGTCCATGTACCCAAAGCGTGGTTTTTCCCGGCCATGGGGCACAAAAGTACGA